>NZ_JBNVZS010000001.1:0-532143 GCF_052527395.1 Legionella pelazae
TATAAAATATCTATTAAATTTAGCACATTACCTATGAGGATAACTTTAATTATTCCAGCAAATAACAACCATTTAAGTTAATGGCGTAAAGTTAAAACAATCATGGTAATTAGTGATCAATTTAATGTTTATTTATACTGAATATATGTAGCTAAAGTAGATCGAGCCAAACTTAGCAAATATTATTCTCACGCCAACGGCAGAATCTATTGTGTCCGGTTAGTCAGTATCTATATTCGATTTCAAAGGGTTAATCTTACATCCTCAATTTATAAACTTTAGTATAAAGTAACATAGAGTTATTTATTCATTCTCTCTAAGTTAAGTAACCACTCTTTACGTGCTATCCCACCACCATAGCCACCTAATTGGCCATTTTCCTTGATAACGCGATGACAAGGGATGATAATTGCCAGTTGATTTGCTCCATTGGCTTGCGCTACGGCTCTAAAAGCAGAGGGCTTTCCAAGAGATTTAGCAATATCTGAGTAGGTCCTTGTTTCGCCGGCAGGAATTCTTTGTAATTCTTCCCATACCCTTTGTTGAAAAGATGTTCCAAGAAAAAAGACAGGTGTTTTAAAATAATTCAATTTACTAGTAAAGTATTCTGCTAGTTCTTTTTCAATGGACGTAATAGGTGATGTTTTTCCTGGCAAAATACATGCTTTTGTTTTAGATTTCAGACGCTCAATTTCTCGTTCTAGACCACGGCGATCAACAAATTCCAAAAGATATAATGCTGAGTCAGAACTAATAGCAAGCATTGACCCAAGTTTGGTATCAAGCCATGATGCATATAAAATAAATTTATTCTCAGATTGTGAAGGTGAAGTTCCTAAATGACGAGAAAATGCATCTCTTAGACCACTTCCAGATTCATAACCTATTGTTAACTGGGTATTAATGACTGAATCACCTTCTCGGATTTGTTTCATAGCAATTCCCAATCGACGAGCCCTTGCATAAGCAACAAAAGTCATACCAAATTGTTTCTTAAATTGACGACGTGCAGTTGAAGCGTCAATCGACATTTGTTGAAAGTCACTTTCTTTCCATCTTTTTTCTGGATTATCCTCAACAGTTTTTACAAGAAATTGAACAAGATCTGAAACCTGATTTGGAGATGATAGTGGTTGACAGCGTTTACAAGGGCGATAGCCTGCTAATAAAGCTTCTTGTGCTTCATTAAAAAAATCACAATGCTTAAATTTTGGTTTTCTTGCAGAGCAGGTTGGACGGCAGAAAACGCCTGTTGTCTTAACTCCAACAAAAAATATACCTTCGTAATGACTATCTTTAGCGATTAAAGCTTGATAATACTCTTGATATTTATGCATAGATAGATCTTCATAAACTATTTTCTCTGATTTATAGTATAAATTTTTTGTTATTAGCTTGCCGCCGAAAATCAGGCATCAATTTTTTAATTAAAATTTTATTACTTTTGAATAAAGGACAAAACCCAACTTAGAAGCGTTAAGAATATGAAAAAACTAATAGACTTACATCTTCGCTTAACTAATAATAAATTAACAACGATAAATGATTATAAAGCAGATGAAGCAGTGAATAACAAATCGGGCTTAACTTGGGAAAAATTATGGAATAATGTTAACCTAAATGCACTTAGTTTTTGGAAAAAAGATAGCGCTCTTGCCGTTGGTCCTGAAGGCGTAATTGCTGAGATAAAATACCTAGCCAAAAAATGTAAATAACAAGTTATTGTCTTCTTTGAGGATGTGTGATAAATAGCTTTGCTAGGTCATTCCTTGTTCCGGTAGATGGATTCCCACGCCAGTGGAGATCCATCCTTCAAGCTGTTTTGGCGGTTTTTAGGAGATTGGATACTCGCCTACGCGGTATGACAGAGAAGGAGCGGGTATGATAGAGAATAAAAAGTAGTCAGACGCCTCGCTACCCAACAAAAACCTTGTCATTCCCGCGCGGCATTGTTGCGTAGCTAATAAATGTCTTTCCCGCGCAGGAATCCATCTAAAAATTAACCTCAGTGCTAATTGATGAATAGATCCCCGCCTTCGCGGGGATGACATAAAATTCATGGGTATGACATAAAATTCGCGGGATGATATAGAATTTTCGGGATGATATAGGATCATTTTTGGTTATAGTTAATTCTTTAACTTATCCACGCAATAATACCTTTCGGCGCAGGCAGAAATCTACCATCAAAGCTGCTTTAGCAGTTCTTACAGAGATTGGATACTCGCCTATACAAGTATGACAGAAAGCGAAAAACAGAAAACGAAATTGATAGAAGTCATCTAAGGAGAGATAATTTAATAGATTAACAGATGTAGGAATTTATAATGAAAGATATTCATAAAAATGTTAGTTTATTTGAAAAAGATTTAACAAAATTACCTCATGAAATACGTCGTCATTTGTTTAGCTTTTTTAATCAGAAAGAATTGAAAACAATGGCTAGAGTAAACAAAAAATTCCATGAGTATTGTATTGATGAACTTAAAGAATTAGCTAATAAATATAAATCTAATATTTTTTATACCGTTGGTAGTCCTATTCAATTTTCAGAGAATACTAGTAGCCATTATATTTTAGACCTGGACCCGCAGATAAGATATAGAAAAAATATTCCTCTTACAGAGATATATGATTCTTTCAGCGGAAAAAATATTGAAAGTATAAAGCTTTTTGCAAAGGAAGATGAAGCCTGTGAGTATTCTCGATTTTTAAGGAAAGGAAGCCATCTGAATGATGGTGAAGAGGCCTCGCAGCCTGCTATTTTTAAAGTCATTTATTTGAGTGAAATTAATTTTCTTGATAAAAAACAAGAAAAAATAATAATTAATCACAGGCAGCGATCTAACACATATGATTTAAATGAACGTACTAGCGATATCGAATTTTTTGAAGCCAAGAGAATAGATGTTATTCCATTAGAGGGAACATTAAAAATTCATTATTGTGAAAAAGGTAAATTTCTTGATTATGGAACAATAAATTATTCTAATTTTAGTTTAAAGCAAGAAGAAAATTATTTTAATTTCAAAAGTTGTACTATTTGTTGAAAAAAGTTGGTAAACGTAGATCGGACCTTGGCCTGATCTATGTCATCCCCGCAAAAGGCGGGGTTTACCCTTAGGATCACTACACTTGTTACACCAGCGCTTACTAGCTATTTAACTGTATCATTACCTAGATTACCAATATGAAACACCCTCTAAATATAGACTTGTTTATTTTTTTCCAATCACTGTCTAATGATGTAATCGATAATTGTAATACTAAAATTCAAGATGTCATAAGTAGTTTAAAGTTTTCTAATTCTGTTAATTTTAGATTTAGATTTTTTATAAATAGGTCACTATTTCCTTGACTAAATGATTTTTAATTTAATAGACTTCAAAAAAATTATAATAAGAATAGAGGCTTGGAATGAAAAATAGATTTTTATCCTATATACAAGATTGTTTTGAATCATTAGCAAAACAAGATTCCCACTTATTTAACTTAATAGAAGAAGAACATCAAAGACAGGATAGCTCACTCATTTTAGTCGCTTCATCTGGCGTTGCTTATCCATCGGTAATTGCTGCCAGCACTAGCGATATCACCAATTTAACTTTGGAAGGATATATCGGTAATCGTTTTCATGCTGGATGTGAAGTGATTGATCAAATAGAGCATTTAGCTATTGAAAGAGCAAAGTTAGTTTTTAAAGCGCGTTATGCTAACGTTCAGCCCTTAAGCGCAGCTATTGCAAATAATGGCTTACTTTTTAGTTTATTAGATGCTAACGATACAATCTTGGGCATGCACCTGGATGCAGGCGGGCACTTAACACATGGCGCGAAGGCTTCTATTTCCGGTAAATATTTTCATGCGGTTTCTTATGGTGTGAATTCAGAAGGCTTAATTGATTATGATGAAGTTAGAGCTTTAGCTAGAAAGCATCGACCAAAGCTTATTATTTGTGGTGCCAGCGCCTATCCTAGACTTATTGACTATAAAATTTTTCGCGAAATTGCTGATGAAGTAGGAAGTTATTTGTTAGCTGATATTTCGCATATAGCCGGTTTAATTGCTGCTGAACTTATACCTAGTCCTATTGATGATGCGCATTTTGTTGTCACTAGTACTTCTAAGCAATTATACGGGCCTCGCGGCGGTTTAATTTTAATGGGTAAAGAAGCTGATACTATTGTTAATGGTAAAACATTAGCTAATCTTGTGCAAAGTAGTATTTTTCCGGGCATTCAAGGTGCACCTAACTTAGCTTCTGTTACAGCTAAGGCGGTCATGTTTGGAGAGATATTAGCAAATGATACATTTCTACCCATGATGAAACGAGTGCAAAAAAATGCAAAATACTTAGCTGATGCATTAAGCGAAAAAGGTTATCGAATTTTAGCTGGAGGAACGGATACTCATATGGTGCTTATAGATATTTTCTCTTCGAAAGCGATGACCGGGTTTATTGCTGAAAAAGCATTAGAGCAATGTCGAGTTATCGTAAATAAAAATAGAATACCAGGCGATCAACATTCTGTTTTTGTAACTAGCGGAATTAGGCTCGGTACCAATACTATTGCTTATCATGGTATGGAAAAAGAAGGCGTGATGGCCTGTGTTGACATTATTAATAAGATACTTTCTTCAACCCAGTGCATTGATAAGAAGCAATTTGAATTAAACCCAAAAATAAAACAAGAAGCCATGGAAGGCATTACTTACATCAAACAAAATTTTTGTAATAAGGATTTGAAAATAAATAAAAATTACGAATCTCTTACAGAGAGTTTAGTCTAATTTTTATTTAAGGAATGATGTGATGTTTTCTATAATAATCAGCATCTTGTTTCTACATTTGGGTTTTGTAGCGTTGCCTGGGCCGGATTTCGCTATAGCAATGAATACAAGTCTTACGTGTGGAAGAAAAGCAGGAATTTTATGTGCCAGTGGTATTGCTACTGGCATGTTATTTAACGGTTTTATTAGTTTTTTATTAGGAGCAGCTCTTAATAAAAATTATCCAAAACTTTATTTTCTATTTATATCTTTGGGACTCATCTATTTATTTTATATTGGTTTTAGTTTGATTCTTAAATTTTATTTTTCTAATAGAAATACTTATCATCAACCTGTTTCTATTCAATTAAAAAAATCTTTTTTCATGGGCTTTATTACGAATTTAACAAACGTCAAAATTACTCTTTTTTTTACATCTATTCTGCCTTTATTTATGAGTCTTAATAAATATTTTCAATTTATTGCTTGGGTAAGTATTGGAGTAACTACCTTTGCTTGGTTTAGTTTTGTAGCTTATTTTTGTGATAAGAAAATTAAAAATATTTTTATTAATCAAATTCACTATATTGAATTAGCAATGGGTATCATCATAATTATGTTCTCTCTAGTGACTTTTTATAAGTTTGTCATATAGATTCTAAAATAATGAATTACCTTATAATATGCAAAGCTAATTATCGTGATAATTAACTTTGCTTAAAAGGTTTTTCTTAGCAAAGCTTAGCTAAACTGCCATGTTGCTCTTTCATCATACGTTGCTGATGCCTAGCCACTTCTTCTTGGCACTCTTGTACAAGGTATTTAGAACTTTTCAGATCTAGCGCTGTTTCATTGTTGTTATTTACAATAGTGCTATCAACACGTTCATCCTGCAGTAAACGTTTAACACAGCTTAAGTGGCCTCGTTCTACAGCGTCATGGAGCGCCGTATAGCCCACATTGTCTTGTCTATTTGGATCTAGTTTAGGATCTGCTAGAAACAATTCAAGAACTGCCACATCACCAATGGATGTTGCCATAAATAAGATGGGTTCTGATGTTGCCATAAGTGCATTAATATCAATACTTGGAGTTTTTAACATCATTTTGACAATTTCAAAAGCATCCTCATATTCTTTCCCTTTTTTTCCAGCCATTTTTTGTATTGCTTCTGTTAAAGGGGCTGTGCAATAGAATGAGCTATAATTAACTACTTTAATATGGGGGTAAGCTATTAGACATCCACGAATAGCACGTACATCATTTAGACGAAGAGCTACAATAAGATAATCTACATCTTCTTTAATAATACCTGGATTACTATTTTTGAAATTCTCAAAATAGGCAAGATCAGCCTTTCTTTCTTGTTTCTTTGATTTGATCAGCTGCTTTAAAGTATCGTCTTTGGTCATTTTAGCTACAGAGCCTCCCCGATTAGGTGGTCTAAACAATGTATGTGGATATTCAGATAATAATCTAACTGTAGCAGTGTGACCTTGAGTAAGAGCTAATTGTATGGGGGTAACACCATTCACATCCGCTTCATCTGGATTAGCCCCAGCATAGTAAATCAGATCATGGATATTTACATTATGACCACTTCTTGCTGCAGCATGAATGGCGGTACTATAGTTGTGAGTGGGTTTTGTTACTACTGTTGGATAAAAATCCATAAGTAACTGTAAAATTTTTGGATTCCTACTTGCTGCATAATAGGCGCTATATTCGCTCGTTTTAGCACCATGTTTGAGTAAAGCCTCTACTAGATCTACCCTGTCTGCTTTAATGGCATAGTCTAGTGCATTATCGTAATTGGTCCTAGCTGTACTAGCTCCTGCTTTAATTAAGAGCTCAATCATTTCGACAGATTTTACTAAACATAAGGACTCTTGCTCAAACCAGTTAGTCTGATTGACTGCTTGAGGAAACAGTTGGATGAGTGACGAAGCAAGTGCTAAATTGTTATTCACTACAGCAAAGTGTAGCAGAGGATAACCCTGAAATGTTTGTTTATCTAAAGACCATGAGCTTAATTCATTTAAGTTGTCAACAGTCACCGTATCATTAAGAAAATGATCCAATATTTCTAAACGACGATTCATGTTAGGATTGAGAGCTATACCAAGTGATTGTATTTGCTTGTCAAACTGCTCCGTAGAACTACCTTTAATTCGTTGCTTCCATTGGTGCAGCATGAATTCAGCTTGCATGATTTCCTGGTTAGCTTCAGATGCAAAATGATTTTTTAACAATTTTTCTGTTAACTCCAGTTTTTCCTCAGGCATTAATTTTTGGACAATTAAGCGCATTAATAGATGGGGTAGAACAGGATTATTAACATAGCGCGATATAAATTCTTCTAGATAAAATTGTTCAAAAAAGCTTATAGTATCTGTGAATAATTCGTCAGCAATCTCTTGGGGTAAAAACAAACGATATTTTACTTTCAAGGCGATTAACATACTTGCAAGACTACAATTGCCAACAGTTTGAAATTTTCCAGCAATAGTACTGTCAAATACTAATCCTAAAATGTTATGCAAATCACGCTGAATGTATGGTTTATTTGATTCTCGATTACTCTCATGGTAGAGCTTATCTAGGACTGCCTCTGTTAAATTTTGAGTCTTTGTTATTTTATAATGCTCAGTGGTCGCGTCCATGCTACAGCCGCCACCATTATTACGGTAAAAATCATCTTGGTGAAAAATGAGATCTACTGCGTGCTCAAGCCAGCCTGTAATTATTTCCGCACCTGAATTTTTGCTGTCAGCTAGTACAGATGATAGTAGATTAGCTTTAGAGGATTTAATTGACGGATAATAATCACCCCAAGGCAAAGACAAAAAATAAAAGCGCACTGCTTTTATTGTCATATTTCTTACTTGCTTAATAGCATCATGATAGGCAGTGTATCTTCCATTTATCTCACAATCTCTGACATAAGCATTCATCAAATGTACTAGAAAGGGTGCGGTATCAGAAAAAGTGCTCCCAGTTAGCAGGGTAAGGTTGTTATTGATTGGTATTGAGCCACTTAATGAAAATAAATGGCCAAACATTTTGCAATCTTTAATGAGGCCAGAATTTGCCTTAGCCGCAAGATATTGTTCTTCCCAGGCTAACATAGTCTCGTCAAAGCACTCTAAATTAAAAGCTAATTCGCTGACATAATTTAATGCTTGTAATCGTTCATCACTGTTTTCTGTCGTTAAGTTCTTAACATGACCTATGATTACATTTAGATCAGACTTTGGATTGAATTTTTTGAGGTCAGTGTATATTTCATCTCGTTCAAAAAAAGGTTTACTAATAGCGATACTAGCAAGGCAATACTCTATATCTATATCAATATTTGCTTTAATCAGCGCTTTAGTTAAAGATATTAATGTAGACTCAGATATCTGATTTTGACGAAAGTCATTAAAGCAATCTGATATAATATGCTTAAGAAACTCACTGTTTTCTTTTTGATCTTTGCATAAGTCAAGGAGCTCTTTAAATTCGGATTTAATGAAGAAATCAGAACTTCTAAGTAACTCACTCAACACCGTTCTACCGCTTGAATTTTTTTCAAAAAATAAAGATGGGTGTAGTTTAAGAACAGATAGCAGCAATACTTTATTTCCATAGTCTGATCTATTTGCTTTATTCTCCTTAATTAAATCAATTACAGTTTTACCCTCACTATTTTTATGTAAAACATCAATACCTTTCTTTATAAGTAGGGCTGCAATGTCTTCAACCGAATACTGGCAATAAATAATTGCAAGCTGCAAATAGTTATTTCCATCTTTATCTAACGTATTAACATCGAATTGCTCATGATTGATTAATTCGCTAATTAATTTCATGTCTTTATAGTCGTCATTCGACAAGATCTGCGCTAGAGCTGTTTGTCCATAATTATTTTTGATATTGGGATTTGTTTTAATATTTTTAGCTACATCATAAAGGTACTCTCTATAAGAATATGAATTTTCAGAGATCATATGTAGCAATATAGAATTATATTTGGAGGTTTTCTGGTTGGGGTTAAAGTCTTTATGTTTTATTAACTTTTTCAGTGAATCTTCTACTTGGTAGCAATTTGAATTAGAAATTAATTCGAAAAGTGTTAGGTCTGCATTAAATTGCTGATTAACATCAAACTCTTTATTTTCAAACAATAAATCAAAAGTTTTGTTTGTGTAGAATGATTCATGCTTTAAATAATAGATTAGAAAACTATTACCCTGCTTATCAATAGCATTCGCCGGGGCTCCAGCTTGTATTAATACTTGAACATAATCGGAAAAATCACTATTTTTCGCATGATTTGATTTAGCCAATACATGCAAAACTGAATCACCATCCTCAGTAAGATCCGTAGCAGCAAAATTTTCTTCCCTAAGTTTAATTAAAATTTCAGACGGTTGGTTTGTATTATTAAATAGATCGAGTAGCTTTTCACTTAACATATTTTTATCAACCTGATTTAAAAAAAGCTAGTTTAGCAAGTAAAGATTAATAAAATATTAAGCACTAGTGAAAATTAAATTTTAGGCAATATGTAGGGTAAAGAACCTTTTAAACTTAGATTAATAGGAAGGAAAGCTTACTTGCCTCGATGAGCTTTAATGTAATTATATTTATTAGCTTTTAAATGTTAGTTACCGAGCTCGGAGGTGTTTTAGCAACAGAAGTAGAATAATTTGTATATTTTAAAAGTAAATACTTTATTATTTTATTGAGCACAATACAAATAGCAGTTGCACTAAGTAATATAATGAACATATGAGTAAAGGTTTGACTGTAATGGAATTTTAGCTCAACTACAGACATAGAATCAGGAGCAATTGCAGTAAGGTTAGCTAATTTACCCGATAGATAGGCACCAATTCCTAACGAGACAAAGAAAATGCCCATCATAGTGCTTACTTTTTCTCGGCTAGCAAGTGTCGTTATTGCTGCAAGTCCAACTGGTGACAGTAATAACTCTGCTATGGAAATTAATAAATAAGTGGGTATAAAGAATAAAGGCGATAATAAGGCTTTGGAATTTTCCGAAAAATGGCACACTAAAATAATAAATACATAAGCTAAAGTTGTAAAAATCATAGCCAGTAAAAATTTATTACCAGTTCTAATACCACTTTGCTCGAGAGTTAATTTATGCTTGTTTTTGGACATAAAATAGCCAAAAAATAACATGCCGAAACTTTGAATACTAACATAATAGGGTGGAGGAAATTTAATGCCTAATAGGGTAGGTTTAACTACTCTAGCAATAAATAAAGTTAATGACAGAAACATTTGAAAATAGAAAGCCCAAAACATAACCGAGACAATACAAAGCAATCCTATAACCATCGTTTGATTAGCTTGCTTAGCAGGTTCGTGAATGTAAGTCAAAATAAGGTAACTTAATGACAATAAAACAACAAAGCCAAATGCTAAATCAGCAAAATGAGGATAAAATAAAATGAAAAAGGAAATAGACCAAAGGATAGCAATTAATAAAGCAGCTTTAATTGTTTTACTAGGGGAATATTGATAAATTTGATAATCACTAATTTGATAGCACTTAGCACCCATAATAAAGACTAAAGCAGCAATTATCATACCGAAAGCAGCACTTATAAAAGCAATTGGCCAACCAAAATAGAGATTTAAATAACTAGGTAAGGTAGTTCCTAATATAATTCCTGAAGTTATGCCCATATAAAAAATGGTAAATCCACGCTCTTTATTAGGACAATCAGTATCATAGGCATTACCTAATAAAGAAGAAATGTTGGGCTTAAGTAATCCTGTGCCTACTGCAACCCCTGCTAAGGCCGTAATTAATCCTTGGGTAGATGCTACACAGGCTAAAGCAATATAACTAATAAATAAAAAGAAGGCGCCTGTAATGATCGTTCGCTTTTGGCCAAGTAATTGATCAGCAATCCAGCCTCCAACAATGGGTGAGAGATAAGTAAGCGCAGTAAAAGAACCTACTAATGCATAAACTTGCTTATCAGGCCACTTAAAATGTAAAGCCATATATAAAGCAAGTAGAGACTGAACCACATAAAAGCCATAACGCTCCCACATCTCTGTGGCAAAGAATACTCGTAATGCTGGCGGTTGTTTAATATTATTTTCCACTTTCGTTTGCTTCAAGAAAAGCCAATACTATATATTAACATAAATGATTGTTTATTTTATATTCTTCCTGTAGAAATAAATGAATTTTTTCGTATTTAATAGAGACGCTTTTTTAAACCAATGCCAGAAGCATTAAGGTTTAACATTAAATTCTCACAAAAATAGAATAATGTATTTATTCATTAAATATTGTATAATTTATTATCACACTTGGATAAAAATTGTATATTTTTATGAAAGGAAAAGATGAAGACGAAGTTTCTAAAGTATCTAAGTTAGATAGTGTTATTAACTCTAATAGTTTATTTTCTGCAAAACCTTCTCAAAGAAGTCAATTAGGCATGGCTTCATCTATTGATCGTTTAAAAGATTTTTCTAATGCAAATCAAAGTTTATGGATAGAATTAAGTCATCAGACTATTAATGAATTAATTAGTTTATTAGCTACTTTCCCTAACACTAAACCTATATTGCGCTCAGATATTCGCTGCCCTGAAGAGGTACTATCTACCAAATTAGGTTGCGCTTACGCTTTTTTAGCAAGTAAACGGCGTGAGATAGCTAAGATTTTAAAACATAAGCCATTAGGTCATCAATTTGGTTTATTTAATAAAGCAGGTTTTGCATCTACTGATGACTTTAATTTAAATAAACATTTACCGACTCAGCGTGATAAAATTTATGCATTACTTATGGGTTTAGTGCATACTAAACATCCTTTAATTGAAGTGAGCAAATTAAATAAAGTACCTGCAACTGATTATTACGTAGAAACTGGAAAGATTGAAGATGAAGCTAACCCTGCAGTAGAGGATAAAAAGATTTCAGCAGCATTGGAAGATGTTGAACTTTATAACATAAAAATCAAGCGAAGCGCTGAGGAAATGAAGCAAATACATATCATGAATATGGCCTCAAATCAACCATTTATTGAAGATGATACAGTACTTACTATTACCTTTAATAATTATGGCAAAGACGATCTAAGAACCTCAATTATTATAGATCATAATCCAACGCCATTTGCGGAAGATTACGCAAGTGAGTCAAGTTTTTTCAGGGTGCAATTTCAGTTATTAGAACCTTATTTTATAGCCTGTTTAGATTGGCATCCTACGCAAGGAGTAGAGCAATTTTTAATTAATGCGGGTAAGCTTTGTTATGGTCTTGCCCGGTTACAGCCAGTAGGAAGAGGAAATTCAGCAATTGTCGAATGGTTAATTCGCGCTCTTGCTCAGGCTAAAAATATTGAGTTAAGTGCTTTTAATCCTACAGAGGGAATCGGTTGGGACTTTAAAGCTTTTTTAACAGTAGATATGGAAAGTTATGCTCAATGGTTTGCAAAGAATGCCTTCACGAAAGTTGTTCTTAAAGATTTATCAGCTACAACTTTAGAGAGTAATGAAGATAGGCCTTTTGTTTTATAGTTTGCAATTTTATTTATCACTTTCATAATGCATTAAATAATTATTATCACAGTAATAGCTTCTCTAAATTGATCTTCTTGTTCAAATAAGTCAATAATTCAAAATAGGACTGATAAAGGATAAATTACAATTATGGAAAATGTGCAACAAAGGCAGATAAAAGCGAAAACGGGCTCGACACTAGAGGCTAAAAGTTGGTTAACAGAAGCTGCCTTAAGAATGCTTTGTAATAATCTTGATCCAGACGTAGCTGAAGCGCCCGAATCTTTAATTGTCTATGGCGGACTTGGACGTGCAGCACGTAATTGGGAGTCTTTTAATAAACTTGTTGAAGTTCTTAAGCAATTAGAAGAAGATCAAACCCTCCTTGTTCAATCCGGAAAGCCTGTAGGTGTTTTTACAACGCATAAAGATGCACCTCGCGTATTAATTGCTAATTCTAATATCGTACCACATTGGGCGACCTGGGCTCACTTTAATGAATTAGAGCACAAAGGGTTGATGATGTACGGACAAATGACAGCAGGAAGTTGGATATATATCGGTTCACAAGGCATTATTCAGGGTACTTATGAAACGTTCAGTGCGGCAGCGAATAAGCATTTTAATGGCAATCTAAAAGGTCACTGGATATTAACAGCCGGTCTTGGTGGTATGGGAGGCGCACAACCTTTAGCGGCAGTAATGGCTGGAGCCAGTATGCTTGCTGTTGAATGTGATTTAAATCGTATTAAAAAGCGCCTACAGACTCGTTATCTCGACTGTTTTACTGATAACCTTGATGAGGCTTTACAATTAATCTCTGAGTCTTGCCAGAAAAAAGAGCCGCTATCAGTGGGTTTATTAGGAAATGCAGCTGAAATATATCCAGAGTTACTGCGCCGACAAGTAAAACCGTCACTCATCACGGATCAAACAAGCGCTCATGACCCCCTGAATGGTTATTTACCTAAAGGCTGGACATTAGAAAAAGCAGAATTCATGCGTAAAACATCACCTGATGAAGTTGTTAGCGCTGCAAAGCAGTCTATGGCTGAACAAGTAAACGCAATGCTTGGCTTTCAAGAGCAAGGTGTTGCGGTATTTGATTATGGTAATAATATTAGACAAATGGCTTATGAGCAAAATGTCAAAAATGCATTCAATATTCCAGGCTTTGTGCCAACCTATATAAGACCCTTATTTTGTGAAGGCATTGGACCTTTTCGTTGGGTTGCTCTTTCGGGTGATCCTAATGATATTTATGCCACTGATGAGAAAGTAAAAGAATTAATTCCGCATGATAAGCATTTACATCGCTGGTTAGCCATGGCACGTGAAAAAATTGCCTTTCAAGGCTTACCCGCTAGAATCTGTTGGTTAGGTCTTAAAGACAGAGCGCGTATAGGTTTGGCATTTAATGAGATGGTAAAAAATAAAGAAGTAAAAGCACCGATTGTTATAGGTCGCGATCACTTAGATTCTGGCTCTGTTGCAAGCCCTAACCGGGAAACAGAGGGTATGCAAGATGGTAGTGATGCTGTTTCTGATTGGCCATTTCTAAATGCCCTGTTAAACTGTGCAAGTGGTGCAACTTGGGTTAGTATTCACCATGGCGGCGGTGTAGGCATGGGATTTTCTCAGCATGCAGGCGTGGTTATTGTCGCTGATGGATCTGAAGCTGCAGCAAAACGTCTGCAACGCGTGCTGCACAATGATCCCGCCACCGGTGTTATGCGGCATGCTGATGCAGGCTATGAAATAGCTAAGCAATGTGCCAGAGAAAACCAATTATGGTTACCAATGCTATAAAGGGAGTTATAAGGATGGCCGAGTCTTTTGAGCTAAATCCAGGGCAATTAAATTTACAAGATATTTATTTTTTGCTAAACACGAGAGCAAAAGTTACACTTAGCCCATCCTGCTTACGACGCATTGAAGATTCTAATGAAACTGTTAAAAAAATCATTGCAGATGAAAAAACCGTCTATGGTATAAATACAGGTTTTGGTTCGCTGGCTTATCAAAGGATATCATCCGAGAAATTATATCAGTTACAACGTAATATTGTTTTATCCCATGCATGCGGCTCTGGTGAATTGCTAGCAGATGAAATCGTTGCACTCACTTTACTATTAAAAATAAATGCACTCGCTTGTGGCTATTCAGGCGTGCGGAAAGAGTTAATAGAAGCACTTTTGTTACTTTATAATAAGCAATTATATCCTTGTATTCCTGCTATGGGCTCTGTAGGCGCTTCAGGTGACTTAGCACCTTTAGCCCATTTAGCTTTGCCATTATTAGGTGAAGGAGAAATCCGTTTTAAAAATGAAATTATATCAGCTAAAGACGATAAGATAAGGGCAAGATTACCTCTTTTAGATTTAGGTCCTAAAGAGGGCTTAGCCTTGTTAAATGGCTTACAAGTTTCAACGTCTTTATGCCTTAAAGCGTTGTTTGATACTGACCTATTATTTAAGACGGCCCTACTAGCTGGGAGCCTTTCAATTGACGCAGCTAGAGGCAGTGATATCCCTTTTGATGATCGTATTCATCTTATTCGTGGTCATGAAACACAACGTCAAGTTGCTAGTCTCTATCGGTTATTTTTATCAGGCAGTCAAATTAGAGAGTCACATCGGCTATGTAATCGCGTTCAAGATCCGTATTCGCTTCGCTGCCAGCCTCAGATAATGGGCGCTATCTTGCATCAAATGAAATTTGTTGCACAAACACTGCAAGTTGAAGCTAACGCGGTAACGGATAACCCTCTAGTATTTTCAGCTGAAGGTGATATTTTATCAGGAGGAAATTTTCATGGCGAAATCCTTGCTATGGCGGCTGATAATCTAGCTTTAGCGATAGCTGAGATTGGTGCTAATGCTGAAAGGCGAATAGCGCTATTAATTGATCAGCATTTTAGTGGCTTACCTGCTTTTTTAGTCAATGATTGTGGTTTAAATTCAGGTTTTATGATAGCCCATGTCACAGCAGCTGCCTGTGCTAGTGATAATAAAGCTTTAGCACATCCTCACTCAGTCGATAGTTTACCAACTTCTGCTAATCAAGAAGATCACGTCTCAATGGCAACCAATGCAGGTAGACGTCTAAGTAACATGATTACTAACACAGCAACCATTTTAGCAATTGAGTTACTTGCAGCATGCCAAGGGTTAGAATTTCATGCGCCTTTGCAAACCTCACCCCTACTTAAAGAAGTTTACGAAAAAGTACGTACTTATGTATTGCCTCTTAATCAAGACCGGTATTTTGCACCAGATATCGCAATAATTAAAGAAAAAATTTTACAAGGCGAATTTAACAACTATGTCGCTGAAAATTTTTTCTAATTTACATAAAGGATAACTGTGACTGATCAAGATGAATTGCTATCTAGTTTTCAAAGGCATCAGCGCTTATTTGCTAGTCATTCTTATTTACCTATTGCAACTAGATTAAAAAATTTACGCTTATTAAAAAAATTATTACAACATAACGCCCTTTGTTTAGCAGAGGCAGTTAATAAAGATTATACGCATCGGGTACGTGAAGAAACGCTACTTCTTGAAATTCTCCCGACAATTAATGCTATTAATTATTGTCTAAAACAGTTAAAGAAGTGGGTAAAACCAAGAAAGAGGAGAATAGATTGGTACTTCGGTACTGGGAAAGGACATATTATAGCTCAACCCCTAGGTGTCGTAGGTATTATATCACCCTGGAATTATCCGATTCTTTTATCTATTGTGCCGCTTGCTTATGCTTTGGCTGCTGGTAATCAGGTTATGGTTAAAATGTCGGAATTTACGCCGAATGTCGGCCAAAAACTGCATGAACTGATTAAGCTTACGCCTGGCTTAAATGACTATGTCAGTCTGTATAATGGTGATATTGCTTATGCAGAAAGATTTACTAATCTACCATTTGCTCATCTATTGTTTACCGGTTCTACCACAGTGGGTAAAAAAGTAATGGCTGCTGCTAGTAAAAATTTAACACCGGTAACTTTAGAGTTAGGTGGTAAATCACCAACAATTCTTTCTTCTACAGCAAACATACGTTTTCTAAAAAGAATCTTTATGGGCAAACTGTTTAATGCAGGGCAGACTTGTCTTGCTCCTGATTACCTATTAATCGCAAGAAAGTGGGAAGATAATATTAAAAGTTTAGCTACTCAATTTATTCAGAAACACTACCCAAATATGACGGATAATAAGCACTATTCTAATATTATTTCTAGTAAACATAGCGAAAGGCTTTTAAGTTTACTGGAAGATGCTCGATCCAAAGGAGCAGATATTATCCAGTTAGGCGATTTTAAAGAAGGTGAGCGCTCCTTACCTCTTTACTTGGTCTTTAAGGTAAATTTCACTATGCAGCTTATGAAGGAAGAAATATTTGGTCCTATATTGCCCATTATTATTTATGATAACTTTCAAGAAGCTATTGATTTTATTTTATCATTACCCAATCCATTAGCTGTCTATTATTTCGGAAATAACAATTTTGAAATTAACCAACTACAATATGAAACACTATCAGGTGCTCTAGCTATAAATGATACAGTGACACAAGCAGCTATTGATGATTTGCCTTTCGGGGGCGTTGGTCAAAGTGGAATAGGCCGATATCATGGACAAGAAGGTTTTGATACTTTTTCTAATTTAAAACCAATTTTTAAGCAAGGCCGATTATCATCAATCACTTTTTTTTACCCACCCTATGGTAAATTATTGTATTATTTTCTTCGGTATTGGGCAGGTATTCGGATATCCAAAAATAACTTGGATTAAATACTTAATCCATCTGAAGCTTAAAGGTGTATGTTAATTATTATGACAGTTGAAATATTTACTGACGGCGCATGCAAAGGTAATCCAGGCCCTGGTGGCTGGGGCGCATTACTACGCTATAATGGCCAAGAGAAAAAGATTTATGGCGGTGAGACACTCACTACAAATAATCGTATGGAATTAACTGCTGCCATAAAAGCGCTACAGGCATTAAAACGGCCTTGTACGGTAGAGCTTTATACGGATTCTCAATATTTACGGCAAGGGATGACACTTTGGCTAACAGGCTGGAAGAAAAATGGTTGGCGAAATTCTAAAAGAGAGCCTGTAAAAAATGCTGATCTTTGGATACAACTAGATGAGTTAGCAAATCAGCATAAAATTAATTGGCATTGGGTTAAAGGACATAATGGTCATTATGAAAATGAGTTAGCTGATGCCTTAGCAAATCAAGGTATACTTGAGGCTGCAAAATAGCTAATTTATGCCATAATTTAAGCTATTATTGAAAAAAAATCTTTTTGTACTTACCAAAAAGGTAGAGCTTATACGAAAAGGTTTAAATACTTAATTTTTTATTTCAGGAAGTTGAATGCGGCAGATAGTTTTAGATACAGAAACAACTGGAATTGACCCTCAAAACGGGCATCGAATTATTGAAATAGGGTGTGTTGAATTAATTGATCGGAAGTTAACAGGCAATAATTATCATGTCTATTTAAATCCCGAGCGAGAAGTGGACGAGGGTGCTTTTAAAGTCCATGGTATCAGTACCGAGTTTCTTGCTGATAAGCCTAAATTTTGTGATATTGCGGAAGAATTGCTTACGTTTATTAAAGATGCAGAGCTAATTATTCATAATGCAGCGTTTGATATGGCTTTTTTAAATGCTGAATTAACTTTACTTAATTGGCCTCATCAACTGCATAATTATTGTAAGGTTCTTGATACTCTTTTATTAGCCCGTGAGAAGCATCCTGGCCAGCGAAATAGTTTAGATGCGCTTTGTAAACGTTATGAAATAGATAATTCTAATCGTCAATTGCATGGCGCACTGCTTGATGCTGAAATTTTAGCGCTTGTTTATTTAGCCATGACCGGCGGTCAGACCAGTTTGTTTGAAGATAACCTTAAACCAGTTGAGTCAGAAATTATCGATGTTGCGGTTAATGAAGTAGTTCTAAAGAGTTCTTCGCCCATTATCTATGCTACTGAACAAGAGTTGGCTACACATCAGGAATTCATTGAATTTCTGGTAAAGAAATCGGGTGTTAATCATTGGGAAGAGAAAAATTAATTTCAATTTTATTCACTGTTCGCACCATCGTGTTGTGTTGCGACTTGTTCACAGTATCCAATAGATAGTTAAGTTGAAAGTATTCGTTACTTCATCGTCATGCTGTGACTTATTTTCGCAAATTCTAGTTAAGAATTGTCTGCCATTTTTGCTAAATGAACACTTTCTTTATGAAAATGAAAAAAAATTAGCAAATTAGCTCAGCTAATTCACCCTTATTTCCCTATTTATCAGTAGAGGCCAGCAACATAGTGTAACTCGTTAACAAGCAAGATGATGGTGTGACACAGCTTATAAAATAGTATTTTCAGGTAAGGTAGGTGAGGAGAGGTTAATGGCCTAGATTAGCTTTGCTCAACAAGTGTTCTAATATAATTCTATATGAGTAAATATTATTTATTTTATTTATAATTTTCTTAATGTCACAGATATGAAAGCTAAAATTACTTTTGATGAACTTCTTAATGCTGCTAAAAAATGTGGCGATATCCTCGAAATGGGAGTTAAACTAAAAGTTTCTCCCAAACGGCTTTATGGGATCTTTTGCCTTCTGGGAAGAGATAGAAACGGATTAACTGAATTAAATGCGGCATCAGAAACAGCGATGCGACAGCGTTTTTTGGACAATGATCTATCTGACTACTTGTTAAAAAAAGAAGATTTAAATTTGTTAAATGAAGAAGACGCGAAAAAACTATTAAATTTTAATGTAAATGTTTTAGGGGGAATGTTTTCAACCACTACTGAATTAATAAGGGAAGAATTAAGAAAAAGAGGTTTAAATCCTGCGGATATTCAAAGAAAATATGTGCAAGCCCAGGGTTATATAAAAGCTAAAGAATTTATTGAATATGTAAAGGGCTTACGTAAAACTAGCCAGCTAGTGTGGATGCTTTGCAACAAAGCCAACCACCAATATCCTCCACCAGCTCAAAGGACGAGAATACAACTCTACCTCAAGTCAATGTAAAATTAACTCTCTCAGAAAGCGGCTTACAATCTACTAGCACTGATAATTTACTCAAACAACAGTTAGGGCAGTTTTTTCTGCAATTAGGGTTGCTAGATTTACAGAATACTCAAGCTGTCACTCAATGGATTGCAACTATAACTAATTTTTTAAAGCCTTATTTAGATGTAATGCCTGAAGAAAGGTTTGAACATAACATAAAGCTAATTAAAAATTCTTTAATTACTTATAATGACTATCTTTATAGGTTGTTACGAACGTTATCAACTAGCCAGGAAGATAATCTTTATTTGAATTGCTTATGTAATCTTTATAAATCCCAAGAGAGTGCTTTGGGGAATAGTTTCTCTAACCCACTCGCTTCTGTAAGGGAGGATGAATTTAGCCATATATTTCCTAATTCAGGAACTTCAATTCCTTCATACCAATCTTCGCTCACTGAATTATTTGCCGAACAATTTGATTCATTGGAAGATAAACTATCATTTTTATTAAACCGTTTACCGGATATAAACCTAAGTGATTATGAATCATTAAACTTGTGGGTCAAAGATGTGACTGACGTTTTGCAGGTCGTTTTTGAAAGGAACTCAGTAATTTCTGATGTAGTTAGGGATGTTATTACGACAATCAGCCGATCATCGTATACCCCTAATACCTACACTCAAAGCTTATTGTCTCAGCTTGTGGCTAATAATTTAAACAACTTCCATCTGCGTGTCTTATTAGAGGGGTATAATCACTTAACTTCAACTAAAAAGCGCAAACCTGAAATCCAGGAGAACTACAATAATGTTTTTTTTAGATCTAATAATATGCAGCAAAATCCCATAGATTTGCTCAACTCATCTCAAGCTTCTGAATCTTCGCTTTCGATAGGACAATCCAACTTAGAAGAAATGGAAAAAAGGACTCATAAAGTCAAGCGAGTTAATTCTTTTTTTTCAACACCAGCAGATAATAACTTTTTACAGTCAAACCTTGAAGAGCTTTCTATGCAATTTTCAACTATGAAACTTAGAGATGTAAGCTCAGATGAATTTAAAGGCTGGCTTAAAAATTTAGAAACTTTATTACGCGTGTTTGATTTATCGGAAGAAAAATTAGCGATTACAACATTAGCTCAAGCTTTACCAAGCAACTTTAAGGAACCTGAGTTTAGAAGTCAGTTACTTTTAACAGGTTTTATGTCAGATAATAAATATTTAAATTTATTAATTGATGCTATGGTATTGAAATATCCTAATTTAAATCAGCCATCTCCTTCTTAATGTCGCTGCCAAAAGCAATATTAAGTATTTTAATATATTATTGCTTAAATAAGGCACCACATTAGTTAATCTCAAAAGAAACAAAGCAGTTGTGGGATTTATTTAAACCGTTAGAAACAGCATGTTTGTTACTTTTAAAAATGATATTTTGTAAGCTCGCCCTATGTATTTAGCTCAAAGAGAGTTTAATGGAACTTTTTTACTGAGAATCCTTCCGAAAAAACAGAGGCAATAAAACAGAAATCAGAAGTATGCCTAGCATTTGGTTGCCCAAAATCGCAAAAGTTTGTATCTGTTTCTGGGTAAGATTTTTTATATCAAGATGGGTAATTAATTGAAACTTATGGAATACTTTGTGGCTTTATGGTTTCTGTAAGGAAAAGATTCACCCTCAGTAGCTTTAAAGGTTGATTCTTAGCTTTTTCAGCCCTTTTTGAACAGCCCCTGTCTTGTCACTGACGGTTTGGAAAGAGGTCTAATGAAATTTGCAGAATTGATTTGATATTCATAGCTAAGATGTCATCACAGACATAGTTAAATCACAATGGCATTATTTTATGAAGAAATTATCGCTAATTAATATTCTCTGGAGGCTGCGGATAAGTTACGACCTATAGGCGTGGGATGAATTATCAATATTTTTTAATAAAATTCTTGCCATTTTTTATTAATAGTTCAAAAGCTTACTATTTATAGTCCCTCTACAATCATATATATTGATCAAAAATACTACAAATAGTTAAATAATTGTCCTATATTTAAAATAACCTCAATAAAGATGGGGCTCATTATGGAAGCTGAGTTAAGAATAAGACATCGTGTGGTCTATTTCGTATTTATTTCCCTCTTTTTCTATTCATCGGCGCAATTTGCTGGCACATTTATATTTAACCCTAAAAAATTAACCTGGTCCGCCGTTAATCATAATGGAAAAGTTATTCGTAGTGGTAAGGCTTCTGGAGGCAGCCGATATTGTAAAGATGTAAAAAGAGCATGTAAAACACCCTCAGGAACTTATAGGATTATTAGTAAACAGGGGCCTGAATGTCGCTCAAGCCGCTATCCTTTAGGTCGAGGTGGATCGCCCATGCCTTATTGTATGTTTTTTTCAAAAAACTATGCTATTCATGGCTCTTATGATGTACCGAATTATAATGCAAGCCATGGCTGTATACGTGTAAAGCCCCATGATGCTAAATGGTTACATAGAAATTTCATTAGAATAGGGACAAAAGTTGTAATACATCCCTACTAATTTAATTTTTAAAAATTAATTATATAAGCTATTCTTCTTCAATGCTAAAAGAAGAACCACAGCCGCATGTGGTTTTAGCATTGGGATTGCGAATCACAAATTGTTCGCCTTGAATTCCTTTTATATAATCTATTTCTGCTTCATGAAGAAATTGATAGCTCATTGAATCTACTAACAATTTAACAGATGACTTTCCATCCGAGCAATGTTGAGTAATGACTGTGTCATCAGGTTGAATAGTTTCATCAAAGGTAAAACCATATTGGAATCCTGAGCAACCGCCACCTGTAATATAAACTCGTAAATGCAAGTTAGGATTATCTTCTTCAGCAATTAAAGAAGCGACTTTATCAGCAGCATTGACCGAGAAATGAAGACCTGTTTTGGGAGATTCTAAAGCTGTAGGTGATGCACTAACAGTACTCATTATCTACTCCTGAAAAAATTGTTAGAGAAATTAGCTGTAAATTGCCCATTAACCTTTATCTAAAATATAAATATATTTGGATTAACGTTAATTAATATGACTTGATAATTAATTATATTGTAACACTTAACCCAAATTTTTGTGCAATTTTCATCAATTGGTTGATTTTAACTAACGAATGACCTGCTCTATAATTGCGCCACCTAAACACTGATTACGATCATAAAATACAATGTATTGCCCCGGGGTTACTGCACGTTGAGGCGTTGAAAACATCACGCAATGCCCATTATCTATAGCAGGCGAAATGACACAAGCTTGATCAGGTTGCCTGTAGCGTGTTTTAGCGTAGCAAGTTAAGGGAAGCTTATCTTTAAAAGGCGCCAACCAGTGAATGGCACTGCAAATTAATCCTTGTGCATAAAGCATAGGGTGATCATTACCTTGGGCTACAATTAAGGTATTTGTTCTAATATCTTTTTCAACAACATACCAGGGCTCATCACTACTATCGTAGCGTCCTCCAATACCTAAGCCTTGTCGTTGCCCTATTGTGTAAAACATCAGACCATCATGACGACCTAATACTGTGCCATCACTACTCATTATTTCGCCTGGCTGAGCTAAAATAAATTCGTTAAGGAATGATTTGAAGCGCTTTTCTCCGATAAAACAAATGCCAGTAGAGTCTTTCTTTTGTGAGGTAACTAAGTTAAGGTTAGATGCAAAAGAGCGAATTTCTGGTTTTAAGTAATCACCTACTGGAAATAAAGTCTTAGCTAGGGCTTCTTTATCGACTGCATGTAAAAAGTAGGTTTGATCTTTATCCCTATCCTTAGCTTTAAATAAATTACCATTCTCTATCTTAGCATAATGGCCGGTAGCTATAAAATCTGCGCCTAATGTAAGTGCATGATTTAAAAAAGCTTTAAATTTAATTTCCTTATTACAAAGGACATCAGGATTGGGCGTACGCCCAGCTTCATATTCCCTTAAAAAGTGAGCAAAAACTCTGTCCCAGTACTCAGAAGAAAAATTAATAGTATGAAGGTGAATTCCTAATTGATTAGCTACCGCCTGGGCATCAGCTAGATCCATAGCAGCGGCACAATGGCCATCATCGTCGTCTTGTTCCCAATTTTTCATAAATAAGCCTTCAACATGGTAACCTTGTTCCTTCAGTAACCATGCGGCAACTGAAGAATCAACGCCACCAGACATACCCACTATTACTTTTGCTTTCATAAATTACGACGATTCTTAAAGGTTATATTTATATTTAAGTTTCAACTCAATTAGGTTAGATATATACTATATTTTAATTGTTATCTATTTGTCATTTTGCCAAAAAAGAGAACGTAAATTAAAATTAAATGCGTTATTATATAATATTTGAGACTTAATATGCTAATTGATCTTAAGACCCAAGCAAAACAACTCGAAGGTCAAACTGTTGAAGTTTATTTAAAAGAGAGAATGCCCAATAGAATTCCTGCACCTTGCTCATTAAGTTGTACGTATTTAGTCAAGGAAGTAGATGATTATTTTCTTTTATCACTAGAAGTGAGCGGTCAGCTAGATATTGAATGTCAACGTTGCTTAAAAAATTTTTTATATGATTATAAAAATACAACAACGTTAGCTATTTGTAATGCGGACTCTTGTGCTGAAAAATTAATGGATAAATATGAATGTGTGGTAGCTAATAATTTTTTCATAGATCTGATAGAATTAGTTACTGATGAATTACACCTTTATAGTCCAGAAAACCATCTAAATATTGGTGAATGTGATAAAGAAGTAAGCAAATTTATTCATTTTTCACCCTCAACAGTGGATAAAAGGTAAGTAATACTTGGATTACAGTCAAAAAATATGTAATATTTCGCACCAATGAATACAAATTGCCTAGGAGTAACGCAATGGCCGTACAACAGAACAAAAAAAGTCGCTCTAGAAGAGATATGAGACGTTCACATGATGCTTTAAAAGCACCGACATTAAGCGTTGATAGTACAACTGGTGAAACTCATCGTAGACATCATATAACTGCTGACGGTTATTACCGTGGCCGTAAAGTATTAGATACCGATAATGTTTACGAAGAAGAAAAAGAGTAACTCGCTTGAAAATCATTACCATTGCAATCGATGCGATGGGCGGGGATCATGGCTTGAATGTCATAATCCCCGCTTGCGCTCGCGCTGCGAAAAATAATCCTGATTTAAGATTATTATTAGTCGGTGATCAATCTCAAATTACAACTCAACTTAAGAAGCAAGGTCATTTTAATCATGATCAATTTGATGTAATTCACGCTTCTGAAGTTGTTAGTATGGATGAGTTACCTTCACATGCTATGCGCAATAAAAAAGATTCATCAATGCGAGTAGCTATAAATCTAGTTAAAGATGGTCGTGCCCAAGCTTGTGTAAGTGCGGGTAATACAGGCGCATTAATGGCGACTGCGCGCTTTGTTTTAAAAACTTTACCTGGAATTGACCGGCCGGCTATTATTGCAGAGCTACCTACTTTACAAAGTAAGACTCGAGTGATTGATTTAGGTGCTAATGTTGATTCATGTGCTGAGCATCTTTTTCAGTTTGCGGTTATGGGATCAGCACTTATTCAAGCAATTGATAAAAAAGAAAAACCTAAAATTGCTCTTCTGAATATTGGTGAAGAAGAAATCAAGGGAAATGATAAGATTAAGCGCACTGCACATATGTTAGCTAACTGTAGTTTATTAAACTATGTAGGTTATGTAGAAGGCGATGGCTTTTATTCAGGAGAAGTAGATTTAGTTGTTTGTGATGGATTCGTTGGTAATGTTGCCTTAAAAGCAAGTGAAGGCCTCGCGAAGCTTATGTTGGCTATCTTAAAAGAGTCTTTCTTAAAAAATTATTTAACTCGCCTGATGAGTGTGCTTGCTTGGCCAGCCTTAAAGCGCCTTAAAATGCGTATGGATCCAGCACGTTATAATGGTGCTAGTTTAATAGGTTTAAATGGTATAGTGGTCAAAAGCCATGGTAGTGCCCGAGAGTTAGCTTTTCGATATGCCATTGAAGAAGCTATGCTGCAGGTCAGAAATAATGTGGTTGATTTAGTACGAGATCAGATAAATGAGTTTATTAATCAAGGTGTACTGTTATGATGCATGCGGTTATTAATGGTACAGGTAGTTATTTACCTGAGAAAAGACTTACAAATTATGATCTAGAAACTAAACTTAATACTTCACACGACTGGATTATCTCTCGTACTGGCATTAGTAGCCGTCATATTGCATCTGATTATGAAACGACTTCTTATATGGCTGCTCAAGCAGCAAAACAAGCTATTAAGGCATCAACCATTAACGCTGACGAAGTAGATTTAATTATTGTTGCAAGTTGTACGCCTGATAATTTTTTTCCTGGTATCGCTTGTTATGTACAAGACGCATTAGGAATTAAATCTTATATTCCTGCAATGGATATTGGTGCTGCTTGTAGTGGTTTTGTTTATGCGCTGGATATTGCTAAACAATACATTCAAACTGGCTCGGCTAAGCATGTGTTAGTTATTGGTAGTGAAGCTATGTCTCGTGCTGTTGATTGGACTGATCGTTCTACTTGTGTATTATTTGGCGATGGTGCTGGTGCTGCCATCTTAAGTGCAGAAGAAAATCCAGGAATATTGGCAAGTGTTTTACATGCTTCTTATGATGTAAGCTCATTATTAACTTATCCAAACTATACTTCTTTTGATAATAAAGCATTAATTAGTATGCGTGGTAATGAGGTCTTTAAAATTGCAGTTAATATAATGGGTGATATTGTTGATGAAGTTCTAGAAGCTAGTAATTTAACTAAATCGGATATTAATTGGTTAATTCCTCATCAAGCTAATATTCGTATTATTCAAGGAATTGCTAAAAAACTAGATTTATCTATGTCACAAGTAATTGTTACTATTGAAAATCAAGGTAATACATCAGCTGCTTCTATACCCTTGGCTTTGGACTTAGCGATTAAAGAGAAGCGTATTAAACGTGGTGATTTATTATTACTAGAATCTTTTGGTGGTGGTATGACTTGGGGCGCAATGGTTATTCGCTATTAATATAAAGTAGTTTATTCAAATTAATTTTTAAATCCCTTGGAGAAAAGTAACTATTCGTGATAGGGATAACGATTAAAATCGAGGCTTTATATGTCAAAACTAGCATTTATATTTCCTGGCCAAGGTTCGCAATCCATAGGAATGCTCTCAGAATTAGCTGAAAGTTATCCAATCATTCAAAAAACCTTCAATATTGCTTCAGAGGAAGTTGGTTATGACGTTTGGCAACTTACTCAGCAAGGGCCTGAAGAAAGATTAAATCAAACAGAAATTACTCAAGTCGCTATGCTAACTGCGGACGTGGCTGTCTATAATTTATTATATAATTTAGATTTACCGCAACCTAAATGGATGGCTGGCCATAGTCTTGGTGAGTATGCAGCTTTGGTATGTGCTGGTGCTATTAGTTTAGATCAAGCTGTAAAATTAGTTGCAAAACGCGGCCAGCTAATGCAGGAAACTATTCCTTTAGGTCAAGGCGCTATGGCAGCTGTAGTTGGCTTAACTGACGAGCAGGTTAATCAAATTTGTGCAGAAATTAGCACGGACACCGAACAAGTTTCTGTAGCAAATTACAATTCTATAGGACAAGTTGTTATTGCAGGCCATCGCCCTGCAGTAGAAAAAGCGATCGCTAAAGCAGATAGCCAGGGAGCTAGAATGGCTAAAATACTTGCTGTAAGCGTTCCTTGTCATTGCTCGCTGTTAAACGAGGCTGCTAATGCATTCGAAACATTCTTAAATGAAGTATCATTTAAATCACCACAAATAAAAGTAATAAGTAATGTTGATTTAAGTATTTATGAAACACCTATACAGATTCGTTCCTTGTTAAAAGAGCAGTTATATAAACCTGTAAGGTGGGTTGAAATAATTCAGCTAATGAAAAAAGATGGGGTGAATCAGTTTGTTGAATGCGGTCCGGGCAAAGTTCTTTCAGGTTTAATTAAGCGCATTGATAGAGACTTACTTACATTTAATACACAAGATAAAAATTCAATAGATTATACTGTATCGCATATTGAAGCTTACAAGGTCAGTTACTGGTAAATGATTTACAAAACTTAAATTATTTAAGTTTAAATACATTTTGTATAGGGGTTTATATGATTAGCTTAGAAGGAAAAATAGCTTTAGTGACAGGCGCTAGTCGAGGAATCGGAAAGGCTATTGCGCAAACATTAGCGCAAAGAGGCGCCTATGTAGTAGGTAGTGCAACTACTAGCGAATCTGCTCTAGCTATTAGTAGAAATTTTAATGAGAGTAATCTAGCAGGTGAGGGCGTGACGCTTGACGTTACGAGTGCTGAAAGTATTGAGAGCCTTATGACTCAACTTTCTGATGAGAAAAAACTGCCCTCAATTCTTGTAAACAATGCAGGTATTACTGCTGATAATTTATTATTACGCATGGATGATAATGAGTGGTATCGAGTCATTGAAACTAATTTAAATTCTATTTTTCGCATGAGTAAAGCTTGTGTTAAAACTATGTTTAGAGCTAGATGGGGCCGTATTATTACTATTGGCTCTGTAGTTGGCTCTAGCGGAAACCCTGGCCAAGCCAATTATACGGCCGCTAAGGCAGGTATAATAGGGTTTTCAAAATCTCTGGCCCAAGAATTAGCTAGCCGAGGTGTCACAGTGAATGTTGTAGCACCGGGTTTTATTGAGACTGACATGACTGATGCTCTACCTGATTTGGTCAAGGAAGAGATGCTTAAACGCATTCCTATGAAGCGCTTTGGACAAGTAAATGATATTGCTGAAGTTGTTGCATTCTTAGCATCTGATAGGGCAAATTATATTACTGGCGAAACTATTCATGTTAATGGTGGCCTATATATGGATTAATCAAAATTTTTAATGGGTATTCTGATAAACTTATATTAATTAAGCTTGCGTTCTGTAAAGAATTGAATAAACTACCCACCATATATTTTTTTAACCTTAAGAAAGGAAATACAAGTTATGAGTACAGTTGAAGAGCGAGTTCGTAAAATTGTTGGCGAGCAATTAGGTGTTAAGGAAGATGAATTAAAAAATGATGCCTCATTCGTTGAGGATTTAGGTGCTGATTCTCTTGACACGGTAGAACTTGTTATGGCTCTTGAAGAAGAATTTGAAACTGAAATACCAGATGAAAAAGCAGAAAAAATCACAACAATTCAAGAAGCAATTGATTACATTGAATCAAATATGAATAAAGAAGAAGCCTGATAATTAAGGAGCAATTCGTTGAGTAAGCGGCGTGTTGTAGTGACCGGGATGGGGATGGTAACCCCACTTGGCTTAAATGTAGAAGAGACTTGGCGAGGTATTTTGGCTGGTAGAAGCGGTGTAGTGCCTGTAGAAGGGTTTGATGCAACTGATTTTCCAACCAAAATTTGGGCTAAAGTAAAGAATTTTAACATTGAAGATTATGTCCCTCTCAAAGAAGCTCGTAAAATGGATATGTTTACACAATATGGGTTGGCTGCAGCTGATGAGGCTATAGCCAGCTCTGGCCTCATTATTAATGAAGACATAAGTTTGCGTGCGGGCGTGGCTGTTGGCGCTGGTATTGGTGGTATAGAAACAATCACAAATAATCAAGAAAAATTAATGGCAGGTGGGCCCCGTAGAGTTTCTCCTTTTTTTATACCTGCTGGCATTATTAATATGGTTGCAGGCCAAATATCAATTAAATATAAATTAAAAGGCCCTAATATATCTGTAGTAACAGCGTGTACGACTGGTACACATAACATAGGTCTTGCAGGCAGAATGATTGCTTATGGCGATGTTGATATTATGGTTTGTGGTGGTGCTGAAATGACAACTACGCCATTGTGTTTGGCTGGTTTTTCTGCTGTTAAAGCGCTATCTAGAAGAAATGATGAGCCAGAAAAAGCCTCACGTCCTTGGGATAAAGACAGGGACGGTTTTGTTATGGGAGAGGGTGCTGGTGTTTTAGTTTTAGAAGAATATGAACACGCTAAAGCGCGTGGTGCGAAAATCTTTGCTGAATTAGTAGGATTTGGAATGTCTGGTGATGCTTTTCATATTACGGCCCCAGATGATGACGCAGATGGTGCATCTAGAGCCATGTTAGCAGCTATTCAAGATGCAAATGTAGCGCCTAGTGAGATCAATTATATTAATGCGCATGGTACATCAACTTATTTAAATGATTTAAACGAGACTAAAGCTGTAAAAAAAATATTTGGTGAGCATGCGTATCAACTAGCGATCAGTTCAACTAAATCTATGACTGGACATCTGCTTGGTGCTGCTGGTTCAGTAGAAGCCATATTCTCAATATTAGCAATTAGAGATCAAGTTGCGCCGCCTACTATTAATTTAGAACAACCAGATGTAGGATGTGATTTAAATTATGTTCCTCACAAGCCGCAGTCGATGAAGATTAACTATGCTTTGAGCAATTCTCTAGGATTTGGTGGAACTAATGGTAGCTTACTATTTAAACGTCTTTCTTCTGTTTAGGTTAAATAACTGTATTAAGTTAAGTCTTAATTCTATTTTTTAGTTTATTAGATTGCCTAATAAACTTATAATTATTATGCTAACTAATTAGTTAAATTTTTAACCTTGCCGTTTCTAAACTAAGATTAAATGGTATATTTTTTAATTAAGGCTTCTATTATAAAGGCAATTCTTATACTTAATCTTGTTTTTAATTGGAAATGCAATATGTCAAAAAAGTTTAGATATCAAGCATTCGCCTACGGTGTAATAAATGCATGCTGATGATCCCTCTCTTAATAATCGCAATACTGGATTGAAACATAAGCGCTCAATTAAAATTTTTATTGCAGTTTTAATATTCTTAATTTTAATAAGTGCACTTCTGGGTTGGTTTATCCTACTTCTCACTAAGCCCATGGCAACTGAAGGTAAATCGCTTATCTTAGAAGTAAAACCTAACTCAACAGCAAAGGTATTAGTGCAAAAATTATATGAAAACGGTTTAATTGATTCAGAATTTATTATAGAAAATTATATTAAGTATAAAGGGTTAGCTAACCAATTAAAGGCAGGCGTTTATCAAATTCAGCCTGGTGAATCACCAATAAATTTAGTCGATAGAATTGTAAAAGGTGATGTTTTAATGGCTGCATTTCGCATTATTGAAGGAACTAATATTTATCAAGTGAAGCAAAAGTTGGCTCAAGCTCCCTATCTACGTTATCAACCAGAAGATTGGACAGCTATCTTAGATCATTATCCAAGTGCGGAAGGATTATTGCTTGCCGATACTTATTATTATAATGCGGGCAGTGATGCCAAACCGCTTTTAATAAATGCAAACAAAAAATTATTAACTGTTTTAAATTATAATTGGGAGAAGCGAAGCCCAGGGTTACCCTATAAAACGCCTTATGAGTTACTTATCGCCGCTTCTATTATTGAAAAAGAGACTTCTCTACCTTCGGAGCGAAGAATTATTAGCGGTATTGTAGTTAACCGAATAAAAAAGCGAATGCCTCTACAAATGGATCCAACCGTCATTTATGCTTTAGGACCTACATTTTCTGGCAAATTAGGACATCATAATTTAGATTTTGATTCCCCTTATAATACCTATCTTTACCGAGGGCTACCGCCTACTCCAATTGCAATGGTTGGCCGGGATGCAATTGAAGCAGCAGCTCGTCCTCAATTTTCAAATTATCTCTATTTTGTAGCAAAAGGCGATGGGTCTCATATTTTTTCTACAACCTATGAGGAGCAGAAAAAAGCTATTGCTCGTTACATGAACAAGGAGAATCAATGATGCCAGGACAATTTATTGTGGTTGAAGGCCTTGAAGGAGCTGGTAAAACAACAGCTATTGAAACAATTAGGCACTATCTACAAGATAGGGTAAAAAAGGTTATAGTGACTCGTGAACCAGGTGGAACTTGTATTGGTGAGAAACTTAGGGCTTTAATTAAAGAGTCTATCCCTAATGAGCCACTTGATAGCCTTAGTGAATTGTTAATGATATATGCAGCAAGGGTGCAATTAATTCAAAATGTTATTCGGCCAGCACTAGCTAGGGGTGATTGGATACTAGCAGATCGTTTTGAGCTATCTACGTATGCGTATCAAGGGGGCGGTAGGGGCATACATCAAGCTATTTTAGATAATTTATCTAGTTTTTGCCTTTCAGGGCTAAAACCTGATTTAACTATCTTTTTAGATATTACGCCCGAACAAGGCCTGCAGCGCATCAATAACCGTGGGAAAATTGATCGCATTGAGCAAGAGCCTTTAGCATTTTTTAATCGAGTCTATCAAGCTTATCACCAAAAATTAGAGCAGATTGAAAGTGCGGTAGTCATCGATGCAAGTATGCCTGTCGAAAAAGTGCAACAATCTATTTGCTTACAGCTAAAAATATTTTTGGATGAAAATGCATACTCCTGATCTCATTAATATTGAGCCTGAATACCTTAAATTCTGGCAGCACTTTAAAGAAGTATATAGTGGTAACCGTCTGACCCATGCGCTTCTATTACGAAGCTCATCTATAAACAAGCTAGCGACTCTTTATAATCAAATGATGGCTACTCTTTTATGTAAGAAAGCTAATCCGCCTTGTGGCTCTTGTAAATCTTGCTTATTAATTAATCAAGGAGCGCATCCAGATTTATACCAAATTCAACCTGAAAAAGCAGGCGCGGCTATTAAGGTTGAGCAGATTAGAGACTTACATAATTCCTTATATACTTCACCACAAGTTTCTGAAAATAAATTAATTTTAATCTTAAATGCCGAAAGAATGAACCATGCTGCAGCAAATTCTTTGTTAAAAATTTTAGAGGAGCCACCACGTAATATCTATTTTATTTTAATCATAGAATCAATAAGCACTCTTCCTGCAACTATTTTTAGTCGTTGTCAACACTGGTATTTTCCTGAATTCAATCATGAAGGTGATTATTTTTTATCAAATGATGAATGTGCCTCAGAAAAAACGCAAAGTGAATTGTTTAAGCAGAAAGAAATCTTTATAGATGATTTAATAAATATTAGAAAAAAAAGCGCTTCAATTAATATCATTGCTGAAAAATGGGTAACTTATGAATTAGCAGATTTAACACGATTGCTTTATTTAATAACGGCACAAATGATTTATAATTATTTTTATAAGGATGTCGAAAAAACAGCTTTGTCGCTTAAATTAAATGAATTAATTCAAGGGACTAAAGTGACTCATTTGTTCTCACTCATTGATAAGTTAAATCAACTCAGTAAAAATTTAAGCTATAGTATAAATGTAAATCAGTTGCTTACTATAGAGGATTTACTGTTAAGCTTTCTGAAAAAATAGGAGCGCAAATGATTGATGTGCCTATTGTAAACGGAGATTTTCCAACAGAAGCCGCACTTTATATGGCTTATATGCCTTTTATTAAAGGTGGTGGGTTATTTATCCGCACTAACTTAAGTTTACTTTTAGGTGCTAAGGTTAAATTGTCTATTAAATTAATTGATGAACCTGAACCTTATGTTATTCCTGCAAAGGTTGCATGGATAACTCCTAGAGGTTCCCAGGGTAACAAGCCTGCAGGTTTAGGTTTTCAGCTTCAAGGAGAAGAGGGCCGAGCTTTGAAAAATAAAATAGAAACCTATTTAACTACCATGTTAAAATCGACACAAATCACTGACACCATGTAAATATGTTGACTGACTCGCATTGTCATTTAAATCTGCTAGATTTAACTGATTTTAATAACCAATTAGATAATGTCATTTCTGCGGCGCTTAACAATGATGTTAATTCACTTTTATGCGTTTGTGTAAATTTAACCGATTATCCTATACTTTGTAATATCGCCAATAAATATAGACAGGTTAAAATATCAGTGGGCTTGCATCCTAATAATCCTGTAGATCAAGAGCCTAAAGCAGAAACCCTCGTAGAATTAGCTAATCAGCATCGAGCTTGTATTGCTATTGGTGAAACAGGCCTTGATTATTATCGTGTTCATGAGGCTCATGCTCAAAAACAGCAAAGAGATCGTTTTCGCGAGCATATTCATGCAGCTATTGCTTCTCAAAAACCATTAATTATTCATACTCGACAAGCAGCAGAAGATACCTTGCAAGTTATGGCCGATGAAAATGCAAGCCAAATTGGTGGAGTAATGCATTGCTTTGCTGAAGATTTAAGTATTGCCGAGCAAGCTATTGATATGAATTTTTATATCTCTTTATCTGGAATTGTTACATTTAAGAATGCGACTACTTTGCATGAAGTAGCTAGAAAAATACCCTTGGATCGATTACTCATTGAAACAGACTCACCCTATTTAGCCCCTGTGCCTTATCGGGGAAAACAAAACCATCCTGCTTTAGTCAAATATGTAGCTCAAGCTATAAGTGAACTTAGGCAGATTAATTATGAGCAAGTTGCTATTCAGACAACTAAGAACTTTAAGCGTTGTTTTAAGTTAGAATGAACAAACGGTAGGTAAATATGAAAACAGAAGCTCAGGTTGTTATTATTGGTGCGGGTCCTGTAGGTTTAAGTGCGGCTATTGGTTTAGCTCGCCAGGGTATTAAAAGTATTATCATTGAGCGTCATGCCTCTACAACCGATCATCCTAAAGCTCGTGGAATTAACACAAGAACCATGGAAATTTTTAGGTTGTGGGGCATTGAGTCACCGTTACGGCAATATCAACTGCCAAGAGAAGCTCTCCGTTTTATCTGGCTTGAGTCCCTACAAGGTAAAGAATTAACGCGTATTAGTGCCAAGCCTAGAACAAATTTAAATACTCCAACAACAAATGCCTTGATTTCTCAAGATTGGGTTGAACAGGAGCTTTTAAAAAGAGCACAAAGCTATTCTGAGATTACATGCTATTTTAATGTAGAAATGCTTAATATTCAGCAAACGAATACAAATGTCATTACCACCGTAAAAGATAAATTATCAGGTAAACAATATCAGTTAAATTCAGATTATTTAGTCGCAGCAGATGGCGCCTCAAGTCTAACCCGTAAGTTACTTTCGATTAATATGCAGGGCCAGGATAATCTAGGTAAATTTTGTAATATTTATTGTGAAATGGATTTATCAAAATATGTGCAAGATAGACCTAGTATAGGGTATATTTTTACGCGTAAAGATGTTATGGGCACCGTTCTTTTGGCAAAAGATGGATTGCGTAAATGGTTGGTTAATATACGTTATGATGTAATTCCTGAATTAACAAAAGAGAGCTTTACGGATGATTTTTGTTTAGAAGTAGTTAGAGAAGTCATTCAAGATAAAACTATTGATGTAAGGCTCATTAATAAAGGTTTCTGGACAATGGCAGCCTTAGTTGCGGAGCGATTTCGTGACAGGCGAATCTTGCTAGCAGGAGACTCAGCACACAGGCTACCTCCAACAGGTGGCTTAGGTATGAATACGGGAATTCAGGATGCTCATAATCTTGCTTGGAAATTAGCTTTTGTTATTAAAGGGTATGCTAGCGATGCGCTCCTAGATACTTACTTTAATGAACGTGTACCTGTTGCTGTTCAGAATATCGAGTGGAGTGCTAAAAATGCTGAGCGCTTTAACGTCATATTTACCGCTCTCTATAAAGGTGATTATAAAACCATGATAGCTGCAATTGAAGAACAAAATGAACATGTTAATCAAGTTGGTTTAGATTTAGGCTTTTGTTATGAAGAAGGCGCTGTGATTAAGGAAAGTGGGCCTGCGCCTGTTCTAGATCTTTATACCTATACGCCGTCTACTTATCCAGGTTGCAGAGCGCCACACTACTTACTGAAAAAAGGGAAGAAGCTTTTATCTACACTCGATTTATTTGATAATAAATTTGTTTTATTAAGCGCTGATAAAACGGATTCTTGGCATAAAGCAGCTTTAAGGCTATCGAATTTACCTCTCGTTAGTTATCGTATTGGTGCTTCAGGAGATTTAGATGATCCAGAAGGACAGTGGCTGGATATGTATCAAATTAATTCTACAGGGGCTGTTTTAGTTAGACCAGACGGACATGTTGCTTGGCGCAGTCCAGATAATGTAGATAATCCAGAGAAATGCTTAAGCGAAATTTTTCAAAAACTATTGTTTAAGCAAGTTTAAACTAAAACCTACATGAGTTCTTTTTGTTATTAAAGACTTCACTGGAGATAAATTTAGCACCATAGTTATAACGTTTGTGCCTAGGGATAATTTTATTATTACTTATGTCATAAGTTCTTATTTTAAGCCTAAAAACCCCTTAATTTTTTGTTATAAAAATATTCAAAATGATAAGTCAGGTAATTAATTAGGTATGATGACTCTATTAATTTTGCTTTCTCTAAGTTAAGTTGAGTTGATAATATATAGCCTTGTCCATTAAGTTTTATACGGCGTTGCAAGTTCATGTATTCTATATACATTCCTTCGCTTCAGTCACTTGGGCCTGTTTAAAGTTTAGTGGGCAAGGCTATAACAATAAGGATTAAATTTAATTAAGGGTCGTCAGCAATGAAGCTTTATATCGGTATTATGTCGGGCACTAGTATGGATGGAATTGATGTTGCACTTGTTGATCTTAGTAAGAATGAATTTATTTATGGTATTACTTTTCCTTATAGTAGCGACATTAAAGCAATGCTTAGAGAATCCATGTCACTTAAGCCTCATGATTTAGGCCACTTCAGCCAATTGCATACTTTATTAGGAAGAGAATTTGCTAAAGCAGTTTTATTTCTATTAGAGCAAAGCAATCAACCTGCCCGGAATATTATTGCTATTGGTAGCCATGGACAAACGCTTTGCCATGATACTACAGCTGCTATTCCGTACACAGTCCAATTAGGGTGCCCTCATACTATTGCTGAGATGACAGGCATTACAGTAGTTGCTGATTTTAGAACACGCGATTTAGTCGTTGGCGGGCAAGGCGCTCCTTTTGCGCCAATTTATCATCAAGCTATTTTTAAAGATTTTGGTTTTCCTTTAGCGGTAGTTAATATCGGCGGTATAGCGAACTTAACTTATCTTAAAAATGAATCTGAAGTAATTGGCTATGATGTAGGTCCTGGTAATTGTTTAATGGATGCGTGGATTTATCATTGTCAAGGACTTGACTATGATAGGGATGGAGATTGGGCAGCAAAAGGTAAAGTGATAGAATCTTTATTAAACATTTTACTGCAAGATGCTTATTTTTCTCGTCAGTCACCAAAAAGTATAGGTAAAGAATATTTTTCCCTGGATTGGCTGGCTAATTACTGTGGTGCTCTTACTTTTAAAGCTATAGATATACAAGCTACTCTATTACACTTAACTGCAATAAGCATTGCAGAAAATGTAAAAGTATTATTTCCTCAGCCAAAATATCTATTCATCTGCGGAGGAGGTGCTCATAATAAAACCTTATTAAAGGAACTTACTCGTTTATTGCCTCAAATTAATGTTTTACCAACCCAAGAAATTAATATTAATCCAGATTTTATTGAGGCAGCTATGTTTGCTTGGCTTGCTGAAAGAGCATTAAATAAAGTTGCTCTAAATCTTAGAAGTATTACTGGAGCAAACTGTCCTGCAATTTTGGGAGCAATCTATCCTGCAGGGATTGACAAAGTAAATTCTCATGCGGTGTAATGCGTGTTTTAATTTGAACATAGATCTTATTTTGCAATCAGTAAAATCACAATTAGAGCACCCTTCTAAATTAAGTGCTTATACAATTTTTATATTGTCAGCAACATTTTATTTGTATGAATTTGTACTGCAAGTTGCGCCCAGTGTTATGGCTGATTCAATGATGAAAACCTTTAATGTTGGAGCAGCTGGATTTGGTATTGTTTCTGCTTTTTATTTCTATGCCTATGCGCCTATGCAATTGCCTGCAGGTCTCTTATTCGATCGCTATGGGCCAAGGAAATTAATGACTCTTGCCCTAGTTTTATGTGCAATAGGCTCGTTTTTTTTCGCCGCTACAGATAGCCTTTTTACTGCTGCTATTGGACGTTTTTTGATAGGTATTGGCTCAGCTTTCTCCTTTATAGGTGTTTTAGTATTAGTTTCACGTTGGTTTCCTGCTAAACAATTTGCGCTATTAGCAGGGATTGCCCAATTAATGAGTTCCGTTGGCGCTATGTTTGGCGAGGTGCCGCTAGCTGCTTTAATTCAAGCAGTAGGATGGCGGCAAGCGAGCTTTATTCTCGCATTAATAGGCTTTTCTTTATCTTTATTAATTTGGTTGGTCATTCGAGATTATCCTTATCAGCCAACTCAAATTGTAGCAAAACGTCATATTCGTGATGAATGGTATCGTCTTATACAGGTCTGTACTCGTACTTATACCTGGATTATTGGCGCTTATTCTTGCGCAATATGGACGCCAATTGCTGTTTTCGCAGCATTATGGGGCGTGCCTTACCTACAGCAGAAATTTCAAATTAGTGTTCTTGAGGCTTCCGGGCTTTGTAGCATGATTTGGTTAGGCATAGGTGTAGGTAGTCCTCTGTTGGGGTGGCTAAGTGACAGAGTTTATAGTCGGCGATTGTCACTTATTATTAGTGCAAGCTTGGGTTTACTAGCAACAATCTTGTTATTATATATACCTGGTATTCCAATAGGCTGGATGTACCCAATTTTATTTATACTTGGGTTTGGTGCTGGCGGCCAGACAGTAAGCTTTGCCGTAGTTAAAGATAATAATCCTCTTGAGCTAGTAGGTACTGCATCGGGTTTTAATAATTTATCTGTACTTATAGGTGGAGCAGTATTTCAACCTCTAGTGGGTATCTTTCTAAAAAATAGCAATAATTCTTTGCAAAATGGCGTTCACTTTTATACTTTAGCTAGTTACAACAAAGCATTAGTAGTAATGCCTTGTTGCTTCTTTATAAGTTTTATTATTGCTCTTTTTATTTTAAAAGAATCTCATCCAGGTCAGGTGAAATAACGTTTACTGGATTTCACAGTTAGCCAGAACCGATGAGGTGCCGTGGTTGGTTATTTCAACCATTGCACTACCCGCAACACTGATGGTTAAATCACTATTATTTTTAACACGAAGCGAAACACTCTCACCTTCTTTAAGAATATGGTTGTTTACTGTGCCCGTATATTTCAACATGACTGCAGTCAAAGTATTTTGCTTATCCTGAGTAGATAAGTTACATTTCATAGTAAGTTGCCATACAAAGGGATTAGTTAATACTTTTGCTTCATTTGGTTTAAACTCATACTGTCTTGATGCTAAGTCGGTTGCGAAACATGAGCCAGATAAAGCGATAGCTATTAAACTAATTAATCCCTTCGGTTTCATCTTCATAATCTTCCTATAAGTAAGTTAATAATCGTGCCAATTAATCATTTCATAAATTTAAGTAATTGTGTAGTTTAAATTTTTAGGTATAGCGTTACCCACTAAGCTTTATACTGCGTTGCAAGTTCACTCGGCTCAGTCATGTACTCCTATGTACAATCCTTCGCCTTGTTTCACTTACGCCTTGTCTAAAGCTTAGTGGGCAGCGCTATATTAATTATTAAATAGTAGTGAATGAATTTTTAAAAAAAATCAGCTAAGCTAACTAAAAAATAATTATTATTCATATGAGCCAGCAAGCGAAAATAATAAAAGAGCTAGCTCTACATAAAGGTTATGTAGAAGTTGCCAAATATGATTTTGCAGTTTCAAGTCTATCGTCTAATCAAGATGTAACTATTATTGCTAATCGGGAAGTTGTTAAAACATCAGACTCTGTATCAGCTCTGCTTTATATTCCAAGCCAAGATAGTTTTATATTTTGCCAACAATTTAGAGCAGGGGTTTTTTTAAATGATAGTCATGAAAATTGCTTTACTTTGGAGTGTGTCGCAGGAACTATAGATAATTCTGATGATCCAGAACAAACAGCTTGTCGTGAAATTAAGGAAGAAACAGGCATCGAAATTGAAAAACTGCAATTAATTGCAAAAACATACAAAAGCCCCGGCCTTATGACGGAAAAGAATTACCTTTTCTATGCCGAGGTAGAAGCGCCGCCTAAGCGTAACTTACATGGCGTTGACGATGAGGAAATAGTTACGCAGGTTATTAAACGTGAAATAACCTATGAATTGATGGATAACATGCAGTTAATTGATGCGGCTACATTACTGATACTTAATTGGTTTCGCGCTAAGTATTCTTAAAAAAGTACGACTTTTTAATTTTAACAAAATACTTTTTGGTAAATGTGTTTTCTAATTAGGTTATATATTTCTTTTAAACGGATATAAATGAAGTAGGTAAATAATATGCTTTATGTTTGGCTATTAATTTTTGCCATAGCTATTTTAATTAAATATAAAATATTAACGCAATTGAATTTTACTTTTATCAGTAATATTGTTGGTAATCCCAATTTAGATTCCACTAAAGCTAAAATTAGCAATGGCTTAAAACATGATGATTTACTTAGATTGATGGAGCGTTTTAATTATAAGCCAGGAGAAGGGGTCTGTTTTGGTTTTACTATTACTTGGGCACAAGAGACTGTATCGCAAAGAGAAAATGTTTTCTATGAAAGAATTAGCTTAATCCGTAGGGAGAAGGAAAATTTAGTTGCTAAAATTAGAAACATTACACATAAAATTAAGCGTAATCAATTAGTTGGTTATCAAGAGGATCAATTACTTGAGATAAAGGCACTTATCGAAGTAGTATGCATTGCTCAGTCACCGTATGACTATGAAAATATTTATGCAGAACGTATAACTCAGACAAGCATTGATAGTATTATTACTGCTCAACAAGGTTTAGACTGTGTAGATAGAACTATTAAGCGAGTCTTTACAAAAACTGTTGCTCTGACATCTCCAACAGAAGTAATCACTTACTTTAAGCATCTAAGCTTCTTAGTACATAGCCAGGATAGTTTAGCCATGGTAGTGAGTAATGAACAACACACCATAGGTTTAAAAAAACATCCCTACGGTTGGCTTTTACTAGATATTAATTGCTTATATGGGCAATCATCTGCTTATCCTTACCTCCTTCTTGACGATGAGCAATTAAGTAATCAATTGAATGACTGTTTTGAAGAGGAAGGCATTCTTATTATTAATATTGATTTTATTGCATTCGATAATTTGAATTTAAGACGTCGTTTACATCAATTAAATAATAGTTATCCGGTAACCTATCAACATTTTTCTTATAAAAATTGTCGGAATATAAGTTTTATAGAAATTTGTGCTCAAAGCGGTGATGATCTAAGCATTAGGGAGCTAGTTGCTTTACAAAATAAAAGAGGTGGTTTTTTAACCCAACAGCAAATCAAAGCCACTCTAAACTTAGCTGTTGATAACAACCAAAGCAAAATTTTAGCTGCTTTAATGGAGATTCATGATTTAAATATTAATATAGCATGTCAGTCTAATGGAACAACAGTATTAGGATTAGCCTGTAAATTAGGAAATTTATCCTTAGTTAAATTGCTTTTAACTCATCCGCGTATCAATATTAATTGTGCTAATGATAAGGGGAATACGCCTCTTATGCTTGCTTGCCAATACTCTAAACAGAGCACGGAGTTAATTATGACTTTACTTCAAGCTAGGGCTAGCTTAGTAGTACAAAACAATGATAAAAAAAATGCCTTGAAAATTGCTAGAGAAAATCATAATTCAATAGCTATTTCAGCGATTGAAAGTTATAACCGATCTCAACATCTATTAGCGGCGGGTAATAATAATATAAAATTTTTAGAAAGACAGTACGCTCTCTATCAGGTAACTCCTTACGGACATACTTTTTTTACTACTAGAAGAGCAGCTTACGATGGCGGAAATATTCAGCCTGTAAACCAATTTTCTATGTATTAAGATATGTAGCATCTTTACTTTTGTTAATAGATGCTACATGAATTAAATAAAACAAGCATTAAGGTACATCTCTTTCTTTTTCACCGGTATAAAGCTGTCGTGGGCGGCCAAGCTTAGAGCGATTAGCAACCATTTCCATCCAATGAGACATCCAGCCTACAGTTCTTGCTAAGGCGAAAATAACGGTAAACATGTTAGTGGGAATACCAATAGCACTTAAAGTTAATCCTGAATAGAAATCAACATTAGGATAAAGTTTTTTCTCAATAAAATACTCATCTTCAAGCGCAATTCGCTCAAGTTCCATTGCTAGTTTGAAAAGTGGTGAATCAAGTGCACCCACAGCTTGTAATACTGCATGACAAGTTTTTCGCATTACCTTAGCACGAGGATCATAGCTTTTATAGACTCGATGGCCAAAGCCCATTAAGCGAAATGGATCGTCTTTATCTTTAGCGCGTTTAATATAGTGATTAATATTCTTAATATCACCAATCTCATTTAACATATTCAAGCATGCTTCATTAGCTCCTCCATGTGCCGGGCCCCATAAAGCCCCAATACCCGCTGATATACACGCAAATGGGTTTGCGCCTGTTGAACCAGCAAGTCTTACTGTTGAAGTTGATGCATTTTGTTCATGATCTGCATGTAGAATAAAGATAGTATCCATTGCATTAACAATGATGGGATTAGGGGTGACGTTTTCCGAGGGGACCCCAAACATCATATGTAAAAAGTTCTCAGCATAAGACATCTTATTTAAAGGATACATATAAGGTTGGCCAACAGAGTATTTATAACTCATCGCAGCAAGAGTTGGCATTTTAGCTATGAGTCGTATTGCTGAGATATACCTATCTTTTTGGTTATTTAAATCCATTGAATCATGATAAAATGCAGATAAAGCGCCGACAATTCCAACCATAATTGCCATAGGATGAGCATCACGCCGAAAACCATTTAAAAATTGATACATTTGCTGATGTACCATGGTATGATTATTAATAAGGCTTACAAAGTCCTTTTTCTCTTCTTCATTAGGTAATTCCCCATTTAAAAGGAGATAACTAACATCTAAAAAATCCTTTTTTTCCGCTAATTGTTCAATAGGATAACCTCGATAAAGTAATATCCCTTTGTCGCCATTAATAAAAGTTATTTTTGATTCACAGGCGGCTGTTGAAACAAAGCCTGGATCAAAAGTAAATAAACCAACACTGCTTAAATTATTAATATCAATAACATCATTACCAAGTGTAGGACTATAAATAGGTAATTCTACCGGCTCGTGGCCCTCTAGGCTAAGTTCGGCAAACTTTTTGGTCATAGCGTCTCCTGAGTAATGGCTTGAGAGCCTCGCTGCGTAAAAATGCAAAAGACTATATAAAAATGATTACTGCGAGTCTACAATTTTTTTTATACTAAATGTATAATTATAATACAAATTGGCTTTTTTAAGAGGCAGATGTTTAAATTATTTAAGTGTAAAATCGATTTTTTAGATACAATAATATAATTAGATAAAAAGAAAAAGCTTTCTTGTTATAAAGTCTTAATAGCTGCTTTACCTGATTCAATTTAAGCTATCTGTATGGTATCCTTACAAGATCTTACTTTTTAAAATTGCATAAGGATCTTTCTTCGCCATGGTTTATTCTGCCAGAGAAATTATATCAGTAAATATTGAAGATGAGTTAAAACAATCTTATCTTGACTATGCAATGAGTGTGATTGTAGGCCGTGCTTTGCCTGACGTACGTGATGGGTTAAAGCCAGTTCATAGGCGTGTCTTATTTGCAATGAATGAACTGGGTAATGACTGGAATAAGGCCTATAAGAAATCAGCACGGGTAGTAGGAGATGTCATTGGTAAATATCACCCACATGGTGATACTGCCGTTTACGACACTATCGTACGCATGGCGCAACCCTTTTCTATGCGTTATTTATTGATAGATGGTCAAGGAAACTTTGGCTCAGTCGATGGTGATAGAGCTGCGGCAATGCGTTATACCGAGATACGCATGTCAAAACTTGCTCATGCTCTATTGGCAGATTTAGAAAAAAATACGGTTGATTTTGTTCCTAATTATGATGAAACAGAATTTGCACCCTCTGTGTTACCAACGCGTATTCCTAATTTATTAGTTAATGGTTCTTCAGGTATTGCTGTTGGGATGGCTACTAATATCCCGCCTCATAATTTAACAGAAGTAATAAACGCCTGTATTGCTTTAATAGATGATCCTACTTTAACTATTGAAGAATTAATGGAATATATTCCAGCGCCTGATTTTCCAACAGCGGCCATAATTAATGGTAGAGCAGGGATTGTTCAAGCCTATCAGACAGGTCGTGGTCGAATCTTTATTAGGGCGCGTACAGAAATTGAAACAGATTCTCACACCAACAAGCAAGCCATTATTATTACGGAGCTTCCTTATCAAGTAAATAAAGCTCGCTTAGTAGAAAAAATTGCAGAGTTAGTCCGTGAGAAAAAAATAGAGGGTATTTCAGGTTTAAGAGATGAATCTGATAAGCAAGGCATGCGCGTTGTTATCGAATTAAAACGTGGTGAGGTAGCAGAGGTTATCCTAAATAATCTTTATGCCCATACTCAAATGCAGAATGTGTTTGGTATTAATATGGTTGCTTTAGTAGATGGTCAGCCCCGTACATTAAATTTAAAGCAAATCTTAGAGTATTTTATTAAACACCGCCGCGAAGTTGTCACTAGGCGTACAATTTTTGAACTTAAAAAAGCACGTGAGAGAGCGCACTTATTAGAAGGTTTAGGTGTTGCTCTAGCTAATATTGATGACATGATAGAATTAATAAAAGAATCGCCCACGCCACAAGATGCTAAGGAACGCTTACTCGCTAAAACCTGGAATGCAGGTTTAGTAAAAAGTATGTTACAAGCAGCAGGTAGCGATGCATGTCGCCCAGATAACTTATCTTCAGACTATGGACTAGTAGAAAACACTTACCGACTTTCTCCTGAACAGGCACAAGCGATTTTAGAATTGAGACTACATCGCTTAACTGCTTTAGAACAAGATAAAATTATTAAAGAATTTGAGCACCTTCTGGATCACATTAAGGATTTATTAGATATACTTGCCTCGCCTGAAAGATTATTACAGGTTATTCATGATGAGTTTGTTGATATTAAAACACAATTTGGTGATGCTCGCCGTACAGAAGTTATCGCCTCTCAAGAAGATTTAACGATTGAAGATTTAATTACTGAAGAAGATGTCGTTGTCACTTTATCTCATGAAGGGTATGTAAAATATCAACCTTTATCTGCCTATCAAGCCCAACGGCGAGGTGGTAAAGGTAAGTCTGCAACCAATGTTAAAGACGAGGATTTTATTGAGAAGCTCGTTATTGCTAGTACCCATGATACATTGTTATGTTTCTCTAATCATGGCAAGCTTTATTGGTTAAAAGCTTATCAATTACCATTAGCCAGTCGGATTTCTCGTGGTAAACCTATTATTAATATCCTGCCATTAGCGCCAGGCGAGGCAATCAATGCAATGCTACCGGTAAGAAGTTATGACGAAGGTTATTTTGTGTTTATGGCAACTAAGCATGGAACCGTTAAAAAAGTACCGCTTAATGCATTTAGTAGGCCACGTTCTAATGGGATTATTGCTGTTGATCTGGGTGAAGATGATTGTCTAGTTGGTGTTGATATTACCGATGGCAGTAGGGATATCATGTTATTTACTGATGCTGGTAAGGTTATCCGGTTTGATGAAAAATTGGTTAGACCTATGGGTAGAACAGCTCGTGGGGTAAGAGGCATCCGCTTGCATGGTGATCAATCGGTTATTTCTATGGTCGTTGCTAAATCTGAAGGTACAATTTTAACGGCTACAGAAAATGGCTATGGTAAGCGAACAGATATTGGAGAATATCGAGTTTCTGGACGGGGTGGGCAAGGAGTTATCTCTATTCAAGTTAATGAACGAAATGGAAAAGTAGTTCGTGCTCTACAAGTAGAGGAAGGCGACGAGGCCATGTTAATTACCGATAAAGGCACTTTAGTGCGTTTTAGAGTTGACGAATTATCAGTAATTGGCAGGAATACTCAGGGCGTACGTTTAATGAATCTCCATGCAGGTGAGCAAGTCGTAGGAATGCAGCGTATTGTTGAACTTGATGAAACCCAAGATGATCTCGTTGTTGCCGAAGAAATGACCAATGAATAGAGGTTATAATTTTGGCGCAGGTCCTGCCATGTTGCCTAAGGAGATATTGCTTGAGGCACAACAGGAGTTATTAAATTGGCATGATTCAGGCGTGTCTATCATGGAGATAGGCCACCGCACTAATGAATTTATAACGCTTATGAAAGAAGCAGAGTATCGCTTGCGCCGGCTTTTAAATATTCCAGCAACCTATTATGTCCTGTTTTTAGGCGGAGCTGCACGTACTCAATTTAGTATGATTCCTATGAATCTACTTGAGAAAGGAGAACAAGCAGGATTTTTCATTACAGGAATTTGGTCAGCAATGGCCTATGAGGAAGCAAAGAAACTTAAGCAGGCTTATATTATTGCTTCAAGCGAGCCTAATGGGTTTTCCTCTATACCAAAGAGCCTCTCATGGCATTTTAAAGAAGATACATCGTACATTTACTATACGCCCAATGAAACAGTTAACGGTATACGATTTGCAGCACCTCCTAAACACAATACTATTCCCTTAGTTGCAGATATGACTTCATGCTTATTAGCCGAGCCAATTAATATTGCTGATTATGGCTTAATTTTTGCTGGTGCGCAGAAAAATATCGCTAATGCTGGATTAACTGTTGTCATTATAAGGCAGGATTTAGTAGAAAATATTAAGCAAACAAAGCTTCCAACGATGCTTGATTTCCGAGTTCATGCCGAAAATAAATCGATTTATGCAACACCCCCAACATTTAATTGTTATCTGGCTTTAAAAATGTTCAAGTGGATTGAAGAACAAGGTGGCGTGACAGCGCTTTATAAGCAAAATTGTGAAAAAGCGGCAAAACTATATGACTATATTGATAATAATCCCTTTTATCAGTGCAAAATTGCTAAAGATGCACGATCGATTTTAAATATTTGTTTTACTTTGTCTCGTGTCGAACTTGAAGAAATATTTCTTGATCAAGCTACCAAGAGAGGATTATTAGCTTTAAGAGGGCATCGAACCGTCGGCGGTCTTCGAGCCAGTATGTATAATTCCATGCCTCTGGAAGGCGTTGAGCGTTTAATTGAATTTATGAGTGATTTTGCCAAGGGACAGCGTTTATGAATGTCATTGATTTTGTTAGTAGTCCAGTCGAAAAATTGCAAGGAGATATTACAGTTCCTGGCGATAAATCAATCTCTCATCGGGCAATTATGCTCGCTGCTATTGCTCAAGGTACAACCACTATTAATGGTTTTTTAGATGGCGAGGATTGCTTAGCTACTCTAAAAGCTTTCCGTCAAATGGGTGTTTCTATTAAAGGCCCTATCTCTCAACGAGTTATTATTCATGGGGTAGGCAAGTATGGTTTACAGCCTCCTAAAAGTACTATAGATTGCGGAAATTCAGGTACAAGTATACGACTTTTAACAGGATTGCTTGCTGCACAGCCTTTTGATAGCTCCCTTACCGGCGATGCAAGTTTACTTAAAAGGCCTATGGAAAGAATTAGTCGACCGCTTAATCTGATGGGTGCTGATATTAATACGACAGAAGGCAAGCCTCCGCTCTTTATTAAGGGAGTGAAGGAATTAATAGGTATTACTTATGAGATGCCAGAGGCGAGCGCACAGGTTAAATCAGCGCTATTGCTAGCTGGTTTATATGCTTCTGGTGATACCACTATTATAGAGCCTTGGTTAACTCGTGATCACACGGAGAGAATGTTAACAACTTTTTCATATCCTATTCGTAAGTGTGAAAATAAAATTATAATTAACTCGGATGGCGAGTGTGTTGGGACAGATATTATTGTGCCAGGTGATATTTCTTCTGCAGCGTTTTTTATTGTTGCAGCTACGTTGATTCCTGGTTCTGACATTTTAATAAGAAATATTGGAATTAATCCGACTCGTACTGGTGTAATTCAAATTTTACAGCAAATGGGTGCTCATATCGCTCTTAAGAACAAACGACTTTACGGTGAGGAATTAGTGGCTGATTTACATGTTTGTTATGCACCGCTAGAAGGAATAGATATTCCTTCTAATTTGGTTCCTTTAGCTATTGATGAATTTCCAGTTATTTTTATAGCAGCTGCCTGTGCCAAAGGGCAAACTAGGTTGCATGGGGCTAAAGAATTACGTAATAAAGAAAGTGATAGAATTAGCGCAATGGCTGATGGCTTACAGCGCCTTGGCATAGAAACGCAAACATTCAGTGATGGTGTGTTTATCAATGGCGGTATTATAAAAGGCGGTGAAATAGATAGTTATCATGATCATAGGATAGCGATGGCTTTTTCTATAGCAGGTGCTGTTGCCAAAGATAAAGTAATAATAAAAAATTGTGCCAATGTAGCGACCTCATTTCCAAATTTTGTTAAAACAGCCAATATGATTCATTTAGCTATTGAGGAACAGCATTATGAAGCTAGATAAAGTTATTCCTGTTATCACTATTGATGGGCCAAGCGGTACTGGCAAAGGGACTTTATGTTATATGTTAGCTAATCATTTAAACTGGCATGTGCTAGACAGTGGCTCAATTTATAGAGTTCTTGCTTATGCTATCAGACAGAGAGGAATTAATTTTAATGACATTTCTAGTATGGTGGAGCTTGCTCATAATTTAAATGTGAAATTTGAAACAGATCCCCATTTAAAATGTACAGTTATTTTAGATAATCAGGATGTCTATAAAGAAATACGCAGTGAGCAATGTGGCCAAGATGCTTCAAAAATTGCTGCCATTCCAGAAATAAGAACAGCTTTATTAGCTAGACAACGTGCATTTGCTCAATTGCCAGGGCTTGTTACTGATGGTCGAGATATGGGCACAGTTGTTTTTCCAGATGCATTTCTTAAAATTTATTTGCATGCCACACCGGAAATTCGAGCAAAAAGACGATATTTACAGTTGAAAGAAAGTGGAATTGATGTTAGCCTCGCCGAGGTCATCAATGAATTAACTATGCGAGATGAGCGTGATATAAGTCGTCAACACGCGCCTTTAACACCTGCTGCAGATGCAATTCTTATTGATACAACTGGCTTAACTATTGTACAAGTGTTCAATAATGTTTTAAAATTAGTGAATAAGCAATTAAATTCTGAATGAAGTTTGTTATTAAGTTCAGGATTAAGCTCTCTTATTATTATGTTAAATGAATTTACTTAACTATAAGAGAAATCTAAATTAATTATTGGGAGGCTTTGTGATCGGGATATCACATGGCTATTTTTTTTACTAGAGAGTTAATTAACATGTCTGAAAGTTTCAAAGAGTTGTTCGAGCAAAGCATCGCTGGTGCTCAATTTTACCCTGGCGCTATAATTACTGCAAAAGTTATTGATATTGATGATGATTATGTAACTTTAAATGCTGGCTTGAAATCTGAAGGAATTGTTGCTGTAGAAGAGTTTCAAGATAAAAATGGTAAATTAGAAATTCATGTTGGGGACACCGTCGAAGTTGCTCTAGATTCTGTTGAAGATGGGTTTGGTGAGACGCTACTATCGCGCGAAAAAGCGAAGCGCCAAGAAGCATGGCGTAAATTATCGAAATCACATGAAAACAATGATACTGTAACCGGTTTAATTTCAGGTAAAGTTAAAGGTGGTTTTACAGTTGAAATTGGCTCGATAAGGGCATTCCTACCTGGTTCTTTAGTTGATGTCAGACCTGTACGTGATCCTTCTTATTTGGAAGGCAAAGAGCTTGAATTTAAAGTAATAAAAATGGATTTAAAGCGTAACAACATTGTTGTTTCACGTCGAGCTGTAGTAGAAGAAGAAAGTAGTGCTGATAGACAAGCATTATTAGATTCATTACATGACGGACAAATCTTAAATGGTATCGTTAAAAATCTTACAGATTATGGCGCATTCATTGATCTAGGTGGTATTGATGGCCTCTTACATATTACTGATATTTCTTGGAAACGTGTTAAACACCCAAGTGAAGTGCTTACTGTAGGCCAAGACGTTAAAGTTAAAGTATTAAGTTTTGATAGTGAACGTAACCGCGTTTCTTTAGGTATGAAACAGCTTGGTAATGATCCATGGGTTGATCTCGTTGAGCGCTATCCTGTCGGTAAGAAAATGAAAGGAAAAGTAACTAATATTACTGATTATGGATGTTTTGTTGAAATAGAAGAAGGCGTAGAAGGTTTAGTTCATATGTCTGAAATGGATTGGACTAATAAGAATGTTCATCCAAGCAAAGTAGTGTCTATGGGCGATATGGTCGATGTTATGGTTCTTGAAATTGATGAAGAACGTCGCCGTATTTCCCTAGGCATGAAACAATGTGTAGGTAACCCTTGGCATCAATTTGCTCAGACACATAGTAAAGGTCAAAAAGTAACTGGTAAAATTCGCTCAATTACTGATTTTGGCATCTTTATTGGACTTGAAGGTGATATTGACGGCCTGGTCCACTTATCCGATATTTCTTGGACTATTCCAGGTGAGGAAGCGGTCAAACAATTTAAGAAAGGTCAAGAGCTTGAAGCAATTATTCTTGCAATTGACCCTGAAAGAGAGCGTATTTCTTTAGGCTTAAAACAACTTGAGGGTGACTCTTTTGCTACGTTTGTTGAAGAACATAGTAAGGGTGCAATTGTTAAGGGTAAGGTAATTAGTGTGGAGCCAAAAACTGTCACTGTCGACTTAGGTCGTGATGTTATAGGAACAATTCGTGCTAATGAATTATCAGAAGATCGGGTCGAAGATGCGACTACTCTCTTTAAAGAGGGCGACGAAGTAGAGGCTAAAATCGTTAATATCGATAAGAAAAACCGTACTATTTCACTCTCAGTGAAGGCAAAAGATGCTCATGAGCAAGCAGAAGCAATTAAAAAGTATTCTCGTAGTGAAGTAGCTTCAACTACTTTAGGCGATTTACTTAAAGAAAAAATGGCTCATAGAGAAGCAGAATAGCTTAAGTTTATTTCTTGAAACTGTAAAAAAAAGCGTAGCTAACTACGCTTTTTTTATCTCTAAATTTAATTAAAATCATTGGTATGACTAAAATAAAATTAAATTTGATATAAGAAGATTTATTTTATATTTATAAGCAACTTAAGTTGCAATCTTTTCTAAGTTAATACCTTGACTTAAAGCTATTTAAATTTGAAATTTGTCAAAAGCTAGAGAAACTTGGTGTTTAAAATGAATATTATTTACTTACCCATTAAAGTTTAAATTCGCTCTAGGTTAAGCAGGTAGATTTTTTTATTCCTCATAAGGACTAATCAATGCGTATTTTAATGATAATTTTGTATTTATTTTTAATAATACTAGGAGTAAGCTTCGCTGCCTTAAATGCAGTTTCAGTGCCAATAAATTTATATGTTACTACCTTAACACTGCCAATCTCTGTATTAATAGCTATAGCTTTAAGTATTGGACTTATTCTAGGTTTTTTAATCTTTTTAGGTCGTTATTGGCGCCTTAAAATAGAGTGCTTCAAAATTAAAAATCAATTAAAAATTACAGAAACCGAAATTAAAAATTTAAGGACAATGCCATTAAAGGATCAGCCCTAGCTTTATAAATTTTATCAAGCTTAAAAATTAGTCTTAATCGAGTAACCTCCAATACGATAGGATAATATTTTTAGCATATTAGTTTACTTCTAAAATTAGATAATACTAGCAAAACAGGTCCAGATAGCAGTACAATACTTTGCGCTTATTGATTCTGATAGGGAATCTTTCGATGATTAACTTATGGCCTTTATTGTTACCTGCTGCAGCATTATCAGGCTGGTGGGTTGCTAGCCGTAATTATTTGCACAAGGACTCCAAAAATAGTAATTATTTGTCAAGAGAATATGTTGTTGGTTTAAATTATCTATTAAATGAACAGCCTGATAAAGCAGTAGATATATTTATTCAGTTGCTCGATGTTGATAGTGAAACAGTTGAAACTCATTTAGCCTTAGGCAGTTTATTTAGACGTCGTGGAGAAGTTGATAGAGCAATTCGTATCCATCAAAACCTCATTGCAAGGCCCCAGTTAAGCCTTGCTGAACGAAAAGAAGCACTGCGGGCTTTAGGTCAAGATTATATGAGCGCAGGTGTATTTGATAGGGCAGAGCGAATCTTCCTTGAGGCTGTTAAATTAGGTGGTAATCAAGAGGTTCATAGTTTACATGGTTTATTAGCTATCTATCAACAGGAGAAAGCTTGGGAAAAGGCATTAGAAATCATTCAAAAGTTGGAAAGCTCTACTGGTCAGAATTTACACCATCAGGCAGCTCATTATTATTGTGAGATTGCGGAACAGGCCTTAAAGGCTAATTTACTAGATAAAGCTCAAAATGCGACACGTCAAGCTTTGCATATTGATAAGAGATCAGTTCGCGCAAGCTTGTTACAAGCTTCTCTAGACATAAAAAATGCCCGCTATAAACAGGCCCTTCGCTCTTTAAAACGTGTGCCTGTCCAAGATCCAGATTTCTTAACCGAAATTATTGAACCTTTGGTTTTTTGTTATCGCCAATTAGATGCGATGAATGAATGTATTGAATATCTACAACAGACATTAGTGACAGATCCACGTGCGTCAACCATTTTTGTTATAGCTGATGAATTACGAAAAGAGAAAAATATCGATATAGCAATCGATTTTGTGTCAGAGAAATTAAGTACTTATCCTTCAATTAAAGGTTTAAACCGCCTTATTTATTGGCACTTAGAGAGTGCTCACGGTAAAGTGAAAACTAAATTACAGATTTTATATAATATAACCAGTAAATTTTTAGAAAATAAACCTAAATATCGCTGTGGGCAGTGTGGTTTTGGTGGTAAGCATTTGCACTGGCATTGCCCAAGCTGTAAACAGTGGGGTAAAATGAAGCCCGTTTATGGATTAGAAGGTGATTAGACAATTTTCTATTAAAAATTAATCCTTAACCAACTTTAAGAATGATAATTAGTTTAATTATTTACTAGAGCTTGTTGCCGATTACTCTACGAACCCTACGTGGCGCGGCTTGTCCGCGCCATCCAGAAAATTGTAGATTCAGTAGTAGATAAGCTGTGGAATGTATGGGCTTTAGGCATTTTAAAAAAATGAATTATCAAAAGACTTAGTTAAATTAATTTTTAAGATTTAAAGTGCAGCCAATTAATCAGTAATACAACCTATTAAAATGATTGAATTTTAGAGAATTTTATGCAATTTATCGATTTAAAAAAACAATATAAGTTAATCGAAAAGGATATTTTAAGTAGTATTCAAAATGTACTTAATCATGGTCAATATGTTATGGGGCCAGAAATTATAAGTTTAGAAAATAAATTGGCTGATTTTATTGGAGTAAAGCATGTTATTGCCAATTCAAGTGGTACAGATGCCTTATTGATGGCCTTACTATCATTAGATATAAAGCCAGATGATGAAATTATTACCAGTCCTTTTAGTTTTTTTGCAACCGCAGAAGTGATTGCTCTTTGTCACGCTAAACCTGTTTTTGTGGATATTGATCCACTTACTTATAATATTGATCCTAACAAGGTCGAAGCAGCCATTAATCAAAAGACAAAAGCAATTATGCCAGTAAGTTTATATGGTCAATGTGCTGATATGACAGCCATTAATGCAATTGCTAGCAAATATCAAATACCTGTTATCGAAGATGGGGCACAAAGTTTCGGTGCAACTCATCTTGGTCACTATTCTTGCGCATTATCAACAATAGGGTGTACAAGCTTTTTTCCATCAAAACCACTAGGCGGTTATGGTGATTCAGGCGCTTGTTTCACAAATGATGATGATATTGCAGCTAAGTTACGAGAAATCCGTAACCATGGGCAAGAGATACGTTATCAACATAAACGTATTGGATTTAATGGACGTATGGATACATTACAGGCTGCGGTTTTAATTGAAAAGATGAAATTATTTGCTCATGAAATTGAGTTACGCAATTTAGTGGCTAAACGTTATAATGATTTACTAGCAGGCGCGCTAAAGACGCCCTATATTCAACCTCAGAATAGAAGTGTATTTGCACAATACACAATTGAGGTACCTAATCGAGATGAATTTCAAACTCAATTACAGAATTTAGGTATTCCAACAGCAGTTCACTATCCAATTGCCCTGCATTGCCAGCCGGCACTGGCTTATTTAGGCTACCAGGAAGGCGATTTTCCCAACGCAGAACGAGCAAGTAAGCAGGTAATAAGTTTGCCTATGTACCCTTATTTAAGTTTTGCTGAGCAACAATCAATAGTAAATGCTATAAAATATTGTCTTAATGATATGCGAGTGACAAGTTAAATGAACCCTAGAATCATTGTGGCGCTGGATTTTTCTAATCAAGATGATGCTTTAAACTTAGTAAATAATTTAAATCCAGACGAATGCGCTTTAAAAATTGGTAGTGAGATGTTCACTTTATTTGGCCCTCGTTTTGTACGAACTTTAGTGGATAGAAATTATAATGTTTTTCTGGATTTAAAATTTCACGACATTCCCAATACTGTAGCACATGCATGTAAAGCAGCTGCTGAACTTGGTGTGTGGATGATTAATGTACACACATCTGGCGGATTCAAAATGATGCAAGCTGCACAAGAGGCACTTATGTCTTTTGGCTCTCGTAAACCTCTTTTAATAGGCGTAACGGTTTTAACGAGTACAGCCAGCCAAGAATTACCTAGTATTGGGATTATTTCGCCTCTCGAGGAGCAAATTAGCCGTCTAACTAAACTTGCACAGAAAGCGGGCCTTGATGGCGTTGTATGTTCAGCTCATGAGGTACAATTAGTAAAAGCGCTTTGTGGCTCTTCTTTCTTAACTGTCACCCCTGGCATCCGCTTACTAACTGATAACTCAGATGATCAAGTAAGGATTATGTCGCCTAAGGAAGCTTTAGATTTAGGTAGTGATTATTTGGTCATTGGCCGACCCATTACACGTGCCAAAAATCCCCAATTAGTTATTAAGTCAATTATTAATTCTTTAACTTATTTACCGAAATAAGCTGTAAGTAGGACTAAATTTTCCCACAAAAAAGCCGCTAACTAATTATTAGTTGGAAGCCTAGCTATTCATTTCCATTAAAAATTATGTTAGTTATAAAAAAGACTAAAGATTTATCAAGGAATATTTACTGACTCAAACTATCTTTAAATAAAGGATTTTCCTATAAAGTAGTCAGACGATCTGTAGCTGGAAGCAAGAACATTATAAGCTTTGCGTAACCACAAAAGATAGATCTGACCTTTTTAAAGACTGCCAGTTTTTAAAAAGTCTATTGGGAGCAAGCTATGAGGCAAGGAAAGGTACTAGGCGAGCTATTGCGTCAGAATGGTCAAGGAAGTCCTAATAGTATTTTATTAAAAAAATACTTACTTTGTGCCTATTATGGGTGGTTTAGAATAAATGGACTTTCCCCCGATGAGCAATTTTCTCTAAGTGATTATCTATTTGATGATGAGCGGCTTGTTTTTGATTTTACACATTTAAGTAAAACTGCGCGCGAGGAGTTTTTAAACTGGTTTTTATCACCCCACTTAATGCAAGCGCAGCGTACGTTTTTAACGGGTGCAAAGACAAATGATTATCGAGGTTATACAGCAGAAGTTGGCCTTAGTTGGTGGGGTAGAATTACAAATTTATTATTTTATCGTAAAAGGGCTTATAAGTGGCAGTTGGCATCATGCAAATTGGCACAAAATCATCAATTAAATAGTATCGAAATAACCGAAGGGGAAAATGGATTACTTATTGGTTTTAATCAAAATGCAACCAAAGAAACTGCAAATAAGTATCATCTTGATAATGATAACCAAGATAAGCCATTACGCAATACAAAGCGAATTTTTTTAAATGATGCTTTAGTTAAACAATTAATAAGTACCGACTTAAAAACTCAAGATTATGCTAGTATGGTATTAAAACCGCACCCATTTTCAGTTCATGTAAATTCACCAGCCCAGCGAATTCAAGCTATGCATGAATATCGCCAGGTTCAGGGTTTTATCTCTACGCTATCTTGGTATACACGTTTTTGGCGATGGATAAAATCTTGTTTTATTTCTAACCCAATGGTTAGTAAGGTAGCGCAGCCGGAGCGGAGAAATTTTACAAAGCATCAACTTTTAACAAAAAAGGGTACAATTCAAGTGTATCAGCGGGCTGATAGTGGTGAGATTTTAATTATTGAAAAGCGGCCAGATTTAGACACTAGTGTCTATTGTGGTGGCGGAGTTAGATTTTTTGGCCATATAGGCGCCTACAAGGCATTTGAAGATGCAAAGATTAAATATAAAAAATTTGCCGGAAGCTCTGCTGGTGCAATTATGGCTACACTTTGTTATCTCGGATTTTCTTCAAAAGAAATTTTTGAATTTTTTAAAAATTTTCGTCAAGAACATTTTATTTTTTATGATATTGATCGCTACGGAATATCTGATAAGCGAGCTTTAAAAGCAGCACTTGATTTTATGGTTTTAAAAAAAGTTAATGAAATTATTAAGCAATATAACTTAGATCAAACTTCTGAGGGTAAAGAATTTTTAGCAACTCAAATTTTTAAAGGTGGAAAAATAACGTTTGAATCGCTTAAAAATCTAAAGAAAGCCTATCCGGATTGTAGTCTCGGCGAAGAATTAATTGTTACAGCAACCAATATTGAAAAGCGCGAGACACGATTTTTTTCATCTAATTTAACTCCCACAATGGAAATTAGTGAAGCTTGTGCAATTTCGGCTAGTTTCCCGGTTATTTTCAAACCTACCCTTTTTGAAGGAGAAAGATACAATGATGGCGGTATTTTAAATAATTTACCTATGGACGTTTTTTACGACGATTATTCTACCTTTTTAGAATCACCGTATAATAATAGCTTAAGCTTAATTGCCTTCCAGTTTGATAGTGGTCAAGAAAGAGGAATTGTTGATAACTTTTTTACTCAGGTTTATCGAGAGAATTTTATTTTAAACTGGATTTATGGCTTTTTAACAGGCGTAAAAGATCCAGTGAGCGCATGGGAGCGGGAACGGATTAAATTAAGAAACTATGGTAATCAAGTTATTTTAATTTCGTCAGCAAACATCGGTTCTACTCAATTTAATCTGGATGCGCAGGACCAAGTGAAATTATTTAAAAATGGTTATGAGGCTGCAAAAAATTATATTAATGCACGCTATCGGCAGGATGATTTAAATTCAGAAGCTGTAAATGAAGAATATTTATTTTCAACTTTTACTAATGTTTTTGAAGCGATGTATTATGCTTGTTATCGAGGCCATAAGGATTGGTTTGAATATTTCGCTAGCCTTTGTTTGTTAGAAGGAGCGAGAGAACTTGACATTAATCAACTTAGGAATCGCTATTTTAATAAACTTGCTAATAAACAAGCAAAAAATGAAGAAGATATTATTGTTGAAAAAAACGATCCCTCCCCTGAAATTAAAGATTTAAGTATTAATAGAATACTATTTACAGCTATTTATCCTATTTTCTTAAAACTGCCTTGTAATTTTATTAATAATGCTCTTGATTTAAAATTGTTCAAATGGGCAAGGCATTCATTCTCTAGTATAGAACCCTTAGAATGTCTTACTTATCTTGAGAAATTACAAGGTGAAACTCATCTTTTAGTCAGTATCTTTATTCGTTTGCTCGCGGATTTTAAGGCAGCAATCATTGATATTGAAACATTATGCCGCAGACTAGGAATTTTTGAATCTCTTCTTGGCTTTGAAGATAAACTTTATGATCCTAGTTTTTATGGGGCATGGCACTCGATGAGTAACCAAGTCCAAAATATATTAAATGATTTTGAGAAAATAAAGTGGTCTACGTTAGTAGAATTTTGTAGCTCACTTAAAAAACCTGAAAAGAGTAGTCTTAAACCTTCTATTGTAGCAGCAAATGAATCTTTAAATGATGCCACCACTGTTAGTGTATCTTCTATTAATGATCAATCTTCTAGTATGGTTAGGCAATCGATTCATTAAGGTATATACTTAATTTTTTGATTGTTGTAAAACACGTATGGCAAAGAAGGATCATTTATATTATTTGCAACAGATGGGGGTAGATGTTTGGACTCCTCGCCAAACTCATATTTGTTCAAATAAATTGATTGATTTAGCAAGTACTGTTGCGAATTGTACTAAATGTCCGTTATATCAGAATCGCACCAATACAGTATTTTCTCGCGGTAATTCATCTGCAAAATTGATGATCATTGGTGAAGCGCCCGGTTTTAATGAAGATAAGCAAGGACTCCCTTTTGTAGGTAGAGCTGGCGCATTACTCAATCAAATGTTAAATAGTATTGGTCTTACGGAAGACGATGTTTATATTGCCAACGTTATAAAATGCCGCCCTCCCGAAAACCGTGACCCGCGCCCTGAAGAAATCCTGCAATGTAGTGGTTATCTCGTACAACAAATTGAGCTTGTAGCACCAAAATTATTATTAGCATTAGGGCGTTTTGCAGGTCAATTTCTATTAAATGAAATTCAAGCACTTAATCGAATGCGGGGTGTAGTTCACTCTTATAAGAAGATTCCTTTTATAGTGACTTACCATCCTGCTTATTTGCTACGTAAGCCAAGCGACAAAAAGAAAGCTTATCAAGATCTGCTTTGTGTGAAGGAGTTATTAGGCGGTAATGACGCATAAAATTGGTTTTACTTTACTAGAATTATTAATCGTAATAAGTATTATTAGCCTTTTATTATTATTTTCAATACCTGGTCAACAACAATTATATGAACAAAATCAATTAAAAATTGTGAGTAATAGGTTAAAAAGTGTTGTTCAATATGGGCGAAATATGGCTCTTGCTCGAGATGTAATATTAGCTCTTGCGCCGTTAAATAATCAAAATTGGTCGCAAGGGTTGGTGTTATTTATAGATAATAAAAAGCACCAGCCTAGCCAAGATAAAATAATACAAATTTGGCAATGGGCCTCCCATTCAATTCATATCAGCTGGCAGGGTTTTCAATCTACAAACTATTTACTTTTCTCGCCAAACCTAAAAAATGCTAGTTGTAATGGTCATTTTTTGCTTGTAACTAAAAATAATTTACCCAAAAAAATAATTCTTAATCGATTTTGTTATGTACATGATGAGTGATTCTATAGAAGTTAATTGATAAAAACAGTCTAGATTAAAATAAAATCATCTATACTCATCAATAGGATTAATAATATGAGCAAGGAATGTGAGAAAAATAGTGGGCTTTACCCTATTAGAGTTTTTAATAGCTATAGCGCTTGCGGCTGTTTTCTTGGCATTAGCTGTGCCTGGTTATTACTCAACTATTCAAAATAATAAAGTAGTATCTGTTGTAAATGAAATCTCAGCGGCTGTACACCTAGCTCGAATGGAGGCAATCCGGCGAGGAGTACGAGTGATTGTTTGTGCGGCGAATTCTTCTCTAACGGCTTGTGGTAGCTCAGCACAATGGACCCAAGGTTGGCTAGTTTTCATTGATGCGAATAATAATAATGGCGTTGATTCTTCTGCTGATATAATTCGTGTTCATGAGGCCTTACAAACTAATTTATCTATAACTGCCAACAGTGCGTTAATAAGTTTTGATGGCAGCGGTTTTCTGACTAGCGGTGCTTTTACCATGACTGTAAATGCGCCCGGATGCCGCGGCGATAATGTGCGTATAATTAATATTACAGCCAGTGGTCGTTTAAGCTTAACACGCGGCTTGTGTAGTTAATTTATAAATTTATTCAAATTTGGTTTAAAACTAACATTATAGGGTAAAAAAGATTATACTGATATCCACTATATTTTACTTAAAATAACATGTCCTTTATTTTCAAAGATATAGCAGACAAAACTTTACCACCCAAAACATTATTTCCATGGCTTACTTATGAGCAGTCTTTAACTAAACGTTTACAATGTATAGTAGGAGAAGCGCCTAAGTTAACTGTGCTTAAACAGCATTGGTGTCCTGTTGATTGGTGGGATAAGTATGTTGTAGGCCTTAGTGAAGATGAGTTAGCTCTACATCGTGAAATTATTATTTCTGCTGAAAATAAACAATGTTGGTATGGGCGAACTATCATTCCAGCCTCCACTTACCAATCTTATGAAGCCCTTTTTGCTCGTTTAAATCAAGAAAGTTTAGGTCAGCTTATTTTCAGCAATAAAGCAATAACTCGCCTTGCACATAAGTTTTATTCTATTACTCCACAATCCATAGAATACTATTGGCTAAAACCAATCATCCATGTTAATGATAGTAGGTTATGGGTTAGGCTGGCTGTGTTTACAATAAATAATCACGCTCAGTTTTACTTAATTGAAATTTTATTACCAGACCTATTAAGGGTAACTAATGAATTGGCATAGTTATTATCGATTAGCTCGTTTTCATAAACCGGTTGGTACCCTTTTGCTTTGGTCGCCTACAGCGTGGGCTTTATGGGTTGCTAATCAAGGCAAGCCATCCTTACATCTGATTATTTTATTTTTTTTAGGTACCATTTTTATGCGGGCAGCAGGATGCATCGTTAATGATATGGCTGATCGGAATATTGATTTGCATGTAGAGCGTACGCGGGGGAGGCCACTTACAACAGGTGAGGTATCTTTTAAAGAAGCTTTTATTTTGCTAGTCCTATTTTTGGCAGCATCATTATTTATTTTGTTAAATTTACCTTTTAACTGCTTTTACTATGCTTTATTTGCACTATTTACAACCTTTATATATCCTTTCTGTAAGCGATTTATCCAAGGGCCACAACTCATTTTAGGAATAGCTTTTTCTCTAGGTATCCCTATTGCGTTTGTCGCTTCTAATACGCCTTTTGACAAAAGCATATTTTATTTATTGCTAATTAACTATACTTGGATAGTTGCCTACGATACACAATATGCGATGGTTGACCGTCAAGATGATTTAAAAATAGGGGTTAAATCGACGGCGATTTTATTTGCCAACGCTGATCGATTAATCATAGGGCTATTACAGCTCTTTTTGCATTTTCTTTGGATTTTATTAGCAAATTACCTTAATTTATCAAATTCTTTCTTTCTTATATGGGCCATTGGGGCTGGTATTTTAGTTTACCAGCAGTGGTTAATAGTAAACCGTAACGAAACGAGGTGCTTACAAGCGTTTTCCTGGAATGGTTGGTATGGCCTTTTAATGTGGTTAGCTATTATTCTAGGATTTAATTACTAAATTTTTATTAACTGGTTAATGCCCTATACTTTTTTCTGGAATAACCCTATTAACAATAATGTTTAACGCCCAGTACTTCTTAATATTTTATTAAGCTAAATAATTTATAATGTATAAAACTTATACAAATTGGTAGTAATATATGACTGGAGTAATAATACTAAGTGATCTTGATGGGACCATTACAGCTAGAGAGGGCAGTAAGACTGTTTATAGCCCGTTCTATCAATCCCTTTTGGAAGGGTATCAAGAAGGTAAAAAGCAGTTTTATAAGGACCCTAATTTAAAAGATGATGTACAGCAATTATTTGTAGAAAAGTTTGGTCAATTTGACAGTGAATTTGATTATAGTAAGGAAGATTCAGATATATTAATGGATGCTGAAGCAGTAGATTTTTTTCATGAAATGCTTGCACTTGAAAATGTTACTATTTATATAATTACAAAAAATCGTGCAGACTATGTTAAAGAATTATTAAAATATCACGGTTTCTCACCAGAGGAAATTAATAAAATACAGATAGAAGATTCAGGCCACAAACAAGATGATGTTTATCGTAATTTAAAGGTAAGAAAAGAGGATACTCATATTCTTATTTTGGATGATAGTGGCTTAGATGTAGATGAAATGACTAGGGGTGCTAAAGCCGTGGGCTATGTTGAGGAAGAAATTAGAGCGATCAACGCACAGCCTGGTCAATTTGAATGGGCTGCTTATAAAGAAGACGTTAAAAAAATTATTAGATCAAATCAGCCCGGTCCTGATAAGCTAGAAAATCTATCAAGCTCTAGTTGTAGAGAAACTTTTTTTGCTGCATCCTCCTCCCCGATAACTAGTCCTATTAATACTCCTCAAAATGTAGAAACAAAGGCAACCTATCAGTAGGATTAGTACCAGTATTAAATCTATCTATAGTAAGAAATGCTTATCCTTAGGGATAAGCATTTTTAAATATATTTCATGCAAGTCCCGAAATAAACTGTCTTATCAATTGATTTAATTTTTCAGCCGCTTTTGATGCCATCAACACTACTGCTTCATGGCTATGGCTAGAAAAAGTTAAACCAGTTGCATAATTGGTAATAGTAGCGATGACAGCAACTTTCATTCCACAATGGTTAGCTACTAAAACTTCAGGAACTGTAGACATCCCAACAGCATCTGCCCCTAAAATTCTAAATGCCCTAATTTCAGCTGCCGTTTCATAATTAGGGCCTAAAACAGATAGGTAAACTCCTTGATGTAGGGGAATGCCTTCTTGATGGGCCGTATTTAATAAACGCTCACGCATACTTAAATCATAAGCGTTATCTAGAGGAAAAAAACGGGGGCCAAACTCATCATCATTAGGGCCAACTAAAGGGTTACCAGGCTGCATGTTAATATGATCGGTAATTAACATTAATTCACCTGGGCCTACATCCTCACGTAAGGAGCCAGAGGCATTCGTTGCTAAAAAATAATCACAGCCCAATAAACGTAAAGTTCTTACATAAGTCCTAACTATTTCATAATCAAATCCTTCATAACTATGAGCTCTACCCTGTAAACACACGACGCCCACACCACCTAAATAGCCTAATATTAAATTACTTTTATGGCCATAGACTGTTAATCTAGGAAATCCAGGTAGGTCATCGTAGTTAATTGTCACGGCATTTTCTAATTGTTCAGCAAAGCTACCTAAGCCTGAACCTAAAACCACGCCAATTGTCGGTTTAAAATTAGGGCAGCGTTCGCTAATAGTTTTGGCAGCTTGATGAGCAGAAGTTTGTTTTACCGAATTCATAGTAATTCCAAATTATGTATAGCTTTTAGAGGATTAATTAAGACGTAATTTTATATGAAAGTAGGAAATGTACCAAATAGAGATTAAATAAAGTTATCATTTTACTTGATAGGATGAATAATTCATTTGACGGTAAGGCTTAAAGTTGACAAATAGCTAAATCTAATTCGGCATTTGTTTCTTTTACCTCACGCATAGTCGCTGCTTCACAAAGTCTTACGCTTAATCCATGATAACCAAGCTGCATTTGTGGCACTATCCCAATTGACTTATTCATACGCAGTAAAATTAAATGACAGGATGTTTTAGGTGGCAATGGACATTGATAAAAGCCATTATTAGTTTGAATTTGTTGAAATTGAGCTGTGTCCCGTAATAACTGTAAATATAAATTAACTACCGAATAAAGTGTATGCAAATAGGATTGCCATAATAAGAGATCGCGCTGCCTTAGAGCTGAATTAGATTCGAGCCATAATAATAACTGTGGTGAAAGCATTTCAGCATCAATATGGGGTTGAGCAATTCTTATAGAGTGTAAAAATGGATCAATATGGATCTTCTCGCCAAACCGACCAGCTACATGAGTTAAAGTATAAATTTGTGCATGTAATCGTTTATTTAAATCTTGCGAAGGCGCTAAATTTGTCTTATTGAAAAGATGCTCTATCCGCATTAATTCCTTTAAAAAACGGCTTTTAAGTTCAGGTTTTTCTATAAGCTGAATAATTTCAATAATATTCTTTAAAGCATAATGATGAATAACAGGATGGGTTTCCTCACAGGCTTGGCTTATCGTTTGATAAAGAGTTTCTAAGCGTAGCGCAATTTTCGGTAAATAATGAGTAGCTAACTGAAAAATTATAATATCAGAAGACATAAGATGTTATTCTTTTAAGCACTATTATTAAATAATAATTATATTTTAATATATTAAGTTTTATGATGACTTTTCACGTGCCAATTGTAAATACTTTCTATGCAATTTTCTTATATTTGCTTCTAAATGCTCTATGCTAGAATCATTAAATAGGATGTCATCTGCAAGTTGAAGTCGTAAAGATTCATTAGGTTGTGTTGCAAGCATCGCAAAGACTTGATTTTTTGTGCATGAATCGCGTTTAACAACGCGGTTAACTTGTATTGTGGGAGAAGCGAAAATAACTAAGATTCGATCTAAATAAGGATATTCTTTACGGCTAGTTAATAAAGGAATTTCAATAACACAGTAGGGTCCTTGGCTATTTTTAGCCTCACTCTCAATGGCTTGGCGAATTAAAGGATGTAATAAGCGCTCAAGCCATAATCGTTCTTCTTTATTCTTAAAGACAATTTCTCTTAAATGAGCTCTATTAAGTTGTCCTTCCTGAGTAATTACACTTAAACCAAAATGCTCTTTAATTTTTAAAAAAGCAGGCTGCCCAGGCGCTGTAATTTGGCGGGCTATTTCATCTGCAATTATAACTGTTGCACCTAACGATTTAAAAAAAGAAATTGCTGTCGATTTTCCGCTACCGATATTACCTGTTAAGCCAACACAAAACATGATTTTAATTCCGTAAGTTAACATTTTTACAAGTTAATAAATTGACATAGCAAGTATCAGGAAATCCGCTACGCTGTTGACAATACTCTCTTGCTGCAATGGCGGCATCATCTCGATTTGAGTATGAATTACTTCTCCATACATGTGCCATTTGATCTAAAGCTGTACATTGCCAAGCAGGAGAAGTTGAAACGCCATTGACATACAACTCACAATTACTTTTTGAAATTTTACATGTTTCAGGATATTGGCTCTGATTTTTGCATATATCAATTGCCTTATTTATAGCAGCTCTTTGATAACTACTAATAGCAAGCCATTGGCGATTTGCGCCATCTTCAGCTGTACAATGCCATTGTGCTAAAGAAATCTGTGAGTAAATAGAAAAGCTTGCTATAAAATAAAAATTTTTTTTATTCATGCTATTTCCCTATATTGGTTAGCAGCTCTTGTAGTTGCTTAAAATTCATTGCTTTAGCTATAAACCATCCTTGTAAAAATTCAACATTTTTTAAAGTTAGATAATTAAATTGTTGCTCAGTTTCTACACCTTCAGCAATAATTTTTAATTTTAAAGTATTAGCCATATTAATAATGGCATCATTTAACGTTTCAGTTATGGCGCCAGTTCCAATTGATTGAATAAAAATTTTATCTATTTTTAAGTAATCAAATGGAAAGTGCTGCAGGTAATTAATACTTGCATGTCCTGTGCCAAAATCGTCAACTGCGAGAGAATAACCTTTGCTTCGTAATTCTTTCATCTGACTGATGGCTTTTGTTTCCTGTTCACTAAATAGCTCTCGCTCTGTAAGTTCTAGCATGATTTGTTGCGGGAGTACATTGTAATAATTACAAATAATTTCAAAATCATTAAAAAAAGTTTCACTTTTAAAATGGGCAGGACATAAGTTAAATCCTAAATGGAAATTGCGATTCTTAGCTAAAAAATCAGCACATTCGGCTAAGGATTTTTCAATTAATTGAAGAGTAATAGGTACAATAAGGCCAGAAAACTCTGCTTCCTTAATAAAGTGGTCTGGCATAATAAGTTCATTATTATTAAGCCAGCGAATTAATACCTCGGCCCCGCAATATTGTTTGCTTTTGGTACAAAAAATGGGTTGATACGATGGGTAAAACTCTTGAAGTCTTAAAGCATCATTTAATGCAGTAATGATGGAAAAATGCTTTGTCATGGTTTGTTGAAAGTAACGATGTAATATCCAAGAAAGAAATAACATGGGCAATGTTGTCAGTAACAATCGAATCAATAATTTGCTTTTAAAATTAGCTTCATTAATATCAATAATTAAATTAATATTTTTTACAGAATCAAGGGGTAAAATTAACACCTTATCATTTTGCTTATTATTTAAATTGTTAATTGAGTTAGCGTGTTGTTCATCAATGAACGTATTGCCTAAGATAACTTGCTTTTCTCGTGTATCATACAAATAAATTGATTTAAAATTAAGATCATCAATATGAATTATGAGTTCAAGTGAAGACTTTAATAGGTAAATACCTATATAAAAATTCTTATAAGGTCGCTGTAGTAAAAAAAAATCCTTATTAACTTGCTCTGTCTTCATTGGACCTAACAAGACCTGCTGTTGTATATAAGGATTAGGGAGAGGCGCTTTTGGATCAAAGGTTGTACAAAAGGATTTTGTCTTATTATTGTAAATAACAATACCTGTAATAAAAGGATTATTGTATATAATACTTTGAAGCTGAGGCATAAGGGCGGTCTGGCAGTCATGCGGTTGGGCTTCATTAAGAGGCAGTAAATCAATTGATTTAAAAATTGAATCAATAAAATTGTCTATTTTATAGCCTAGATTGCTTGCTTGTAACTGAAGCCGGCTTGTTTGTTCATATTTTAGATGTTCCCATTGATAAAAACCGATAAATAAAATTAAAAGCAAGGTTAGAGTAGCCCAAGCTACTTTAAATTTTTGCTGCAAACTGTCTTTAGGAGTTGGTTTAAGCATACCTTAAATCATATTATAAACCGCATAAATAGAGTTTAGAGTGATCTCTGCTAAATGCATAATCGTTTTTTCATCTGTGTTTAGAGGAGGAAGCCAGTAGAGTGTTTTTCCAAGGGGTCTTAAGAAAGCACCTTGTTTTAGTGCTTGCTGATAGAGCTTAAAGCCTATGCGCTGATTTGGTAATTCTTCCATGTCGCCAGCAACCATCGCGCCAATTGATCTTATATTGCTTAACTTCCCAGTTTTATCACTAATTTCTTGAAAAAGTCTAAGCATTTTCTGTCCTAATAGGGTTGCTTTTTGATTAAGGTCCTCTTCTTCAATTGCCTTAATTGTTGCTAATGCAGCACTTATAGCCAGAGCATTTCCACTGTGCGTATGTGAGTGCAAAAAGGATCTTCCCAATTCATAATCGGCATAAAATAATTCATAAATGGCATGATCAATTGACACACAGCTTAAAGGAATACTACCTGAAGTTAAACCTTTAGACAGACAAATTAAATCAGGTTTTACACCTGCATATTCACTTGCTAACCATTTTCCGGTGCGCCCTATGCCTGTCATGATTTCATCAGCAATAACATAGATGCCTTGGCTCTGTGCCCAGTCTATAAGTCTTCTTAAAAAATCTGCACTGTAGCATTGCATGCCGCCGGCACCTTGTAAAATTGGTTCTACAATGACTGCGCAGACTTCTTGTTTAATTTGTTCTAAATAGGTAACAGTCGATTGCCAGTAACTAGATGCATCATGCCAAAGAGGATCTTCTACACCATTAACATAAGGTATTTGTTTAAGAAAATAACAAGATAAACCAAGGTTATTATAAGGCTCTTTATAGATTCCTAAATCACTTACACTTAATGCACCTACTGTTTCACCATGATAACTATTTTTTAAAGAAAGAAATGTTTGCCGTTGAGGTTGTCCACGTAGTTTTTGGGCATGAAGTGCGAGTTTAAGAGCAATTTCGACAGCGCAGGAGCCATCACTGGCAAAAAATAGGTGTTGATTTTGTGTAATCGCTGCCAATTTCTCACCTAATTCAGCTAGTGCTGTATGTGTCGTACTTGCTGCAATGACATGTTCAAAACTACCCATTTGTTTTTGGATAGCTGCAAGAACAGCAGGATGTCCATGACCTAATGATTTACACCACCAGCTAGAAATTCCATCTATAAGCCTTCCTTGATTAGTTTCCAGATAACTGCCTTGTGCACTGTAAATAACTATAGGTGGGCTTTGTTCAAAGTCTTTCATTTGCATGCATGGATGCCAAATGTGATTTAAATCCTTAGTAATTATTTTTGTTGTGTTAACCATGCTTAATTTTTAAGTTGACAATAAGAAATGGCAATTTATCATGTTATAGAAAATAATAAAGAAAAATTTTGTGAATAAAGAATGATGAAGTGGACAAAAGAAAAAATTGAAAAAATTTATACTCAACCTTTTAACGATTTAATTTATGCAGCACATACATGTCATCGTGAACATCATAAAGCCAACCATTTACAGCTTGCTGCACTATTAAATATTAAAACCGGTGCTTGTCCAGAAGATTGCGGTTATTGTTCTCAAAGTGGACATTACAAAACACCCATTCAAAAAGAAAAATTACTTTCTATTGATGAAATTATTGCAAAAGCAAAGCAAGCAAAAGCATCAGGTGCTACCCGATTTTGTATGGGTGCAGCTTGGCGAAGTCCTCCAGCAAAAGCAATGCCTACATTAGTTGAAGCAATTAAACAAGTAAAAAATCTTGGTCTTGAAACTTGCATGACTCTAGGTATGCTAACTTCAGAGCAAGCAGTGATACTAGAAGAAGCTGGTCTAGATTTCTATAACCACAATATTGATACCTCACCTTCGTACTATGACAAAGTTGTAACAACTCGTACATTTAACGATAGGCTGCAGACCCTTGAAGAAGTACGTAAGTCAGGTATGAAAGTATGCTGTGGCGGTATATTAGGTTTAGGTGAAAGCAGAGAGGATAGAATTGAATTCTTAATGACATTAGTTAATTTACCTTCGCCCCCAGAAAGTGTACCTATAAATAGCTTAATTCCCGTAGAGGGAACCCCTTTAGCTAAAACAAAGCCTATAGACAGCATTGAACTGATTCGCACTATTGCAACAGCGCGTCTTCTTATGCCCAAAAGCATGATAAGGCTTAGTGCCGGGCGAGCCAAAATGAGCGATGAGTTACAAGCTCTATGTTATTTTGTGGGCGCAAATTCAGTATGGGCGGGTGAAAAATTGCTAACTCAAGAAAATCCAGAGGTTGATAAGGATCAACAATTATTTAATAAATTGGGATTGCAAGCAGCGTTAGCATGATTACTCAATTATTAAAGCAACATAAACATTTTTTGCAACAGCAGGGCTTATACAGAAAGCGGCTAGTTATTGATGCCTTAAAAAAAGATGTACTTAATTTTAGCTCCAATGACTATTTATCGTTAAGAAATAATAAGTCTATTAAACAAGCCTATATAAAAGGATTTAACCTATATCCCTCTGGTAGTGGTGCTGCAATGTCTATTTGCGGGTACCATAAAATCCATCGTGAGCTTGAAAGTACGTTTGCTCACCATTTAAAAGCTGATAGTGGCTTATTATTTAGCTCAGGGTATGCTGCTAATTTAGGTATTGTTCGTTTACTTGCACGGCTAAAATGTTATTTGTTAATTGATAAGGCAGTGCATGCTTCGGTCTATGATGGAATCAAGTTAACGGCAATAAATTATAAGCGAATTTTGCATAATAATTACGATGATTTAAACGAGAAAATACAAAATTCTTTTGCTGGTTCAGTCTTTATGACCGAAGGTATATTTAGCATGAGCGGTCAACAAGCGGATTTAAAAACTATTGCAGGGCTTTGCGCAACAAACGAAGTGCCAATCATTGTTGATGAGGCTCATTCATTTGGCATCATAGGTCAATATGGCTTAGGCGCTGTTTCTTACTATCAATTGAATCAACAACAAGTTCCTTTGCGCTTGATTACCTTTAGTAAATCCTTAGGAGGGCAGGGCGCAATCGTGGTCGGCCAAGGTGAATGGATTGAGGCATTATTTCAATGTTCGCGTTCAAATATCTATTCAACAGCTATAAGTCCTGCATTAAGTTATGGGATATTAGAAAGTTTATCATTATTAATGTCGCTTGATAATGAGCGTAAAAAATTAGCTGAGCTAATTGCTTACTTTAACCACTGTATAAAGAGTTCTCCACTTCAATGGCGACAATCACAGACCCAAATTCAACAATTGCAATTAGGTTGTCCTCGTAAAGCACTCTATTACGCTTTACAATTAAAAAAGCAAGACATAATTTGTCAAGCAATACGCCAGCCTACTGTATGTCGTCTTGCAACCGGCCTGCGAGTGGTTTTAAATTCAAATCACGAGCAACGTGATATAGATAAATTATTCAACAGGTTACATCAGATTGAGTATCTTAAACATTAACAAAACAGGTCAGGGCAGCAAGGCTTTGGTTTTATTACATGGTTGGGGCTTTGATCAAAGAATTTGGAATTCACTCCTTCCACAGCTAAGCAAAAATTTTACTTGCTATCTCGTTGATTTACCTGGTTTTGGGCAAAGCACTTTAATGTCTTGGGAGGAATTTAAATTACAACTCTTAGACTGCTTACCGAGGAAATTTGCCATTTTAGGTTGGTCCTTGGGTGGGCTTTTTGCTACTAAGTTAGCTATAGAAATACCACATCGGATGACTCATTTAGTTAATGTCACATCGTCACCTTTTTTTGTTAAAGATACCGAATGGCCTGGAATAGAACGGCAAACTCTAGAACGTTTCTTTATTAATTTAAGTGAAGATCCAAAAAGCACAACAATGGAATTTATTGCTTTACAATTAAAAAATTTTCCTCTTGCAAATGCAAAATTTGATCTAGGTGAGTTTTCCTCTAGTCAAGAAGCCTTAACGAATGGTTTATTTATCCTTGCTAATTGGGATCTGCGTTCAGATTTAAATAAGTTAAGAATTCAGACTTGTTTTATGTTCGGTAGGTTAGATGCCATTGTCCCTCGGCAATTATTAATACGAATGCAGGAGCTATATCCTTATTTTGATTATATATTATTTCCGAAGGCAGCACACATGCCTTTCATTACACACCAAAAAGATTTTATTTATGAGTTAGAGAATTTCTTATTATGAAACGTTATTTTATTACGGGTACCGATACTGATTGTGGTAAAACTTATGTATTATGTAAATTATTAACTTATTATAATCGAAAATATAAAGCGCAAGCTTTAAAACCGGTAGCAAGTGGCTGTGAAAAAATAAATAGTCACTTAATAAGTCAAGATGTAATAAGGTTACAATCTTGTAATAGCACGCCTTCTCTTTGCATTAATCGTTGGCTATATGAGCCCCCTATTTCTCCTCATCTTGCAGCACACTTTGCCAAAAATGAGTTTGATATAGCCCAAATTGCCCAATTTTGTCAGCAGGAGGAATTTAGTGACTTTGATTATTTACTTATTGAAGGGGCAGGCGGATTACTTGTGCCACTCAATGCACATGAAACTTGGCTTGATTTTTTAAAATTAACTGCTATACCTGTTATCCTCGTTGTTGGCATGCGTTTAGGTTGTATTAATCATGCTTTATTAACGGATGCAATACTTAAGCTAAATCAAATTCCATGTCTTGGTTGGATTGCAAATTGTCTTGATAAAGAAATGTTATTTATTGAAGAAAATATTGATACCTTAAAGGATAAAATGCATATGCCTTTTATTGGGAGCGTTCCATACAATTTAATAGCCGATGAGACTATAAAATTCGCTGATCATATCTTATTTAATTAATTCCTAAATGATTAATTTTTATTAGCCTTAAATGGTTTTTAAACTAGAGTTTATAGGCGCTATGCATTGTTTATGTTCAGTGAGTTAGTTATAATTTCTCATAATTTTTTGATGTTTTTTACTAAAAAGGCAGGTTTTGCTAATTTTTATTGAAATTTTAGTTAAACCCCTTATAAAAGGGTAGCTTGCAATAGCAATTTTACATTTTTCTATTTTCTGAACGGTCTTATTATGGGGAGTCCTGGATGCCAATTTATGAGTATGAGTGTTCAAATTGCCATCACAAATTCGATTTGATACAAAAAATACATGACGCACCTGCAACTCAATGCCCGCAATGTTTTCAAGATACAGCAGTTCGACTTGTTTCGGCTGCCGGTTTTCAATTAAAGGGGAATGGCTGGTATGTCACAGATTTTAAAAATAAAGGTAATCAGCCACCAGCTAAAGCGAATAAAGACAAAGACAATAGTACGACTGGTGAGAAAACGCCTGAAGTAAAAACAGATTCAACTTCAAAAGGTGAAAAAGATTGAAATCTAAATCATTTCGCAGCTTTCTATTTGCTGGATTAATAATTTGGCTGCCTATTTTAGTTACTTTTGTTGTTTTAAGATTTATTATTGATATCTTGGATTCAACAATTGCTCTCTTGCCCCATGCTTATCAGCCAGAGCAGTTGATTGGCATGCGTATTCCTGGCTTAGGTGTTGTGCTTTCGCTATTGTTGTTAATTGTAACTGGAATAGTGGCAACTAATATTCTTGGTCAACGAATAATGGGTTGGGGCGAAGCTTTGCTAGCGCGTATTCCTTTGGTTCGCACTATTTATAATACTTCAAAACAAATTATTCAGGCTGTTTTTGGAACTAATAGCCAAGCTTTTCGAAAAGTCATGTTAGTTCAATATCCACGTAAGGGTGTATGGTCTTTAGCATTCCAAACGGGTATGGCTAATGCCGAGATTACTTCTCATACGGGTGATGAAATGGTGAATTTATTTATACCTACAACACCTAATCCTACTTCCGGCTTTTTAATTTTAGTGCCAAAACGCGAGGTTATTGAATTAGCTATGACTATTGATGAGGCATTAACGTTTATTATTTCTTTAGGTGTTATGCCATCGCCAGATAGTAAAGCGCCTGTTACTTATACTTATTAAAATAGGTGTCCCATGCGATCACATTATTGTGCAAAAATTAATGAAACAATGATAGACCAGACTGTAAGTATCTGTGGCTGGGTTCACAATCGTCGGGATCATGGTGGCGTTATATTTTTAGATATCCGGGATCGCACTGGATTAGTACAGGTTGTTTATGAGCCTGAGTTGGCACAAATTTTTAACATAGCAGAAAAATTACGTCATGAATTTGTAATTTATGTAAGAGGTAAAGTACGTGCACGGCCAGCAGGTATGATTAATCCCAAGATGGCTACTGGCCAAATTGAAATCTTAGGTTTTGAACTTGAGATCCTTAATCAATCTCAGATACCACCCTTTTTACCTGATGAATATCAATCAATAAGTGAAGATTTGCGGTACCGGTATCGTTATTTAGACTTGCGTCGTTCAGATATGCAGAAAAATTTAATTTTAAGGCATAACTTAATTAAATGTATTCGTGATTATTTAAATGCCCAAGGTTTTTTCGATATCGAAACGCCTATGTTAACAAAGGCTACACCTGAAGGCGCTAGAGATTATTTAGTGCCTTCAAGAGTTCACCCGGGTTCATTTTATGCCTTACCGCAGTCACCACAGTTATTTAAACAATTACTAATGATGTCAGGTTTTGATAAATACTATCAAATTGTACGTTGTTTTCGTGATGAGGATTTAAGAGCAGATAGACAACCTGAATTTACCCAACTTGATATGGAGATGTCATTTGTTGACGAACAAGCAGTGCAAAATGTAATTGAAGAAATGCTTTCAAGAGTGTTTAAAGATATTTTACAAATTGATTTACCGCTTCCTTTGCCTAAAATGAGTTATGAAGAGGCTATGCGTCGTTTTGGTAGTGACAAACCAGATTTACGTATTCCATTAGAACTTATTGATATTGCCGATTTAGTTGAAGATTCTGAGTTTAAAGTGTTTGCAAGGGCTGCAAAAAATACAGATGGTCGTGTCGTTGCATTGAGATTGCCCAATGGTATTAAATTAAGTCGCAAGGAATTGGATGATTATGCAAATTTTGTAGGTATTTATGGCGCTAAAGGCTTAGCTTATATTAAAGTTAATGATAGAATGCAAGGTATAGCTGGGTTACAGTCGCCAATTATTAAATTTTTATCCGAAGATATAGTTAATTCTATTTTAGATAGATTAGAGGCACAAACCGGAGATGTTTTATTTTTTGGCGCAGATGAAACATCCATAGTAAATGAATCTATGGGCGCATTGAGGGTAAAGCTCGGGCATGATTGTGGATTAGTTGAGTCAGGCTGGCAATTGCTTTGGATAGTTGATTGGCCAATGTTTGAAATTGATCCTAACACACAATCATTACAACCCATGCATCATCCCTTTACGTCCCCTAGGCAACTTGATAAAGAAGCTTTAAAAAACGCCCCAACGAAAACCTTGGCTAAAGCCTATGATATCGTCATTAATGGCTATGAAATTGGTGGCGGCTCGATTCGTATACATCAGCCTGAATTACAGCAAGCTGTTTTTGATTTAATTGGTATTAGTGAACAAGAGGCTAAGGATAAATTCGGTTTTCTACTCGATGCATTACAATTTGGTTGCCCTCCACATGGTGGTATTGCTTTAGGGATTGACAGGTTAGCAATGTTGCTAACGAACTCTTCTTCTATACGAGATGTGATTGCATTTCCTAAAACACAATCCGCTGCATGCCTCTTAACTAACGCGCCTACACCTATAGGCCAAGCTCAACTTACTGAATTGGGAATTCGCCTTGCACCTAAATTATCAATATCCAAATAAAATACCAAAAGGATGTTATACGGTACTAAGGAATTGGTTGCTTATTGCAGTAATTTTATTAATCAGTACTGCAATTGCTTTCGCACGCTCATCGACTACTAATTCTAGTAAACTTATTGAATATTTAACTCAAGAGAAAACTAATTTAACTTTACTTATTAGCGAAGCTAAACTATTTGCACAGCCTGCAACAGAAGAAGAATATGCAAAACGGATACAACAAAATGAAGCCTTAATTGCTTTAAATAAGGCAAAAATTACTAGTCTCGAAAGTTTTCTAATAACGCAAAAGAAGCTACAAGCAGATTTTGGCTTGCGTCTTAAACAGCTCCAGCAATTTCCCGTGTCTGATTCACCACAAATTAATTCTCAAGCCAAAATTGAGAGAATTAATGCACTAAATGAAGTAAATAAAAAGACAATAGAGCTCATTAATGAGAATCTAAATTTAGCAACTCGTTATCAAGATTTATTATTAGAACAAAGGCAAAAGCTTGACCTCTGGAAGTCAAAAGCCCAAATGCGACAACGCTTAAATGACTTACACTCACAAGAGGATAAATTAAATCAATCTTTAGATAAGCTATATGAGAATAGTCTTGCGTTGCAGCAGAAAATTAAGGCTGAGGCTAATAACAAGACTACCTATCTTCTTGAAGCAAAGCTATTATTAAATAATCAGGTCATAAATCTTACTCAACACAAAATTGCAAGCCTTAATCTCCAAAGGAAATTGATAAAAGCCGATTATGAATTGTTAAAAACGCCTGACATTCGTACTTTGCAAACTGTAACTGACGTTTATAAAAGTACTATTTCACAATTATCAGACATGGAGCAAGCTTTAAAAAAGATGGTTAATATGTTGGATATTGAGCAGCGTCATCTTACCGAATCAAGTATTAAACAACAATTTATATCATTAATTAGAATTATTAATAAGCGTATTGCTGACATAACTATTCAAGAACAAACCCTCCAAGAAGACTTGGAGAATCATCAACAGGAACTAAAAAAACAATTATCGGTAAGGCAAAGTCTATCGGAATATCGAATTGATAGCTGGCCTATGATCATGCATGAGTTAGCACGCATACCCACGCAATTTTATAATTATGTAAAATCATTAACGTTAAAAACACGTGACAATTATTTATGGCAAGATACCGCTCCTGCTGTTCTTATCTGGATTACGCTAATTATTACAGCAGCAGGATTTTACTTTCTGCATCACTTATTAAAACGCTTAACTCAAGATAAAGAGCGCTCTAGGCTTTCAGGCCATTTGTATGATGGTATCTTAACTTTACTTAGTCGAAATATGCCTTATTTGGCTTTAAGTGGCTTTTTATTTGTTGTGCTTTATCTTAATAAGGTTCCTTTTAGCAATTACCAGCTTTTGTTTAACCTTATTTTAGTTTGGCTAGCTTTTCGTACCGTTTTGTTAGTTGCTCGTCTAATACTACTTGAGCGTATTAGTGATTCTTCTGGTAAGGATGTAAAATTATACTATCGAGTTAAGTGGCTATTATTGGCAGGAGGGTGGACAACTGCTTTAATGGTTTTTAGTTATCAATTGCCATTACCGCTGCTTGTGCAAGATATTTTTAATCGCCTCTTTATGCTGTTTTTGGTAGCTGTTTCTATTTTAGTTCTGAAAAGTAAAGAGGTCATTACACATCTTCTCTATCCGGTATTAAAAACAAAAAAGCGCTATGTACGCAATGCGGTCATGATATTAATGGTATTAACCCCACTTACTTTACTTATTACCGCAATTATCGGTTTAATCGGTTATATTAATTTGGCCTGGACTATGAGTAGGTATCAGGTACAAGTTTTATTTATTATTACCAGCTATATTGTTATTCGCGGGTTATTATTTGATGCTTTAGAGCTTATATCGGAGTGGATGATTTCTCATTCAACAAACGGTTGGCTTTGGATAGAGGTTATTTTAAAGCCTGCTGACAAAGTTTTAAGAGTACTTCTTCTTATTTTTTCTCTCGTAGTTTTTTGCCAATTATTTGGTTGGCTATCTGATTCAATGATGCTGGCAAAATTACAGCGTATTGGTGAATATCCCTTAGTTAATATCTCTGGTATTCATATCACTTCAGTAAGCCTTATTGAATTTTTTATTGTTCTTGCTGTTTTTTATTGGGTTGCTAAATGGACTCGTGAATTTTGTTATCGGTGGTTGTATCGTAGTACTCGTGATGCCGGGATTCGTAATAGTTTGTCTGTCTTTACTCAATACGCTGTTATTTTAATAGGTAGTATTATTACTCTACGTGTTCTAGGTTTTGATTTTAGCGGCATGTCCATGGTTATTGGCGGTCTGGCTGTGGGCATGGGTTTTGGCTTGCGTGATTTTGCAAGCAACATTGTGGGCGGTATTATGCTACTTATTGAGCGACCCGTAAGAGAAGGTGATTTAATTACTTTAGGAAATTATGAAGGACGCGTATCCCATATTGGTATTCGCTCAATGCGAGTGTCTTCTTGGGATAATATGGAAGTATTAATTCCTAATGCTGAAACATTTAATAAGCCTTTTACTAATTGGACCCATCAAGATAGTATTATTAGAACAGTTGTTCCTATTAAAGTAAGTCGTGCTGATGATCCTACTGTTGTGCAACAATTAATTTTAGATGTATTAGCTACGAGTCCTGAAATTGTTAGTGAGCCGCCGGCTCAAGTTTTCTTGAAAAAAATTGATGAAGCTTTAATTGAATTTGAAGTGCGTTATTTTATTAATGTACAAACACATACTCGTTTTGAAGTACGATCTAATGTGCTGTTTGCAATTATGGAGCAATTTAAAAAGGCAGGCATCAAACCGCCTATACCACCTATTAGTGTGCAATTAAAAGAATTAGAAGAACAAGAATCTAAAGAAAAAAAAGAAAAAAAATATGAGCGAGCACTTATTAAAAATCCCACCGATTAATGAAAAAGAATTACTAGCTCGCTGCCTTCAAATTGAAGGTATTAGTTTTGCACAACTTGCAAACTTAATTCAGACAATAATTCCCAAAGATCAGGCGAAGCGAAAGGGCTGGGCAGGCCAAGCGATTGAAATTATTTTAGGTGCCACAGCAGGTACCAAAGCCTTGCCTGATTTTATGCATCTAGGTGTCGAATTAAAAACAATTCCCTTTAATGCGCGGGGTATACCTGCAGAATCGACCTTTATTACTACAATTCCACTTCTAACGGTTCATCAGCAGATTTGGTTTAATTCGGACTGCTATAAAAAATTAAAACGCATTCTTTGGATTCCGGTAGAAGGCGCTCGTGATATCCCTTTTGAAGAGCGACGTATTGGCCAGGCCTATTTGTGGTCTCCAACCGCTGAACAAGAAACTGTTTTAAAAGAGGATTGGTTTGAATTAACAACCATGATAGGCACAGGTCGCCTAGAAGAAATTGATGCAACGATGGGGCAATATCTGCAAGTTCGCCCTAAAGCTGCTAATGCGCGCTCACTTTGTTATGGCTTTAATAGTGAAGGAAATAAAATTCTTACCTTACCTCGGGGGTTTTATCTTAGACGGCAATTTACTGAGACAATATTTGGCACAAAATAAAAAAGAATCATTAAAATAAGTTTATTAGATCAATTGGTTACATTAAAATGAAATTAGCTATTTTCAACAAGAATTTAATTGATATTAAAAATGAGTGCTGTTATTATTCAAACGTAGTGATTGCTTTGATAAAGCTATAAATATTCATAACAAGGATGAAAGCATGAAAACAATATTATCTAAATTTATTAACAAGTTCACTTTAGGGTTGTACATCGCTCTGGTTAATTCTGTTGCGTTTGCATCGGTTCCAGCTCGAGCTCCCTTCTTATCTACTCCTGCTATGGCAGTTGGAGGAGCGCTAGTCTTGACAGTTATTGGTGGTCTCATTTGGGCAAATAGCCTTGATGACGACGATGATGATGTTAACGTTAACCTTCTTAGCTAGTTTAATTAAATGCTAGCAGTTATAACTGCTAGCATTTAATATTTTGATCAGTTGAGAGCCTTAGCTATGACTAGTCATTCAATGCGTTATTCATGGCAAGTAATGTATGCTTCCGTTTTTGCTCTAGTTATTCGAGATATTCAGAAGAAATTTATTAAAACAGTTAATACTGAACGCTCCATTGGTTTTATATGGGTGATATTAGAGCCTATAATGCATATTGGAATATGGATGCTAATTCGTATGGTATTTAACAGAAATACTCATACTCTTATTCCTACTCCTCTTTTTATTTTATTAGGTGTTATACCTTTTCTATTATTTCGTAATATTATTAGTAGTAGCAAAATAAGTATTAAAGCCAATAAAAATTTTTATTTATTCCGACAAGTAAGACCTTTGGATCCTATTCTTGCGAAAATCATTAGCGAAATTATGATTTCAGTATTTATATTTCTAATTTTATTAGCAGGGCTTAGATGGTTTGGAATAAAATGGTTTCTCTATGATTTTACAACATTGTTATTCAATTCACTGTCTTTTGTCGGATTTATTCTAGGGCTCTCTCTCATAATAGCCATTGCTTGTTTTTTCTTTAACTTTATAGCTACAGTTATTTCTATTGTTAATCGAATGACCTACATCCTTTCAGGCGTTTTTTTTAGTGCAGATATGTTACCTCAGCCTGTAAGAAATATAGCTCTTTACAATCCAGTATTTCAATTTATTGAAATACTGCGCGAAAGTTTTACGCCGCCTTTTTCATTTACTCCTTATACGTCAAGTGAATACTTATTAAAAATATCATTAATTATTTTAGCTATTGGGTTTGCGCTTTACTTGGCTGCCTATCAAAAAATCATGATTGAGATTGAGCAGCGATGATTGAAGCAATTAATATTAGTAAACATTATAAAGTTCAAGGAAAGAAGCATACAGTATTTAATAATTTGTCCTTGCGTATAAAACCAGGCGAAAGAATTGCATTGATGGGGCCAAATGGCGCAGGTAAGTCAACTTTGTTACGTATTTTATGTGGCATAGAAAAGCCGAGCAGTGGTGTAGTTAATATTACCAGCCGCTTATCTTGGCCGGTGGGTGTGGCAGGCGGCTTTATAGGAAATCTAACAGGACGAGAAAATGTGAAATTTGTTTGTCGACTCTTTATGACTAAGAAAGACGAGACAAAAGAGAAAATTAATTTTGTACAAGAGTTTGCTGAAATTGGCCATTATTTTGATATGCCCGTACAGTCTTATAGTTCTGGGATGCGTTCGCGTTTAGCTTTTGGTCTATCAATGGCCTTTGATTTTGATTTTTATATTGTTGATGAAGCTTTGGCCGTAGGTGATGCTGCTTTTAGAAAGAAGTGCAAAATTACTTTCTGTGAAAAGGCTGAGACAAAAGGTATTATTATGGTTTCTCATAGTCTTGGTGTAGTAAGAGAGTTTTGTAGACAAGGTATATTTTTACAAGGTAGTAAGATAACTAAAGCCAATTCAGTAGAAGAGATAGTTGAATTGTATAATTCTCTAGCTTGATATGTTTATTTGACAGCGAGCATTTGTTTAGAGCTTAGTTTCTAGCTTTTGTGAATAATATATGTTACTGTTTTTGCGCGAATCTGGAGTTGCTTTATTATTAAAGGAAGTACATGGAACAAGTATATAAAGGAAAAAGAGTTCTTATTACTGGTGCTGCAGGCACAATTGGTAGTGTTTTAACTTCAAAATTATTACAATTAAATGTTAAAGAAGTAAAAGCACTTGATAATAATGAATCAGAATTATTCTATTTAAATGAAAAGCATCGCAAAGAGAATCGATATAATGGTTTCTTCGCCGATATCAGAGATTTAGATAGACTTAAATATCTTGCTCGCAACGTAGATATTATTTTACATACTGCAGCGATGAAGCATGTCATTATTAGTGAACAGAGTCCTTTTGAAGCTGTAAGAACTAATGCTGAAGGCACACTTAATGTCATCAGTGCTGCAATAGAATCCTCAACTGTTAGCCGTGTAATTTATACAAGCAGCGATAAAGCCGTTAACTCCACGAATGTAATGGGGACGACAAAATTATTAGGTGAGCGCCTCATTACTTCTGCAAGCAATATCAAAGGTTCCAGCAATATCATTTTTAGTAGTACCCGTTTTGGGAATGTGATTGGCTCCCGTGGTTCCGTTCTTCCTATTTTTTATTCGCAAATTAAAGAAGGTCAAAATATTACTATTACCGATAAGCGTATGAGTCGTTTTTTTATGACGGCTGATGAAGCTGTTAAGCTCGTTATTGAAGCATCAATTCTTGCTAAAGGTGGTGAGGTCTTTATCACGAAGATGCCAGTGATGCGTATTATTGATTTAGCAACTGCTATGATAGAGCTAGTAGCTCCTAAATTTAATCGCAATCCAGAAGATATTGAGATTGAATATATAGGATCAAAACCTGGTGAAAAGCTTTATGAAGAATTAATGACCCAAGATGAAACTGAAAGAGCCTATGAGCTTGAGCATATGTTTATCGTAAAACCTGCCATGCTTCCCTTATATGAAGAAATAGATTACAGCAGTTATGAAACTTTAGTTAGTAAAAACGTCACAAAGCCTTATATAAGTTCAAGTGAAAAGTTTATGACAGTTGAGGAGATAAAAGATTATTTACTCTCTCACTTCCTGCTAGATTGCTATAAATATGAGGGGTCTATTCCTAGTAATATTACTAAACGAATTATACCAATAGTTTCTAAAGAGCTGAGTCAAGATTACGCTGCATTAACTGTATAAGTCTTAAGGAGAAGTAACGTGCCTCATGTTTTAATTTTAGGTGGAGATGGTTATCTCGGTTGGCCTACAAGTATGTATTTTTCGAATCGTGGTTTTGAGGTGACTGTCGTTGATAATTACTTAAGGCGCAATGCTTGTGTAGAGCTAGACGTTGGCATGCTTTATCCTGTGCCATCACTCATGGAGCGCGCTAAAATATGGCATGAATTAACTGGAAAAGAGATTAAAGTTGTTATCGGGGATTTATCTGATCCTGAAATAATGCGTAGTTTATTTAATGGTCACGTTACTTATCAATGGGCAGAGAACAAAGAATTTACAGGAATTCCTGACACTGTAATTCACTATGCAGAGCAACCATCAGCGCCTTATTCCTTAATAAATTATAAATATGCCAATAATACTATTCAAAATAATCTATTAGTGACGAATAATATTTTATTCGCGCTCAGAGACTATGCTCCAGATACCCATCTAATTAAGTTAGGCACAATGGGTGAGTATGGTACTCCTAACATTGACATTGAAGAAGGCTGGCTTGAAATAGAGCATAAAGGGCGCAAAGATAAGTTTTTATTTCCACGTCAAGCAAGTTCCATTTATCATACAACCAAGATTATGGATACTGACTTAATTTGGTTTGCAGTACGAATGTGGGATCTTAAGTGCACTGATTTAATGCAAGGTCCTGTCTATGGCATAGATACGCCAGAGTCTGAGATAGATGATCGCCTAAAAACTATTTTTAATTATGATGAAATTTTTGGCACAATTATCAATCGGTTTATTACTCAAGCTGTTGTAGGTTATCCGTTAACTGTTTATGGCAAAGGCGGCCAAACACGTGGTTATTTAAATATTAACGACACCTTACAATGTGTTCACGCTTCAGAGAAAACACCTGCAAAAAAAGGTGAGCTTCGTATCTTTAATCAAATCATGGAAACCTTTACAGCGAATGAATTAGCTGAATTGACTAAGAAAGTAGGGGATAGTCTTGGTTTTAATGTTGAAATTAAAAATATAGAAAATCCACGTAAAGAGAAAGAAGAGCATTATTACAACCCTGCTTATCAGGGCTTACAAAATATAGGTGTAGAACCTCATTATCTGACTGAAGATTCTATGCAAAGTATTTTTGAAGTGGTAAACCGTTATAAAAATAATATTCGACAGGATATTATTTTTAAAGGCATTCGGTGGTAAGGAAATAAAGTTTTAAAGTTTTTAAGGAATAAAAGTGAATTTAATGCAGAGTTGTTATACAGCACCAGAAGATATTATCATCCAGCCAGGCGCTACAATCGGTTTAAAGCACAAAGAGAATAGTAAAGATACAGTTTTTAGTCAAAATACATTTATTCGTACAGGTAGTATTATCTATTGTGATGTCACTTGTGGCCCTTATTTCCAAACAGGACATAATGTTTTAATTCGTGAACATACAGAGATTGGACAGCATGTCGTTATAGGAACAAATACTGTTTTAGATGGCAATATCATTATCGGTAGTTATGTAAAGATTGAATCTAATTGTTATATTCCTACCCACACAATTATTGGTTCCCGCGTATTTATTGGCCCTGGAGTAACGATGACAAATGATAAATACCCTTTAAAAATGCGTGACGAATATAAACCAGTAGGGCCAATCATCGAAGATGAAGTAACTATCGGTGGTGGAGCAGTTGTTGTTCCTGGTATAAGAATAGGTAGAGGTTCCTTTATAGCCGCTGGTGCAGTTGTTACAAAAAATATTCCACCTATGTCTTTAGTTACAGGCGTCTCAAGTAAAGTAACGGAGCTGCCTAAAAAACTTAAGGAAAAAAATATGGCTCTTAGTTGGCAAAAATATCTATCGGCTAATACTGTTAATTCCTAGGAAATATTGAAATGCTTAGCTTAAAAAAAATTAAAATGGCAGAAATTAGTTTGGCTTCATCTGAAATTGAAGCAGCTTTGAAGATTTTACAATCTGGGGCATTAAGACAAGGTAAGGAATGCGAACTCTTTGAAAAAGAATTTGCTGAAAAAGTTGGTGCTAAACATGCAATTTCATGTGCAAATGGTTCTGCTACATTGCATTTAGCTTATATGACTTTTATTAAGCCAGGAGATGAAGTATTAGTGCCATCATTTACGTTTATGGCAACTGGCTCAATGGTAACTATGGCAGGAGGGAAGCCTGTAATTTGTGATATTGATAAAGATACTTTTCTTATTGATCTTGAGGATGCAGCAAAGCGCTTAACTGAAAAAACAGTGGCTATTTCTCCAGTTCATTTATTTGGCAATGTTTGTAATATTGAACTCATTCAAGATTTCGCTAAAAAGCATAACCTTAAAATTATTTGGGATAATGCACAAGCACATGGCGCACAGTTTTTAGGTAAGGATGTAGGATGTTTCAACGATTTTACCTCCTATTCATTTTATCCTTCAAAGAATTTGTTTGTAGGTGAAGGAGGTATGATTCTCACTAATGATGATGAGGCAGCCTACAAGCTTCGCTTTATGCGTACTCATGGCCAAACTGGGAAGTATTATCACACTATGCTTGGTTTAAATTATCGAATGACTGATGTAGAGGCAGCAATTGGACGTGAGCAATTAAAGCGTCTTGATGAAATGCTAGCAATAAGGACAAGAAATTATAATTATTATAATGAAAATTTATCTAATATCCCTGGCTTAACTCCTCAAAAGATTCTACCTCAAACTAAACCTGCAGTGCATCAATATTGTTTACGAGTTGATCCTGAATTGACTGGAGTTACCAGAGATCAAGTAATTCAATCTCTAAACAGCAAGGGGATTGAGACTGGGATTCATTACCCTCGCGGTCTTCATCAGCAGCCTATTTTTATAGATATGTATGGGGAGCAAAATTTGCCTGTTACAGAGAAATTATGTCAGGAAATCTTTGCTATTCCCGTTCATCATGGTTTGTCTGAGGAAGATATTGAGTATATCACTGACGCAATTATAAAAACCTGTCTCTAAGTATTTAAAGAGATTCTTAACTTTAGGTGGAGTTCTTTAAGGAGTCCAGGAGAGATTTTGATGCTTAAATTAAATAATAAAATTAAAATTCATAAAGGATTTTTATCAAAATTTTTTGCCAAAAAGAAGCATAGTAAATTAGATGAAAAGGCACTTTTAAGGCAGATAAATGCTTTAAAGAAGAAAAATCAAAATCTTTTAGCAAGAGTTGAAATCTTGATTAATACACAAAACCAACTCCGGGAAAGAATTAAAAGTAAAACTGCTATCGCTAATGATAAATTTACTACTCATACGCCGCCTAATGAAAATCATTTATCTTTATTATCTTCTATAAAGAATTGTTTTAAAAGGTATAAGAAAAAGATACTTAAATTTGATAAAAAAATTGGTAAATTTAACGAACAATCTGAAAATCCTGCTGTATTTAAAAAAAGAATAGAAGCCTTACTTAAAAATCAAGAAATATTAAGAAAAAAAATAAGTCAAAATGGAGCGGTTAACAGATATTTAAATTTTGCTCAATTGTGTCAAACTATGGCTCTTAAGCTTAAAGCTGATGTGTATATTGGCCATGGAATACACTCATTACCTGCTGTTGATGTATTGGCACGAACTGCAGGTGGTAAAAAATTTAATGATGTAATTGAAATTCCCTCTTTTTTCGATCGATTGTTAGTACCTAGTTGGCCAATTTCAAATTTAGTTTTTCTGGATAATGCTTTTGAAACTTACCTTAGAAAATTTGATGGTTTATTAACTGTAGGTTGGGCACTGAAGGATCAAATTAAGCACTTTGGTACTCCGGTAACGGTGATTCCAAATTATAGATATTCTCAAGAGCTAAATCCAAGTAATGTCCTTCGTGAAAAATGTAATTTAGGGAAAGAAGAAAAAATTATATTATCTTTAAGTACAGTAACTGCAGGCCTTGAAGCCGTTATAGAAAGTTTAACGTTCCTCAAAGAGACTGCTCATCTGGTAATTGTAGGAGATATAAAGCCTAGTAGTTATGAGGATAAAATAAGGTCGTTAATACAAGAGCTACACTTAGAAAATAGGGTACATTTTTTTCCTAAAATTGAATATAGCCAATTAACATCTTTTATATCAGCTGCCAATGTAGGTTTAATCATCAGAGATCCTAATATCTTAAACAATAAAATTTCCTTACCTAATCGTATATTTGATTATGTATTTTCAGGTATACCTGTTTGTAGCCCTAATATTAAAGACATTGCAACGATAATAAAAACATACAAGGCAGGTGCAATAGTTAAGGAATTAACCCCAGAAGGATGGTTCAATGCTATAGAGTCTGTACTTTCAAAAAATGAAAAAATGAAAGCGAATGCTATTCAAGCTTCAAAAGAATTAATTTGGGAGAAAGTTGAAGACAAATTATATAAGGCTCTTGGTCACCCAAAAAAAGTTACTTATATAAGTATTGTTAATTTAAAGGAAAATAACCGTACTATGCGAATGGCAGCAAGTTTGGTTAAGAAAGGAGTGGAAGTTATAATCTGTTACCCTAGTAAAGAGAAACCTTATATTGAAAATGGAATTCAGTTTATTCCAACTGTTCCTTGTTAAAATTATCTATTAGGAAGATTGATGTTACGGCAATTTAAAAGTCATTTATTAAGGAAATTGATATTAAGGCGATCTAATCGTAGGCCTAAAATTTTATTGGCTCCTATGAATATAGCAAATATGCCTATGCAGGTAGTAACTAAATTAAAGGATCTAGATTATAATATTGAACAGGTTCAATATACGATGGGTGAAGGTCATAATTTAGGTTATGCTCTAGATAAGGAAATTGATGTTAGAAAATATGGTGGTCGTGTTAAGGCACATTGCTCTATTTTAGAAGACTATATTGAGAGAGGTTTCGATATTTTTCATTTTTGGAATAAGTCACTCTTTTATAATGTAAATCTTACAGCAATGAGTGGTTTTGATATTCCATTACTTAAAGCTCGCGATAAAAAAATTATTTTTAGATTTACAGGTTTTGATTTAAGAACGCCTTCTAAAGATATGGAGTTTAATCCATATAGCCCGTATCGTTATGGCTATCAGAATAGAGTTCCTGAGACCTTAATTTTAAAATTTAATGATTTCCTTCATGAGTATGTTGATCAGTTTGTTGTTCCAGATCCTGAATTACAGCAGTTCTGTCCTACTGCTAAAATAGTTCCGCGCGCGCTAGACTTAAAAGAGTGGAATTTTATTGGTATAAAACGCAAAGTTAAACCTCTAATTGTACATGCGCCAACTGAGCCTGTTTGTAAGGGTACCTCTTTTATATTAAGAGCTATTGATGATCTTAAGGATGAGGGTCTAGATTTTGAGTTCAAACTCATAAAGAATATGCACCATTTAGAAGCTCAACAATGGTATAGAGAAGCCGATATTATTATAGATCAAATCTTAATTGGCGCAACTGGCGTGCTATCCCTTGAAGCAATGGCTATTGGTAAACCTGTCGTATTAAATCTTAGAGAAGATCTCTTCAGCAAATATTATAAATGTGAGTTACCTATTATAAATGCTAATCCAGACAATATAAATAAGCAGTTAAAAACTATTATACAAGATTATGAATGGAGGAAACATTTATCCAACTCAGGTCGATTATTGGTTGAAAAATTTCATAATATAGATCTTGTAATAAATGATTATATTTCTATGTATGAAAATGTTTTCACTAAGCCCGGTGTTCAACCAACTCGATATGCTGACATTGCTTATTTAGCTGAGCAAGCTGAGCGCTTTGAAATGGCAGAAAGAATATTAAATAAAATGAAAAAGGACAAGTTTATAATTGCTAATATTAAAGGTGAGAGCCTGCTAAATAAAGTAGCCGCGTCTTTACCTCCCGAGTTAAAGCAAGCTGTTCTTAAACAATTTAATCTAGAAAAAGAAATACAGGAAAAAAATTAGTTTCTGATGTATAAGGATATAGGTGTAGGCGATGGTAGAGTTCACTAAAAAATTCATTAATGATAAAGAATTATCTAATGAGATCTGTGTTGTTGTTGGTACAAGGCCTGGAATCATTATGTTAGCTCCAGTTATTCATACTTTAATCAAGACGAATATTCCTTATTTTGTTATTCACACTGGACAACACTATTCCCCAGCTATGGATAGCGATTTATTTGAAGATTTAAAATTGCCTGTTCCAGAATATCATTTAAAAAACACTTCCCTTAAATCCACACATGGAGGCCAGACTGCCACAATGCTAGAAGGTTGCGAGGAGATACTTCTAAAAAGAAAGCCAAAGCTAGTATTAGTAAATGGTGACGCTAATACTAATCTTGCCGCAGGTTTGGCAGCCCGCAAACTTAGGATTGCTGTAGGTCATATTGAAGCTGGTGAGCGAAGCTTTGATTGGTTAATGCCTGAAGAGCATAATCGCCGGATACTTGATCATATTTCAGATCTTTTATTTACCACAGGAGAAAAGGGAGCAAAGCAGCTTGCTAAAGAATGCGTAATAGGTAAAGTATATATCACTGGAAATACTATTGTAGATGCCTCACTTAATCATGCATTACTAGCTGAAAAAGAGGATTGCTTTACAAAATATAAGATTATGCCTAAAGAATATTTGCTTTTAACTAGTCATCGTGAAGAAAATGTAGATGTTTATTCTAAGCTAAAAAATATCATTGAAGGTGCTGCGCTGGCAGCAACACAGTGTAATATGCCAATCTTATTTGTTGCACATCCGAGAACTATTAAAAGGTTAAAGGAATTTGATTTACATACAATGCTTTTAGAACAAAATGACATAATTTTCTGTGAAGCGCTTAGATATCTTGAGTTTCTACAATTGCTGATTAATGCCAAGATTGTACTTACTGATTCTGGAGGTGTACAACAAGAAGCTTATATACATAAAAGGCCTTGTGTAACTCTAAGAGAGAATACTGAGTGGTCAGAAACATTGCTCAATGGATGTAATCGTTTAGCTGGAGCAAATGATCCGAAAGAAATTGCAGATTGTGTACATGCAGCATTAACCATGCAATGTAATAACTGGGCACCTATTTTTGGAGATGGATTTGCAGCTGAGAGGATTGTCAGCCATTGTCAGGATTTTATTTCTAAATAGAAATAGTTCTATCATAGCCTTTATAAGGCTAGTTAATTTAGTTCAGTTTTTATAAGGATTATAATGAAAATAGGTATTATTGGTTGTGGAAAGCAAGCACCTAAGCATATTCATGGTATACGCGATAATGGTAAATTGGATATCGTCGTATATGACGTAAATAGAGAAGCTGCTAGTAATATTGCGCAAAAATATGATACTCAGTTGGCTCCAACTATTGATTCAATTTTAAATGATCCTAGTGTTTCAGGCATCATAGTTGCTACTCCTACACCTACCCATTTTGATTTTATTAGTCAATCTCTCAAAGCTAAGAAACATGTTTTTTGTGAAAAGCCCTTATGTGAAAATTTAGAGCAGGCAAAGTTACTCAGTATATTAAGTAAAGAGACTGGCTGCTTTGTTCAAGTTGGTTATGTTTATAGGCAAGTACCTGCCTTTCAAGAGCTAAATAAGTTATTGCTATCACCAGAGAAACCCTTAGGAAATATTGTTTGTGCTAACCTTAGATTAGGTGGCCGGGGTGATCATCATCTCTGGAAACATACCCGTGCTTTAGGGGGCGGGGCTATTAATGAAATGCTAGTTCATATGGTCGATTTAGCAAGCTGGTTATTTGGAGAGATTACAGATGTATGTAACCAAGAAACGCAATTATTAAGGCCTAAGCGAGTGATTGGTGGCCAGGAAATTGTTGCTGATGCAGAAGATTTTGTGTTTATTTCAGGTTTCACTCATTTAGGTAACTATGTTTCGCTTCAAGCAGATCTAATTACACCTGCGTTTAGCCAATTTATTGAGGTACAAGGTGATAATGGTAGCTTCTTTGGCTCTATACAAGAAGATAAACCATCCTATTTTTATTTAATAAAAAAAACAAATTCTTATAGTGCTGGTAAGAATACAATAAAGTTTCAAAGTGTAAATTTATTTAGTAGACAGATGGACGAATTCATTAATAATTTATATCAAAATCAATTAAATCACTCTCCCAGTATAACTGACTCAATTTCAATCTTTAATATAGTAAATCAACTTGTTAAATCAAACTAATGCATAAATATTTCAATTTCTTATTTAACAAAAACAAGAAAGTAGTCGCTAAATTAATAAAGAAGCATCGCTCACATTTATATAATTTTCCTCTTGATAGAATTTTAACATTTACACGATATGCATTTAATAATCATGAATCTCTTTATTCCGATTTATATATTGCTCATGGAGTAAGAGCTTTAGCTGCTGCAAATATGATTAGTTCTTTACATAAAAAGGACTATATATATGATGCTATAGAAATTCCATCGTTGTATCATCGTAACTTGCCTTTAAAATGGCACCCTACCATTTTAAATACCATCGAACAATTAAATGAGAATTATTTAAAAAAAGCCAAAAAAATTGTTACAGTAGGTTATTCTTTAGGAAAATATTTAACTCAATATGACGTACCAATACATGTCATTCCTAATTATCGTATAGATTCATCATCTACATTTAATATGAGTTGTCATAAGAAGTGTCTACATGAATTATGTAAAATTAATAAAGAAAAAAGTTTGGTTTTAATTTTAAGTACTGTCACTAGCAATATAGAAAATTTAATTTTTAGTTTAAATCAGCTTCCTAAGCATGTTCATTTTATTTTTTTAGGTAAAGTTAAGCCAAATTCGTATAAAGTTGCAGTGCAGAAATTAGCCAGAGAGAATAATCTTCATGAACGATGTCATTGGCTTGAACCAATACCTTATAATAATTTAATTGATACTATCTCTTGCGCTGATGTTGGGTTAATTGTATTAGATAAAGAAAGATTAAATAGTTATTTATCTTTGCCAAACCGCCTATTTGATTATTTTGCAGCAAGTATACCTATTATTTCACCAGATATACCAGATATTTCCTTTTATTTAAGAAAGCATAAGTGTGGTATTATTTTAGATAATTTGCAGCCTTCATCATGGGCACAGGCTATTTCTAGCATGTTAAATACCTTAAGTTATTATAAGGGAAATATGGCTAATTTAAATAAAATATATCGCTGGAAAGTTTGCGAGCCAATCTTATTAGAGTTAATTGGTAACGTTAAGTCTGTTACTATCTTAAGTATGAATGATCTGGTAAGTAATCAGCGTGTTAATAGGATCGCTACTACACTAGCTGCTCAAGGCATTTTAACTAAAATCTTTTGTTTAAGTGAAAGCAAGACAACATATTCTCATCCCAATATTCAATATCATTTGCTAGAAAAATTTTGAACTTTTGTAAGAGCATACTTAGATGATAAAAAGAATAATAGATACTCATTTATTTCATTTTATTTATATATGTGAGTTATTAGCATTTACGAATAATAAATTCTATTTTAATCTCCTTTTTAGAAGGCAATTTTTAAATAAATGTAAGGAATTGAGCCAGGGGAAAAATAATTTTTACTCCACGTTAGCCAGTTTATATTTAGAAGGTCTGCATAATATTCCTTTTGAAAATATTGCATCTTTTACCAAAAATCTGAGTAATAAAGATTTAAAAAAAGTTATTAAGGCTTATATACAAGTCAATCCAGAAATAGGATTAAAGCTTTTAGAGAGAATTAATAAAAATTCTAAGCTCGCTTTTATTTATCGTTCACAACTATTTCCAACTAAAGAAGATGAGCAAAAATTAAAGCAACTTCAAGAGAAGAAACCTGCTCTTATTTTTAATCTCTATAATCACTTACATTTTTTCCATACACCACATTGTGAGCAAATCCTTAATCAATACTTTATATCACATAACTTGTTACCTATTTACAAAATAGACACCAATAAGCCTCTTTATATAAATAATATTGCTTCGAAAAGTAATATTAATGATGATAATAAATATGGAAAAGTATCTATTATAATGAGTGCTAAGGATGAAGAATTTTTAATAGAGAAGTCTACGGAATCATTAATTAAACAGACTTATGCAAATATTGAAATCATTTTTATTAATGATGCTTCTACAGATAGGACAAAAGATATTTTTATAAGTACATGTCGTAAATACTATTTTAATGATTTTAAAATAGTTAATCTGAAGAAAAATGTTGGCCCATTTTACTGTATGAATTTAGGACTTGAGATAGCTCAAGGTGAATTTATAACTTTTCATGGTGCAGACGACTGGGCGCATCCTCAGCGAATATCATTTCAGCTTAAAGAAATAATCAAATATAACGCCGTTGCTTCTATGTCTAAGTTAATTAGAATAAAGCCTACCGGTGAGCTTTTTTCAAAGCATATTTATCCTCTAAATCGTATATGTGTATCCTCGCTCTTGTTTAAACGTAAGGTGATAAGTGATTTAGGTTATTTTTATACGGACTTACTTGGTTCAGACTCTGAATATCCTGAAAGAATACGTCTTTTCTATGGTGCGTGTAGTTTGATTGTTTCGCCTTTAGTGCTTACTATAGCGGCTCATAGAAATGATTCAAGAACAACTTGTAATCAATTTGGTACAGCTAATTTTGGTATTAATAAACGTCGTTTGCTAGATTTAGAAATATTAATGCAAAGATTATATGAACAGTTTAAATTAAAAGAACCCTATTATGTTGGATTTAATCCAAATCAATATTCTATTTAATAATCTCTATCGGCTTGAAGTGACTGATTAATGAATTATTGTGATGGATAATGCTGCTTTTCATAAAGTTTTATCTTCTATTATAACAATTGATCGAAGCGACAGGTATATCTTTAAAAATCTACCTCTTTATTCTCACTCTCAATTCAATGCACTTATCCATAACTGAGATTAAATAATGTTAAAATATTCCAAGTAGCATCATCATAGCAACTAATTATCTACAATGATTCAAGGTATTAAATTTATGAAATTAGTATTCAATTTTTTGCCCCTAACTAGATAAGTATTCTTTAAAATAAGTATGAATGTTATAGTAATTCACATTTTTGATAGGTTCTTTTGGACTACCAGTTGTTACAATATTTACTCTTGCTCCGAAATTTACCAAAGTTTGTGCCATTCGTAAGGTACGATTATTATTGCTTAAATCACGTTTTCCAATAAAGGTCACTGTTTTCGGATAGTTAAAAAATTCTAAAAATTTATCTTCTTGTGCTTCCCAGACAAGCGCTTCTGCTGCATTTTCAAGATTACTCCGATATATTTTTGGCTTGACAGCAAATTGTTTAATTATATCTGGAATTTGATTAAACTGTTCCTTTAATAAATTTATTCACTTAATAATTATATTCGATTGGCAAATTATAATTTACTTTTTAAATTCAGCAATAATAATTTATAGCTATTAATCAGCAAATATAAAAAACTTGATTTTGATTTATCTTTAAAAAGGGAATTTAATTTATAATGGATAAAATCATTAGGCAATTAATTATTTTGAAAACGAGTTATTTTTATAAATGATTGTCTTGGATATATTAAATGTTTCATCAATTTCACTGACAGATTTATTTATTTTTATCTAGTAGTTGCTTTGCTAAGTTTTTTATTCCCATGGCCAATAAGGGCTTAAGCCAAGATAATGAATTTTATAACTTGGAGAACATTTTTAGATGGGTTATCTATGATTATTCGTCTGATTTTAACAATTTACAATTAATACCTAAACTTATTCATTAATTTTAAAGCATAGAAAATTTCTCTGGGAATTTCAGCTTTCTTCCTGAAAATATCGTCTTATTTTTCTCTATAAAGAGGATAAGTTTAAATTTTTTCTTAAAGCGAGAAATATTGCTTAAATTAATACCATTGCATGAATGGTTGCAATTACAATTTATTGTTCATTATAAGTTTTATTACTAAAATGTACCTTAAATAAGTCTTTTCGGTTTCCTTGATTTAAGATAGTAGCCATTTTTAATATCATCCTGCTTCCCGTACGCTTAAAAGTAAAAGGAAATAATGCATGTAAAAAACAAGCGACTGAACCTAATAGCATGTTAAGAGAAAATCTCAGTGCAAATGCCATATGTTGGAAATATGATTCACCTACTTCACTAGGGTGCTTTGTAAAAATATTTTTCAACTTTATTCCTTAAAGCTAGATATCATCCGTGTTAAAAAATACATACTATAACGAATAAAATTTAAATGTAAAGTATCAGCTTACACTTAATATATTGATTAACGAAGGCTCTAAATAATTAATTGTTATATGAAATATTCGGTAATCGCGAAAACAGAAGAGTTTATTATAGCATTGCTTGCAGATATTAATGAAATCTTTTAACATTTCCCTGCTGCGTTTACTTTAGGAAACATTAATTAAACATTAATGGTTAGTCTAAAGTAATAGGCTTAATTGGATAAATTAGTTTATTATGGATTGATCTTTGAAACAGCTGCGACGAATTATTAAGCGTGGGACCGACTTAATACCTCTTGAAATAAAGTCCTTACAGCAACATAAAACTTATCTGGCTTTTAAGTCACATCCTATAAGTGAGCGGTTTTTTATTTTTGTTAGGGCTCGAAAATTATTTTCTTTTCTAGTTTTATTTCCTTGGTTTATTGCTGCATTTTATATACTTTGTATTCAGACGCCCGTTTATGAAAGTAGTGCAAAGATTTTAGTTGAGCGTGATGATCAACGCGATCCCATTAACAGTACTATGGGTATGTGGAGTGGTGGTAATGCGGCCCCCTCTGAAATATATTTGACGCGAGAATATATTATTTCGCGAGAAATTTTGTCTCACATTGAACAGCGATTTGGAATAAAGGATCATTATCAATCAAAGAAAAATGATTTTCTTTCACGGTTAGACAAGAAAGCTACACAAAGTGAATTTCTAAAATATTATCGCAACAAGGTAACTGCAGTAGTTGAACCTGAAACGTATGAAATTATTATTACCGCTGCTGCCTTCACACCTGAAGCTGCCAAAAAGATTGTGACTGAAATCATTCAAGACACCAAGCAATTTGTTAATAAAGTTTCAAATACGTTAGCCAAAAAACAATATGCTTTTGCTAAAATGAAATTAGGCCTGGCAAAGGATAAGTTATTTCAAGCTGGCAAAGATGTCATGGAGTGGCAAAATCAAAATGGTTTGTTTGATCCTAAAGAGACAGCTCAAGTTGTTTCATCCGTAATGGCTAAACTTAAAGGGACCTTAGTTGAAAAGCAAACGGAGTTAATCACTTATTCATCATTCATGCAGCCCAATTCGAATAAAGTGGTCACATTAACAGAAGAAATTAAAGCGCTCAAAGAGCAAATTGAGCAGCAAACTAATTTGTTATTAGGTAATAAAGAGAAAAATGGTAAGTTAAATAAAATCATGACTGATTTTGAGTGGGTTCAATTACAACTTAAGTTTGCGCAAGCAGAGTATCAGGCAGCACAACAGGCATTTGACGCAGCAGCAATTAATCTAGCCAAAAACCAGAATTTATTAATTGAAATTGAGCGGCCTAATTTACCTGATGAACCTAGTAAGCCATTGCCTTTTTATGATTTAGTAAATTTATTATTTTTTCTTTTAATCATTTTTGTTTTAACAAAGATGGCCGTCATCATTATTAAGGAGCATAGGGATTAAAGACATAAGTTTTATGTAGCGCCCAACTCATTATTTTGGCTACAAGCTAAAAGTGGAATTAAATAAAAATATATTAGTCTGCGCGGACATGCATTGTTGCGTGGATAATGAATGCCTTTCCCGCGCAGGCGGGAATCCATGTGAAATTAACTCCAATGCTAATTGATGAATAGATCATTTTTGGTTGTGTCTTGGCATGACAAATTTTTTTATTGGATAGAGAGAAAAGTTTTAATTAAGACTTGATGATTAGAGGGTAAGCGATCAGAATAAAAAGATGTTTCTTTCTTTTTAAATTATTATGCGGCTATTAAAAATTTATAACATCTACCTCGGGTTTCTATTTTCCAATCTATTATATGCTCAAACGTTGCTGCCTAATGAAATAAATAATTTGATTGATCAAATGCTACCGCAAGCTTATGTCGGGGTTTATATTAAAGATTTACAAACTGGTGAAATAGTTTATCAGCGTAATGCCAATAAAATGTTTTATCCCGCAAGTAATATGAAGTTATTATCAGCAGCGGCAGCATTATATAAACTAGGTCCAAGTTACCGTTATACGACTCAATTAGCGAGAGCTGATAAGGATATTTTTCTTATTTTTAAGGGTTCACCCTCATTAACTGCAGAGAAATTACAAGATTTGCTTTTACAATTACCTAAATTAGGTATTAATAAAATTGAAGGTAATTTTATTATTGATTCTTCATTTTTTAAACCGCCATTTTACCCACCAGGCACTTCATATGATGACTTAGGTTGGTATTATGCAGCGCCAAGCAGTGCTATTATCATTAATGGAAATGCAGTCACTTATCATGTGAATACACCGGAGCTCAATAAAGTGGCTGAAATTACCACAAAGGCACTTCATAATCCTTTAACCTTGATTAACGATGTAACCACAGTTACGAAAGCAGAAGAAAAAGAACATTGTTCGCTTGATATCCAATCAATAAAAGATAACATAATTCGGCTTTATGGCTGTGTTGCTCAAACAGAGCAGCCCAGATACTTGCCTTTATCTATTCCTAATCCAGAATTATTTGCCAGTGAGATTGTCAAGCAGACGCTTACAAAAAATGGCATTGAATTAAAGGGAAAAATTATTTCCGGCAAAACGCCATCTAACGCACAAATTATTGCCAAAGTTGAATCTGAAGAGCTAACCAAATTACTAACCCACATGCTAGAAGAATCTGATAACCTTTATGCAGATAGTATTACTAAATTGTTAGCTGTTACCCTAACAGGTGAGGGGAATTACAAACAAGGTGCCTATAGTATAAAAACTATTCTTACAAAACATACTCACTTAGATATGAAGCAGATTGAACTAGCTGATGGAATAGGTACTCGATATAATCTCATCACTCCTGAGCAACTCGTTATTTTACTTACTGATTTGTATCATGATGAAGTGATTGGCTCAACGTTTTTAGCTCTTTTACCAAAGATGGGTCGTTCTGGTACTTTAAGAGATAGAATGAAAAAAACAGCACTTGCTGGAAAAATTGCTGCAAAAACAGGCTCAATGCATGATGTATCATCGTTATCAGGTTATTTAGCTGCTCCTAATGGAAAAGAATATATTTTTTCGATTATTATTAATGGTGTTAACACTAATATTTTAAAAGCTAAAGAACTAGAAGAAAAAATTTTATTAGCTGTTGCAGAAGAAACTAATATAAAAAAAGAACAACAAAATAACGATTAAATCTTTTCTGATATTATTATTTCTCAAAATAAGGAGATGGGATGAGGCTTTATTATACCAAAGGCGCTTGTTCATTAGTTCAGCGCATTATTATTAATGAGCTTAGGCTTAAGGTGCAGTTTGAATCAGTAAATTTAAAAACAAAAGAAACAGAGTCAGGTAAAAATTATTTAACAATTAATCCTAAAGGCGCAGTACCGGCGTTAGAACTGGATAATGGTGAAATTCTTACCGAGAATGCTGTGCTTCTTCAATATCTCGCTGATGAAGCTCAAGCAATCACTCTATTGCCCGGAGTAGGTGATATAAAGCGTTATCGTGTTTTAGAATGGGTAAATTATATCACGGCAGAAGTACATAAAAGTTTTGGCGCTTTATTTAATCCTAATTTATCAGAGCAGGTAAAAAACGATGTTTTTATTCCTGTTATAAAATCAAAGTTATCTTTTATTAATCAGCATATGCAGCAACCTTATTTGCTGGCTAGTCATTTTACAATTGCTGATGCTTACCTCTTTGTTATGCTACTTTGGGCAAAGAATTTTCAACTAAATTTAAGTGAATGGCCTCATTTAGAACATTTTGCAAAAGAGCTTAGTCAACGTGAAGCTATTAAAAAATCGTTGCAAGAAGAAGGCTTAGAATTCTTATAAACAGTCCGTTACATGGTTAATTAGTAAGTTAAATTAAATTTTATTCAACTAAATCCCATTACTAAGCTGATAAATTTTAAATTTATTCAGGGAATACAGTTTTATGTCATTTGCTTTTTTATCTGCCCTTAATCAGAGTTATGATTTAATTTTTATCTTTTTAAGGGCAGTACTGTTATTTATTTTTACCATTATACTTATTCGTTTTGGTAATCATCGTTACAATTTGAATACTGTAATGGATACCTTATTGATTATTACTTTAGGAGGTTTAATTGGCCGAGGTATTAATGGTCCTACTACATTAGTATCCACCTTAGTAGCAACTAGCACGCTAATTGTATTACATAAATTGCTTGCAAAATTGACTTTTTGTTTTCCACAAATTGAAAGTATATTTAAAGGTAGGCCCCACGTGCTTATTGAGAATGGCAGGGTATGTGGCGGTAATTTAGCTCGTTATAATATCACTCAAAGTGATTTAGAAGGTGCGATACGCGAGCAACTTAATACAGATGATATTAAATGCGTAAAATTTGGTTTTTTAGAAAGAAGTGGCAAAATTACTTTCATAAAGAATGAAAATAGCTAAAATTTCTATATTATAATTGATATAAGCTGATCTTGTTGGTTAAAGTGTTATCATTGTTGGTTGTTTAACTATTGTTTTCTAATACCTTTTTTTAGGCTATAAATTTTTAATAGAAATTGAGGATTCAAGAGAGTAAGAAGGAGTGCCTATAATTAAATAATCACTATATCTATAAATTTATGAAAATTGTTATTAAAATCGGTACACAAAGCATATTAAAAAGTGATGGAAGCCCAATAGAATCTGTACTGCTGAAAGTTGTTAATCAAGTTACTCAGTTGTTAAAAGCTAAACATCAGGTTATTCTGGTTAGCTCAGGCGCAGTAGGCTCAGGGCGAAAAATATCTAAAACTTTTCTACAAAAACAGTCTAGTAATACGGTAGGAGAAAAGCAGCTTTTAGCCTCGATTGGACAACCTGAATTAATTAATATCTATTCCTCACTATTTAAAGTCGAGACTATTTTAGTTTCGCAGCTTCTCCTTACTAAGCAAGATTTTCAAACCCGTCAACATTACTTAAATATTGCCCGTTTATTACTCGAGTTATCAAAGCATCAAAATATTATTCCTATCATTAATGAGAATGATTCTGTGGCAATTGAGGAATTAATGTTTACAGATAATGATGAGTTAGCAGGGCTTATTGCAGCCCAGGTTAATGCCGATTATTTAATAATTTTAACCAATGTTGATGGTGTTTTTACAGGTGATCCTAGAAGTCCTGACTCAAAGTTAATCGATTTTATTGATCCTAATCAAGGATGGCCTACCGTTTCAACATCCAAATCTTCATTAGGAAGAGGAGGAATGCTATCAAAATTAAATACCGCTCGTAAAATGTCAAGCTTAGGAATAACAACAACCATTGCTAATATTAATACTGATTCAGTGATTATTCGCATCCTTAATAAAGAATCGTTGGGTACCACTATTTTAGCCCATAAAAAGACATCTAATATAAAAAGATGGATTGCGCTCCATAATAAAAAGCAGCTACCTTCTATTACTATTAATGATAACTTACTCTCCTTAATTAAAGAAAGTAGGCGAATACTAAGTATTCTTCCCGTAGGCATTGTAAGTTATTCAGGCGAGTGGCAAAAAGGGGATTTAATTGATATTTTAAATTTAAAAAATGAAAAAGTTGGGATAGGTCTTACTCGTTATGATGATAAACGCCTGGAAGAGTATTTGGGCGAAAAAAATAAACCAGCCTTTATCCATTATGATTATTTACATATTTTATAGTGAAACAAATTATTATGAATCATGAAATTATTAATCGATTAGATGCAGTTAAAAAAGCTTTCTATGAACTTGAAAATTTAAACTCTTCTATACGTGCAGATATTTTAAATAGATTGGCTGCACTCCTTAGAGATTCAAGTAAAAAATTAATTGTAGAAAATGAGAAAGATCTTTTACGCATGGATAGGGCTGATCCAAGATATGATCGTTTATTGTTAAATGAAGAAAGAATTAAAGGCATTGCGTCTGATATTGAAACGGTCGCAAAATTAGCAAATCCATTAGGTAAATTAATTGCAGAAAACAAAAGGCCTAATGGCTTACTTATTCAAAAAATCACAGTACCTATTGGAGTAATTGCTGTCATTTATGAATCTCGACCTAATGTTACTCTTGATGTTTTTAGCCTTTGTTTTAAGACCGGGAATGCTTGTGTTTTAAAGGGTGGAAAAGAAGCCTTTTATTCTAATCAGTATTTAATTTCCTTAATTAAAATAGTTTTAAACGAGTTTAGTTTAAATCCTGATATCGTTTATTTCTTTCCGCCAGAGCGTGAATTAACAAACTATTTACTTACAGCCTGTGATTATATTGATTTATGCATTCCTAGAGGCAGCCAAGCCTTAATAAGTTTTGTAAGGCAGCATGCGCATGTGCCCATAATAGAAACAGGGGCAGGTATAGTGCATACCTATTTTGATAAAAGTGGTGATTTACAAAAAGGGCAGGTTATTGTTGATAATGCAAAAACTCGCAGGGTAAGTGTTTGTAATGCCTTAGACACACTCATTATTCATCAAGAACGGCTAGCTGATTTGCCTTTTTTAGTTAAATTATTGGCTGATAAACAAGTGGCAATTCATGCGGATGAACAAAGTTATCAGGCTTTAGATAAGGCCTACTCAAGCAAGCTTCTATTTCATGCTAAAGAAGAGAATTTTGGCCAGGAGTATTTAGATTATAAACTTTCTATTAAAACAGTACGTTCATTGCAAGAGGCGATTGAACATATTCAAAAATATACCTCTCATCATAGTGAAGCTATTATTGCCGAAGATAAAAAAACTCAGCAGCAATTCTTAACTGATGTTGATGCTGCTGTAGTATATGTTAATACCTCAACTGCTTTTACCGATGGTGGGCAGTTTGGTTTAGGTGCAGAAATAGGAATTAGCACTCAGAAAATTCATGCGCGTGGGCCGATGGGATTAGATGCTTTAACAAGTTATAAATGGCTTGTTTATGGTGATGGTCAAATACGAAAATAATCTTATTAAATTAATGATAGAAAGCTACTGACTAGACTAATTTAGCACATTACCAAAGTAATATAAAATTACGGCTCATTTATTATCAAATAAGCTATTATCTATTGACCTTGTTCAAAACCATAGGCTTGCGCCTCTTCAAGAGCAGCATCTTTTTTATTTTCAGAACTTTGAGGATCTGAAAATAACTTACTTTGGCTTATCAATGTCAGAGCTATCTTTTTTGGTAATTGTTCTATTTGCTCTGATTTTTTCTCTTTATGCTTACCTTCAAGTGCATCTGTGCTTTGAATATAATCATAATTATCTCCTAGCACACCTGGGTCTTGGGCAGGAGTAGGATCATGTGTACTAATATCAGAAAACAGTCGTTGCAATGTTTCTAAATCACCACTGCTTTCTAAAGCAAGGGGAGCTGAGACTGTTTGATCACGTGGGTCGCTTTTGAAAGGCTCATTTCTATTACTTTGTACTACCGGAGTTTGTGAGCTAGGCATGATTATTTTATCCTTTATAAGTTTGTCATACTTTAGATCAAATTTCATGCAAGATTCAGGTATGTGAGACACTAATGCGGGACTATTTTCAGCTCTAAATTCATTGGTTTTCGTACCGCGAGTATCAAACATAAATTTTTCTAATTGCTTATGTTGTAATGACTCAAGAGATTTTACCTCACCAATTATTACGAATTCACCACTAAAATAATAATACAGTTTGCCATCTTTAAAATCTTTATTTAATTTAATATTATAAAGACTACAAATGTCTTCAATCTTAAAGATATCTATAGCAAGCTCGTAAACCCTAAAATGCATGCTATCTGCATTTCCAATAAATCTTCTTTTCATAAAAACTAACTGAATTGGAATAGTAGTATCTCCCGTTATCATCTCGCCACGAAAAACTATATAAACATACGGTAATCCTTTATTAGAAGGATCTGATTCCTTTGGTAAAAAATCCAGTAGTTTTTCAGGATTGTCTAATTCATTTGCTACTATAACCATCCCATTCTTATTTAAAATCAAATAAGCAAAAGGATTCTTCTTCTGTACCATCCATGAAAAAGAATCGCTATTAAAATTAGGGTTTTTACTACGCGATGCAGTACTATCAGAAACGGAAGAAGATTCAGAAAATTCTGACTTAGAAAACATAATTAATATATTTTGAATCGATTAGAGTTAATGGAATCTTAGCAAGAATACCTTAACTAAATATTAACTGCTTTTGCCAGTTATTTTTTGTGGGATGAAGGTATCTAAAATAATTTTTATTTTATAATTGAAGGTTTTTCACTTTGATTAGAGTTTGTTTCGTTTTCTCGACGTAAATGGTCTTTAAAGAGATTTTTATTTTGTTCAGCAAAAATACTATTTTCTTTATATCCCCTGGTTCTATCATATTCGTTAAGGTAATGATCATAATGGCCATTCTTCTTTACATGTTCTAAATATGAGTTAACATCAAGTAGTATTTTAAATTGTTGTAATTCCTTATCCGTAAGGCTTGGAAGCACTCCAGGATTTGCATAAACAATATCTCGATATAACGAAATCGCTTGCTGGAATGATTCATATTCTGCCATCTCAATATAGGTAGCATATTCTTCTGCTGTTAAAAAATTTGAGTAATTTAGCTTACTTCTTGTTAAAGCAGGATTAGTCGCATTACACAGCTCAAAGATGAAAGTTTGTAGTTTTTTTTCAAGAGGTAAACTACCTTTAACCTGAATTTCTTTCTTTTTTACTGACCACTGTCCTTGAAACTGTAAATTATCTTGCGAAAAATTAATTTTAACATCTGATATATTTGCTAGTACAGAGAGTACATCTTCGCAAATAGGTGAAGATCGAAAAAGCTCAAATAATGTGATTATTTGATTAAGATTTTCGTCTTTACAAACAACAGTTATAGGATAAATTAGCTTATTATCTTTAAGTATAAATTGAACCACTATGCTAAACTAACAAACCACAGAGATTAATTCTGATGCAAAAAATACTATATTTTGCTTAAGGAAAAATTAAGAAAAGGGCAGAATTTTTGACGTCATTAAGTAAAAAATACAAACTAAGGCTGAAAAAGCTGGAAATCCTAATATAAACCAAATTTTAAAAAGCGTATGATAATTCGCCGGTAAACTAAGATCAGTCTTTATACAATGAGCAAGTATATTACGTAGTTTAATTTGAATCCAAACAACAGGTAACCAGAAACAACCAGTTAAAAGATATAAAAAGTAGCTTGCTAAAAGCCAAGGGGCATTCCAAGGATAACCTAATAGCAAAATTAACCAAATTCCTGTTAGTGGCTGCACAATGACAGCAGGAGTGGTAAAGAGAAAATCGGCTAAAACAGTGTTACGTACCGCATAATACTTTTCATATAAATTATTAGTAAATTTTAAACGAAACATAAAAAAAGCAATGCCTATTCCTGTGCCAAATAGCACAGTTGAACTAATAATATGTAGTGTTTTAACGAAAAGATAAGTATTCATATAAAATAGACTCATTTATGCATAAAATCCTAACAGAATTTATATTATTATACTTTTAATTAGTTAGGGTAGGGCATTATGATTATTTCCTTTGCAGAATTTGAGAAAGTTGATTTACGCGCAGGAACTATTGTTCAAGCAGAGTTATTTCCACGGGCTAAAAAGCCTGCCTATAAAGTATGGGTCGATTTTGGGCCAACTTTAGGCGTTCTACAAACATCAGCACAAATCACTACTCACTATACACCAGAAACCCTTATAGGGCGAAAAGTAATAGGGTGTGTAAATCTCGGGGAAAAAAACATTGCAGGATTTACTTCACAATTTTTATTAGTAGGCTTTTCTGATGATCAAGGCGCGATATATTTAGCAACGACAGATTCTAACGTTCCTAATGGCCAAAAGCTTCACTAATTTGTCCATTTTTTAAGACAAAAATTTACGATTGCTAAGGAACACCATTGGCAATTCTATTAATTTAACAATTGACATAAATGACAATCAATTTAGCACATTACCAAAATTTGTTATATTAAAAATCCAAGATTAAAAAACTAAAAATTTTAACTTTAAAAGTTAAAGTTAAAAGGAAAAAGCAGAACAGAAAATGCAAGTTGGGCTATTTAACCCAACTTAATAATTATTTTGCCTCACAACTAATCACAGTTACAGTAGGATCTTTAGCTATTGCACCGGATACTTGGAATCCTATAGCTTGTTGCTGTCCAGGGAGTAAGCCATTATAAGGATCATAAGTATTAGCGTTAAAAGTAAACACGCCAGCGTTTACAGAATAAGTTTGATTGCTACCAATCCAATAGTTTGCAATCGTTGGGTTACTTATTTCATTGCTATTAAAACTGATCTTAAAGGTAAAACTTTTAATTGCTGCGTTTGTACTGGTGTTGGTAATATTGCCTTGAAAAACAGCACCAGTGTCCCAACGATTTTGCAGGATAAATTTAACATCACAATTTTGTTGGTTCACTGCGCCAGCTTGATAGAAAGCATTTAATTCTAATTGGTTAGAAGCCCCTGTAACAACCAAGCTTTTGGCGCTTTTATCTGCTGCAAGGCTATAAGTTTTACCATTAAACTGAATGGAAGTAGGTAGTTCTACTTGATAAGTTTCGTTACTAAATACACCTGTTTTATTGTTTATATTTTGGTTATAAATTGTTGAAGTGCATATTCCATTTTGAGTTGTACAGGTTAAACTGTTTTGATTATTTACTTCTGAAGTAAAGGTAATTTTGGTTGTCAAAGTTTGACTACTTACAGGATTTCCTTGTTCATCTAATAAATTAATTTTATAACTTACTTGTGTTGCAGGCTGAGGCCCTATTTGTTGGCCTTGTAAATTAACATCTACATCAGTTGCTTGGCCATTAGTAATCTCAAAAGCAATAGGGGAGTTGCTAGCTTTAACCTGGTAGACAAGATGAGCTGTGTTATCTATTTGATAACTATCTGCAATCAATAAATTATAAGAACCACTATCTAGATCAAGAGAGCAGCCATTAGTTATATCGCAACTATAAGTTTGCTGCGTCTCTTTAATGGTTAAGTCAGCTACTCCCTTAACAGGAAATCCAGGAGTAGTAAATGTCACGTTGAGTTTACCCGTAGCAACTGTTTGATTAAATAAGTCATGTAAGACCTTTTCAGCTTGCAGATTAATTGCACCGCTATTCGGGTCAATTAAACTAATGGTATCGCCTAGATAACCAACCGCCCAAAAGAATAAATCATTTTGCATGCCATTAGCAATCATATAAGGAACTACGGCTTTTTGGAAAAAGGCAAGACCTTCAGCACTTTTCCAGGAGGCTTCTCCTAAAACAATAGGATAACCTGCTTTCTTTAGAAATCCCCATGTCCAATTAAAACGAAGCTCACTAGGCTTACCTGGTGCTGATTCCCAAGTGGCTACTTCACGTGGATAAACATGTGGTGAAAACACAATATGGGATTTGTTAGCACTAGCATCGCCCATTAGCCAAGTGATGGTAGCATCATCTAAGCCGGCTGTTTTAAGTTGCTGAATGAAGCCTGCACGATTAAAACTAGGTACACCGATCTTAGCATTGTTTTTGTCCAATAAGGGCTTAAAGTCTTCGCCCCAATTACCTTTAAATTCAACCCTCTTTGTTCCCGTCGCGCAGTTAGTAGGATCATCTGAAATAGAGTAAGCTTCAGGATTAGGTACTAAATCAGTCTCTTTAACACAGGCCACTGGTTGATCTGGATCGCCTGAACCAGGGCCAGAACCTTCAACAAATAATAGTAAATCTGGATTATATTGATTAAGGATTTTAGCCGCTGAGGCAATTACTTTTATCCAAGCTGGTTGATCAGCGTTATCTCGAAACCAATAAAGTCGATGAGGCTCATTAAAAACGTCAATCCCAATTACGTTTGTCAAATTGCGCGCTTTGATTTCATTTGCTAGTAATTTTAAGTCCGCTTCATATTGAACCAAACTATAAACTGTCCCGTCACGATAACCATCACCATACCCATAACGGTGATGAAAATCGATCAATACTTTAACATTGTTTTTTTTAAATTCTTCAAGGGTAATCCAGAATGCTTCTTGTGGCGTTACCGTTTGCGCACAAGCTGAACCATTGGTTTCCCAGACTTTACAGAAAATACCATTAGCGCGGGTAGGTTCTGCTTTATTAGCCAAAGCACGATTCATGTCCACTTGTCCCGTATTATCATAAAGGACACCAGGCTGAATAGGCAGTCGTATCGTTTTAAAAGATACGCCGTTTGCTTTGGTTACGCCCGAATCAGTAAAATCCCAAGGACGAACTAGGGCATCCATCATACCATAGGTTTTACTATAAGATGTGGAAATATTACCCACAGCATAAAACGGGTTGGATGCCAATCCTTGGACAATTTTTGAATCTTGAAAGCCTGACCAAGAGATGCCATCAATTTTTACAAGATTGCCAGCACTATCATAAATGTTGCCACTTTGGGTATAGAAGGCATAACTTGATGTCGAAACTAGAAGACCAATCAGGCCCTTGCTGATATTTCTTTTAATATACATAAGCGGTTCCTTTTTGTTTCTTGAATAACTTTACTGTCATTATCCAAAATGATAGACCCTCTGATCGATTTTGCAACAATTTAAATTAAAAAAAATTATAAAGCAAATTTTATACCTCAATTGAACAAGATTTATAAAAAATATTAAAATAAATTTGATTTATCTAGCTCCTATTGATAGAAAATTATTTGTATAATATTGTAATTCTACTAAGAGAAAAGGCAGATTAGTTATGAGTGCAATTGATATAATTGATTGCTTTAATGCGTTGCTTAAAAACTTAGAAGAATTCAAAATTCATGTTTATCAAGAATTAAAAAATAATCCTGTCTGGATTAATGATCCATCTAATAAAGAAATATTGATTTCAGATTACAATCATTTTATTGCAGCTTTGACAGATTTTTATCCTGGTGATCTTGAAACACCACAACACACTAAGTCATTCCAAGGGGCGTTAGGTGGCAATTTAACAACCCTGCAGTTAGTAAATTCAGTCAATAAAAGTAAAGATCAATTAAAAGCGGTAATCAATGAGTATTTAAATGAAATAAAAACTAAGGATACGCAAGTTATTCATACTCTCTTAAAAAATGCAAGGTTTCCCCGGCTTAAATTAAAACAAGTCTATCGTCATATACCTTGTATTGATTACCATCCAAGACGTATTACTTTTACTCAAGTAAAGCATAATTCTCATAAAGTCATTAGTAAAAAGGAACTTGCAGCAAGATTAGATAAAATAGGCAAGGGCCGACATATTGATGTGCAGCAGCAAAAATTACAGTATTTAGATGATGATAAATTAGCCATTCATCGCGACACTCAATCTTTATCAGCGGTAAATATTGCCACTTTCAAAAATGAAGAGGGTTTATCTTTTACCCGAAAATTAATGACATCCATGCCTATTGTTTACTTGCAACAAGATAACTTACCTTTACCAGAGGTAGGTTATAGTCGACGACAGAAACGTTCCTTGTCAACTGTAAGAAGCGATAAAAAGATTGAAGATGAGGTTTTTCTACCCTCTGCTGCTGCTTATCGTTATAAACATCCTAAGTAAGCTCTATACAAAGTTAATATTTTTTTATCAAAGGAAGTGACTCATTATAACAGTCAAGTCCTAAACAATTATTAATTTTTCTGTCAGATAATTTTAAGTTTTACTCTTACCTAAACTAGAGTTATCCCCAAAAACTGTGGATAACTGTGTGAGGAATTTGTTTACCTAATGAGTATAGAAAGAATTTATCAATTACAATTTTTTAATTGAATCGACCAATTCTTTAGCTTCCGAAAGGGTAAACGGTTTATAAAGAAATCCTGCCATACCTACAGCAGAGGCTTGAGCATTAAATTGGACTTCACTATGAATAGTTAAAGCTATAATCGGCGTATTTTTATTAAAAAGACTTTGAGTTTTAATTAAGTTAGTTGTCTCAAATCCATTAGGGCCATTGCTTAGCCCTAAATCCATTAAAATAGCATCATAGCGTGTATTATTGGCTTTACCCAAAGCTGCTATACCATTATCAGCCGTATCAACAATACAATTTAGTTCAGTTAAGTGTAACTTAGCCACCACTTGCGCTGCTTTTGCATCTTCAACTATTAATATGCGCATCGGTTTATTCATCTTTATTTCCAATAATACATTAGATATTTAAATTAAAGCATACCAACCTTATGGTTGCGTATTTAAATTAAATCTATTCTGAGTTAATTAAAAAGGAGTGTAAAATACTAAATTTAAGATTCTATTAAAAGGGCAAATTTTATTTGTAAACTTCTATTTTATAGCAATCTTAAGAAAGTCTTGCAATAATTTTGAGCTATTTTTTCTTATCTAAAATTACTTATGCTAAGCTGTTATAGGATGTAAAGAGTTCTAATTAAAAAAAAGGAATAGCTATGAAAAAGAAATGGATCCTACCTTCACTCTTGCTTTCTCAAGTTATTTATGCTGCACCATGTCCATTTGATCAAGCAAAATCATGTGAATTAAAAACTGATATTTTGAAAGATAAATCACCTGAAGGCTTAAATTACTATGCACCCACTAATTATGATCATCGGATGTCTGGTGAGATAAATGTTTATGATGTTTCAAAAGTCATTAAAAAAACGGATGGCACATTAACCTTACTGGCTGATATTGTTAATCCTGGTTTTTGGCGATCAGGGGAAATTATGACTCGTCATAATTTGACATCGCCGCCTTATAATTCGCCAACGCCATCTACTCCCTGGACTACTAAAGTAACCACCCATGGTTATTTAGAAGTCAATGTTCGGTTACCTTTTTGTACAGCGAGCGCTGATGGCCGATGTCAAAATGGTACAAACCCGGCTGAGTATAATCGAGGGCTCTGGCCAGCTATTTGGATGATGCCTACTTATGATCATGAATGGCCCCTAAATGGCGAATTCGATATCATGGAAGCGTACCCTAAAAATACAGCATTTAATGTTACTACAGCTGCTCTTCATTTTAACGGCAATGATCCAAGCTGTGGGGGGTTTGATTGTCGAGGCTGGGGTTATGGTTTAGATAGCCATACCTTTCCTGAACTCGCTTATAGACAACCACATACCTGGGGTTATGAATGGGAAAAAGACCCACAAAGTTCTAATGGCGGTTATATTATGACCGGTTATATTGATAACATGCGTGTTTGGGGCCCCTTAAGAACCGATACTTTACCTGCTGATGGTGCTAATGCTTTTAGGCGAGGCTTTAATGACCCAAATGGCGGATTTTATTTGATAGTTAATTTAGCTATTGGTGGACCTTATGCAGGAGCGCCTAATCCGCAACTGCAAAAGGCAAGTATGGATGTAAATAGTATTAAAGTTTACGAAGTAGGTGGCAGTACGCCTACCGATCAATGTAAACCGCCAATCAATATTACTTCTTCTTATACGGATGATTTAAGAAGTGTGACACTTAATTGGAATAAACCACAAGACGGTGCGGCAGTTCAATTGTATCGTGTGAAAGATTGGCGTAAACATTTAATGTGGGAAGGCACTCAGCTTACCTTTATGGATAAGACTTTACCTGGTGAACCAGGCAAATACACTTATTTTTTAAGTTCAGTCTGTGGCGGCCAAGAATCGGCTGATATCCAGTATGATGTTTATGTGACGGAGAGTGTTTGCAATCCGCCTCGTAATATTACTGCCACTTATTCAGCTGATAAAAGATCAATTACCTTAAAGTGGAGTAGGCCAACTAGTGGCGCAGCAGCTGCCTCTTATGAGGTAAAAGATTGGCTAAAGCGTCTACTTTGGCGAGGAGCAGCCTTAACCTGGACTGATAAAAGCTTGCCTGGCACTTCCGGAAAATTTACTTATTTTATGAATACAGTTTGCCAAAATGGTAAGCGTTCAACGCTTGTTCAAAAAGATGTTTATATCCCTTAATTCTAACAATGGGTTCTGCTTTTTTGCAGAACCCTAAGTTGCTGGTATTGGAAAAACTTCCTTAACCCAGAAATCTTCAACATTATTAAGAGTAAGGCTATGATGCGTTTCTACCACTTAACAAAAAATGCTCTTTTGTCCATTTTTGCCAAAAGAACCATAGGGGTGCGAGCATTACTTATTCAGGATGATGAGACGTTATTGGTTAAACATACCTATCAATTAGGTTGGTATACCATTGGTGGCGGTGTTGAGCCAGGCGAAACACCTTATCAAGCGTTACAAAGGGAGCTTAAGGAAGAGGTAGGTGTTAACCTTTTAGCGCCTGCGCAATTATTTGCCGTTTATTATAGTCATAATGAAAAACGCGATGATTATATTGTTTTTTATATTTGTCAGGCTTTTCAGCAAGAAAGTAGTTACTCTGCAGAAATTGCCGAGCAACAATGGTTTAAATTAAATAATTTACCCAATGATATTTCACCAGCAACAAAAAAACGCATTGAGGAATATCTTGGCAAAACTTCAATTAGTGAATATTGGTAAGATCTATTTTCTTTTCATAAATTTGCTTAAACATTTTTGTTTTATGTTTATAATAACTTACTTTAAGATTGGTAAATAAAATTATGTATTCACAAGCGCTTGTTCGTAGCCCTTCTGCCAGTATGATTCATGGTTTAACTGCAAATCAAAATCCTATTCCTGTAAATTTTAATTTCGCTTTAGTGCAGCATCAAAACTATATTACCGCCCTTAAAAATTGTGGGTTAGAGGTAACAACGTTACCACCTCTGGAGCACTATCCTGATGCTTGCTTTGTAGAAGATACGGCATTATTAACAGAGCATGTCGCTATTCTAACTCGCCCCGGTGCCTTAAGTAGGCAAGGTGAAGTGGCCTTCATTGAGCCATGGATTGTGTCTTTCTATAAAGATCGCATTAAAAAAATTCAAGCCCCAGGAACAGTCGATGCTGGTGATATTTTACAAGTCGAAAATCATTTTTATATTGGACTGTCCAAGCGTACAAACCAACAGGGAGCAGAGCAGTTAGCGGCTATTTTAGCCTCTTTTGGTTACACTAGCTCAACCATTGAGTTGCAAGAATTTCTCCATTTAAAAACCGGTGTGTCTTATTTGGGCAATAATTGCTTATTGGTAGCAGGGGAATTAATCAATCATCCAGAATGGCAATCCTTTAAACAAATTAGAGTTGTTAAGGAAGAGGCGTATGCGGCAAATTCAATCAATATCAATAATATTATTATTTTGCCAGCAGGCTTTAAAGCGACAGCTCAAAGCTTAGAAAAACATGGTTTTAAAATTCTTACCGTTGATGTTTCTGAGTTTGAAAAGATTGATGGTGGCTTAAGCTGCTTATCGCTGAGATTTTAATGCCAAAAAAATTAAGCACGTTACAATTGACGTTAATCATTGTTTGCTCAGTAGATAGTATCCGCAATTTACCTGCGGCAGCCCTAATAGGGTGGGATCTTTTTATCTATTTTCCACTCGCTTTTCTTTTTTTTCTATTACCTAGTGCTGCCATTGCCAGCTGGTTTACTCAGCAGTCGGATGAAGGTATTTATGGCTGGGTAAAATTAAGTCTTGGAAGAGGATTTGGTTTGATCGCCATCTGGTTGCAGTTTATGCAAAATCTTTTTATTTTTCCCACCTTTCTTGCTTTTATTGCTGGCCTTTTTTTATATTGTTTAGATAGCGCTTTAGCACAAAATAATCAGCTTATTTTTTTAATTACTAATGCTTTGATTTGGGGACTGACCTGGATTAATTGGCGTGGTTTTTCTTTATCTGCGCTGCTAACGGTATTTTGTTCTGTTATTGGCCTTATTATTCCCTTTCTTTTAATTTTAGCCATTGGGGTTAAATGGCTAATAGCCCATTCGCACACCTTCACCACACTTGCATCGCATACAGAAAATTCATGGACCGCCTTAACAGCCATTATTCTTTCTTTTTGTGGTATTGAAGTTGCAGCAATCCATGCTAAAGAAAGTAAGGCAAGGGCGCTACCAAAAGCAATCAGTCTTTCTGTTGTCATCATTTTTTGTACCATGTTATTGGGTTCACTAACATTAGCTCTCATTATCCCAAGCCAGCAACTTAATTTTATTACCGGTATTCCTGATTTATTCCAAATTTTTTTCAGCCAAATTAAATTAGAAAAAGCAGCTGTTTTAATTGATATGATGGTTTTGATCGGTTGTATTGGCTGTGCTAATAATTGGTTGATTTCGCCTATTAAAGGACTCTCGTTTGCTTTTAACAAGCAGGGTAATACAGCTCATACAGCCCACATCAACAACCAACTCCTAGTCATTCAAGCCAGTATAATTTCTATTATCAGCGTTCTTTTTTTATTCTTCCCATCTGTTAATATGTCTTATTGGCTTATGATTGTTCTGGCTACGCAAATGTATTTAGGAATGTATTTTTTAATGTTTTTAGGTGCTATTCGGCTAGCAATGCAAATAAATAAAACACATTCTTGGCGGATAATCTTGCTTGCCCTATTAGGGATATTGGGTAGTCTGATTGCTTTTAGGGTAAGTTTTTACCCACCCACAAACTTATTGATTAGTCCATTAAATTATTGTTTCACTCTGCTTTTAAGTTTGGGAAGCATGACTATTATAACCCTCGTCGGATACTATGTCCTTAATCAAAAATTTTCTAAGTTGTCTAGGGTCTGTTGACACATAGGCAACCATAGAAGAGCACGCACCATAGCGACCACGTTGGATTTAACACCTTAACTAAATTTAAATTTTTGTTATATCGTTTACTAATAAATAATTTTATTAGCCTAGTCTCAAAAACCCATAATAGGGAATAAATATACAAGTATACTGTGTGTTTGCTTACATCCTTATAGGTATGTAACACTTAACTTAAACAGTATTTCAGACTAATTTTTTTCGATGTTTTTCTTATTTTTAAGAGGCTTAGACAGAACAAATGAAAGATAGATCAATATTGCTTGTGGAAGATAATATTAAGTTAGCAAATTACCTCAAAGAGAGCTTACAAGAAGCAGGTTATGATGTATCTATTGAAAAACGTGGTGATAGGGCTGTCTATCGCATTATTCGTGAGCAACCTAGCCTAGTTATATTAGACATAATGCTTCCTGGGATGAATGGCGATCAAATATGTCACACTATTAGGGAGGACTATTTGGGGAAAATACTTATGTTGACTGCAGTTAATGATATTGAAAGTGAAGTATCCTCTTTAAACTTAGGAGCAGATGACTACCTAACTAAACCTGTTGCAGATGAGGTTTTAAAAGCAAGGATAGAAGCGTTGTTACGTCGGCCTAATTTAGTTAATAATCAAAATCAATTTCAATTTGGTAATTTTTCTATCAATTTTAGTACTAAGCGTGTTCATCTTTTTAACGAAGAAATTTCAATAAGTAGCAGTGACTTTGAGGTTCTTGTTTTATTGGTTAAGAATCATGATAGGTTACTTAGTAGAGATAGCATTATGTATGCTCTATCTGGACACGAATATGATGGGGTTGATAGAAGTATCGATTTAAAAATATCACGTTTAAGAAAAGCATTAAATGATAATAGTAAAAAGCCTTATCGTATAAAAACAATCCATAAAAAAGGATATATATTTGTATCTGAGGCTTGGAAATAAACATAGACCACGGCCATTAATTTTATGCAGGACTTACAAAAGAGCTACAATCTCTAAAATTCTTTTGTCTAGATCCTGGTACTTTTTGTAAGGCCTGTTATGAGAGCTTCACGAAATATCGCAAATCTATAGTCATATCCCTCGACAAAATTGTCATTTTAAAATAATAATGTTTGTACAATTTATATACATTTGAGCCAGATACTTTTGATAAGATCAACCTATAAAGTAATAGTGTCGAGTTGATCCATGAAAGATGCTGCAATACAAATCTTAATATATAGACCAGACCCAGATCATCCAGTGCCTGAAGCGCAAAGAGGTGTGGTGGTAAACCCTCACCTAAAACAACGGTTTGCGCAATTTGTGCCAATTGGTGTTTTTTTAGAGGGCTCCGATTTGAGGTATTATTTTTTCGATCAGTGTGATAAATCCCCGAAAATCTATAGTAGTTTGGACGAGCTCAAAACAGACTTACCAAAGGGATCAGACAATACAACTATATTCGAAAAAAACCCGCAGTTATTTATCATGGGGCATGGCAATGGTGGCTATTATGGTCTGGGTAATCGCCATGGCCCAAGTGAGCATTTATATGATGACCATTTTGATAAGCTATTATCGAGCTTTAAACAAACATTACCTAAGCATCGGGGTGAAGTTTTTGTGACCTTAGAAGGCTGTAATACAGATAGTCAGCTTGATGCTGCAGCGAACCAACAGGAGAAAACATTTTTAGAAAGAGTATCAGTAAAGCATCCAGAAATCACATTTGGCGGAACTGGACCATGGAATAGCCAAGATGCCCAGACTGGCTTCCGATCACTTACGCCAGAAGCGCCTATCACATCAATGGCAGGAAATGTCTGGAAAGCAGGAAACAGTATTATTTTTTATCATGGCCCATATCAAGTTGCTGTGCGCAAATCATTATTTGCCTCAACAAAAACGGCTAAAGAATTAAAAGTTAACACTATAGAATATGCACGTGCAATGTTAGGGAAAGACCATGAAGAACTAATAGCGAAAATAGCTTTAAATCGAGATATTCTAAAAATTCAAGATTTAAAAAAAATGGATAGTTTTCCAAAATTGCAACTTCAAGAAGTGAATGCTTCAAAGTTTTTTGAGCAGGAAAGGCAAATTTTAGGGCAAGAGCAAGAACATTATTTAACACGTGTGCGTGATATCTTAAAGCGAGCAGACTCCATAGAGCAACTGAACAATAGAGACATACTAGAGCTTCTCTTAGGTTTAAAAGAACCGTTGGTATTTAAAGATCACGAAGGGTTATTAGAGTCAATTTTAGCTAAAAAAGATTTGTTACGGCTGGCCATGGTAAGTTGTGGCAAAGTCCTTATTGGTGGCCCAAGTAATGATAGCGTCATTGATTTATTATTAAAACATGGCGCTGATATTAATAGCGTGGATAAAAAAGGCATGACGGCTTTGCATTATGCGGTACAAAATTTTTATAATTATAGAGAAGAGCCGCTGAATCTCATTAAAAAATTATTAAAGCACGGTGCTAGTCTTGAAGCGCAAGATAATAAAGGACAAACCCCCATCGAGACAGCGCAAGAACATAGCAAAGATGGAAGAGTCACTGCTAGTGATAAACTTCTAGCCTCTTTGAAACCTGGCAATTTGCCACTCACTCCCTTAAAATTAAAGCAGTCCGTTAGACAGCTATTTCAGATGAGTCAACACAAAGCTGATGAGCTACTTTCATTACCTATTGCGAAACGTGAATATAGCAAATGTAGTGAAGGTACTCTTTATATTCCTGAAGATGTAGTGGAAAAATTACATGGAGTCCTACAATCTGCAAAGGGCAATAATGAACTATTATTGGCATTTGAATCAGAGCTTAATACAGTTACCAGCGCTCTTGAAAGAGGGCTTGGAACTGGAGAGATGATTGATGGCAATGAAGATGAATTTATCCCTAAACGTTTTGATGATGCAAAGCTCAAGCTAGCAACAGTTACAGACGCACTGATTGAGATGAAACAAGCGGCTACTTCAAAAGATGCTGAAGTTAAAGACAAATTTCCAAAGCTAAAGACTTAGTCGCAGCCTTCCTATATGCGATCAATAGAAATCATCTAGAAAAAGAAAGAGAAAAATATAGTCCTTTAGCGATTCCAAACTATGGGAGTCATAAGAGGTGTCTTGAGAGGAAACTGTAATTTCTTATAGTCGCTATTCATAAGAATATCGTGGAAGTACTATTGTGAATCTAGCGCCTTTTAAGAGCGGTGATTGTGTAGCCATGACCTTTCCTGCGTGGAGATTAACAACTTTTTTAACAATAGCTAATCCTAACCCAATATGTTTATCTCCAATTTCGGCGTCTTCGGCAATCGTATATTCAGAAAAAATGTCATCTATACCCTCATCCGGCAGGCCGGGGCCATCATCGTCTACATGAATTAAAACATGACTATCAGTAAGCGAAATGGTTAAAGAAATATGGCGCACGGCAAATTTCATAGCATTGGTAATCAAATTAGTAACAGCGTGTTTTAAAATATTTTCATCTATACATGCTTCCAAGGAATTTAACTCATTAGTCTGAAGTGTAATTTTAAATGCTGATGAATAATAAGGTTCTAGTAACTTTCTTAACCATAATATTATATCTGTCTTTGACTTTTTTAATTTTAATTCGCTAGAATGTATTTTTGAGTAAATCAAAAAAGTGCTGACGATGCGATTTATGTCTGCAATATCTTCTTGTATGCTGTTTATCTGTTTAGTGAGTAATATATCTTTAGCGTTTTTTCTTTTGATACTATCCGTTGCCATTTGTATGGTTGACAGAGGAGTTCTAATTTCATGCGCAACAAATCGGCACATTTGTTTATGTGATTCAATCAGTTCTTTTAAGCGCTTACCCATGTGAATGATATTTATATAAAGTCCATACAAAACAGAGGTGGTGCTTATTTTCTGATGAAAGTCAAAATTCCCTTGACTAAAATTTTTAGTTATCCGATATACCTTTTTCACATTCCTCACAAAAAGCAGTGAGAGAAATGTAATAAAACAAAGGGTTAAGAAAAAGAAAGCCAATATAAAATAATCCATTACATCACTGATTCTTGCCGTAATGGGTAGATAGCTGAGCGGGCCAATTTTAAGTATTTCACCACTAAAACCATAATAGAGAATACCAATTTGTGACGAGTTTTTATTTGTTTCAAACACTAGACGCTTTGTTAATAAAGAATTAACTATATTACTTGGCAAGTATTTACTCCTAGCATCATAAACATGAATTGGGAAGCCATATATTCTTTCAAGCTTTAATGTTTCTTTATCCCACGTATTTTTTGACTTTAATAATAAATGTTCAACAATTTGTTTTAAAGCAGGGTTCATATAATGAAAAATAAATTGGCCTGGATCTGAAAAATAGTAAGCTAATGCATAAGGGGTATTACCAATTTTTTTATATGCTATATGTTCTACAATGACCTCGTTGAGAAATTGATAGGTTTTACCTGATAGGAAAATTATCTCGCCATTATTTAATTGGTTATTTTGCGTTGAAGTAAGTTTTAGACTATCGATTGATACAAGATGAACAACATTATCTGTCTTTTGCTTTATTATTGCATCCCAGTTTGATCTTGGGCTATTAATTAATTCATTTTCTATACTAATTAAAAGTCCTTGTGACATTGTTTTCCCTGCATTAATAACTATCTTTGTCTCAACTGACTTTAAATAGTTAAAAAATGCCAAAACAAAAATTAAAAAAATCACCAAGAACGCAGTCAAAACTTTAATATATACATTAAATTTCATTACCATGCACTCTAAATAAATAGATACCTTTCACAAGAAAAGCTTTTATTTTATGATGCTCTTTATCAAGGAAATCCTAAATTCCTTCTAAGAGTTGCGATTATTGGATCTATCCTCAAATCAATGCCATCATAGGCGCTAATGCAATGAGCCATCTTGTTTATCAATCATTACATATACAGGCATTTAGTCGAAATTCTCTTTGCAAGAATAAAGCACTTTCGTGTTCTTGCCACAAGATTTGATAAATTAAAGCGAAACTATACGTCCATGGTCGCTATGGCACGTGCTCTCCTGTGGTTGCCTATGTAAATTGTCAACAGACCCGTTTAGTCTAGCTTAGCATGAAAGCGCTTTATCTCGTTGGCAAATAGCTCCGGATACTCAATATAAGGTAGATGCCCACAATGATTAAAACAAAAATACTCAGCATTTAGCATATGTTTCGCTAGGAGGTGTACGGTGTCTTTATTAAAAATTAAATCTTCATCAGCGGCCAATATAAGGGCAGGTACTTTAATTTGCTCAATCCAAGCAGTGGAATCAAAATCAGTTAACGCTGCATACTGCCCTTCATAACCTTGCAGAGTAAAGGGGTAAGGATTACTTAATCCTTGTTGTATTAATTGTTCAACTACCCCCGGCTTAGCAAGAAACTGAAAAGAAAAAAGCCAGCTTGCCGAGGATTTAATCAATGTATGAATAGGTGCTTGCGCTTTCAGTAATTCAAGTTGGGCATCTATATAAAGTTGATAAGGGGTTTGAATAGTCATGACAGAATTACTGATGGTTGCTGATTTTACCAACTCAGGATGCGCAAAAGCCAATGTTTGCACAATAAGCCCGCCCATGGAATTACCCACAAAATGCGCTTGTCTAATTTTAAGTCGGTCACATAATTGGACAACATCCTCTGCCATTTCAGCGATGGTATAAGGACCTTCAGGCACATCGGTTTGGCCTGCACCTCGATTATCGATTAAAATCACTCTATACCCATCGGTAAAATGAGGCAGAATTTCTTGCCAAACAGTATGATCAACACTAAAACCAGCGATAAAAATAAGCGCTTCACCAATGCCATGTATTTCGTAATACATGGAAATATTATTTAGTCTTAGCTTGGGCATGAAGGTTAGCCTTTAAATTTTAAATTAATTATTTAATTATTTTAGCCAATTTATAAAGAGAGTAATAAGAATATAAATCTATTTTAAAGCCCAGCTTGAACTTTACGCCGGTATTGCGCTGGGGTCTCACCAGCCCATTGTTTAAAGCGAGCAATAAAACTACTGTCATTACTGTATCCTAAGCATTGGCTTACTTGGGTGACGGAATAACCGCGCTCTAGTAAAGCAAAGGCATGCATTAAGCGCAATTCCAAACGCCACTTTTCAAAGCTCATACCTATTTCTTTTTGGGTGATGCGATTTAACGTACGTGCAGTAATATTAACCATTTGGGCATAATCGTTGACAGATTTTGCTTCGCCAGGTGTTTGTAATATTGCTTGGAAAATCTTATTTAAACGCTTATCTAAAGGTTTTGGTAGGGACAATGGCAAGGTTATGGCTTGATTGATAAAATCAACAATGACTGTTGCTAGCCGAAATTCAGGACTGTCTTTCGTGTAGCCTGGTTTAATAAAACAAAATTTTTCAATCATTAATTTTAATAAAGGTTCAACTTGTAGTATTTGCATCGCATCAGGTAGTTGTAAAAATTGCTTTACATCAATATATAAAGAGCGATAACTCACCTTGCTTGCTGAGTAAACGTCGTGTTTTACATTTGGTGGAATCCATGCTGCTTTGCTAGGTGGTAATAAGAAATAACGGCCCTGGCAATAAAAATGGGTCACCCCACGACTGCAATATAAGAGTTGCCCTTTACGGTGACAATGCTCGCCTGGTGTGGTTGGCTGTTTATCAAAGGCAAACCCAATCACAGGTGCAGCAATTTCATCAGGATCAATGATGTCTTGGACAGTATAGTAAGGCATGTCTTAATTACATTATTTTTTGTCAAAATCAGGATATTAATACGTCTTAATAAAAAATACTATGGGATTTTCATTTCAAGAGGATGTAAGGATGTATATCGATTTAACACTTAGTATGAACCAATTAACTATCGATAAAGAGGTTATCCATGAAAACTATGATGTTTTCTTAAAATCTGGCCACTTTGGCACTCACATTGATATTCATTTAAAAACAGAAATACCGCTAGAGTACATGGAAAATCGGGCTTTATTATTTGATGTAAGTCATGTTAAAGATCGCGACATTGATATCACCGATATTGATTTAGAAGCAATTAAAGCGAAAGATTGTCTTTTATTTAAAACAGATAGAATTAAAGAACATATCTATGGCTCCCAAGCTTATTTTCATAACCATCCACAATTATCAGATGCATTAATTGATGCGTTGATTGCCAAGAAAATTCATATCATTGCCATCGATGCAGCCGGTATTCGGCGTGGCAGAGAACATGCTTTAGCTGATAAGCGCTGTGAAGTCCAAGGGATTTATATTGTTGAGAATATTACTAATCTTGATAATTTAACACGCCAAATAACAGGACCCTTTCTTATACATTTAATGTGGTTAAATTTACCTGGAAAAACAGGCTTGCCTTGTCGCATGGTCGCTAAGTTAGAGAACACTTAATCCTTAGATAACCAACTTAGGGCTGGATTTTTAAACTAATTTAGCAATTTGCAAGCAAAACCTCGCAGGCGATATATAATTAGTAGTAATACTATTTGCAATGGTTTGTTAGTTGTTAGAGGTTAGCAATGATTAATCCACTCGAGTACCAATCTAAGGGCGATAAAGAAAATTCAGCCTATTTTAATGAATATAAAACTAAAATTTATGAAAGAAGGCGAGCATCTGGGCTTGAAGATTTATATGGTGATATGTGCGGGATTGTTGTACAAGTCCAAACAGGGGATGCGATCGATTATCTTAAAGAATTGTATTATATGACGCCTTATCGTTATGTTAGAAGTTATATTAGTGATACACATAAATTTTATTGCCTTGTTAATACAGAAAATGCTCCGGTTTATATTGTACTTGAGCCTTTAGATCCTAATTTCAGGGACGATATCACGCGCCTTAATAAAATGTATCCTTTGGCGCGACCTAAATTTAATGCCCGCTATGTGGGAGAAATTTATCGCTGTAAGGATAAAGATGAAGTACGCAGGATTCTTATCTCCCATGATTTTAATTTCAGCATTCCAGACATGACTGAGAATAAATTTTATTGCAGTAAACACATTCATTTCACTAAATTGTCTGATTTTACTTATAACAGTGTTGGCTATATTGATAGCGATATTTTCGATTTTGATAGTCTAGAATTAGGGCAGCGTTTTTTTCTTACGCCTGAACAAGAAGCAATACTGAATGAGGCAGACCTTTGGAGTGAAAAACAAGGGACAAAAAGTTTATTAAAGGGTATCGATCATATGGCTACCCGAATTTTAGCAGGTGAGCGAGAAGATGCCATTTTAGAATTTTTATGCTTGTCTAATTATTATTTTTGGGGTGCTTACAATATTTATGACATGAATTCATCAACGAATGTCAATCGGACGCCGCATGGCAATGATATTCGTTCACCGGCAAAAGTATTTACTGCCAATAATACGCCTTACATGGTTAATTCGTTTGAGAATCTGCCTATGCCTACTGAAACATTCGTACGCAACTATGGCAGACGTATGCACCATGTTGCTTATGAAATAAGTGATGGTGATCATAGTTCTGGCAAAAAGAATATTGATTTTGTCGTCAATACTTTAAAAAATAATTTACCCATTCACTTCTTAGCGCAAGTTTTTGGTACTTGTACCGATGTGCCCGATTTAAAGCAGATATTTTCTAAACACTCGCAATATTCTTTATTGATTACAGAATATGTTGAACGATGCCATGGGTTTGATGGGTTCTTTACCAAAGAAAATGTTGCAGCCTTAACCGATGCAGCAAGCTTGGATGAAAGCTTAGATCACTATCATCGTACACTTGGTGATTAAAGTTAGGTTAAGTTTTGCATATTTTTAATCACATATTCTGCGCCGTATTGGTTTAGGTGATCACCATTAAAATAGTAAGGAAGTTCGGCATCACGCGCATAGCATTTGCCATCAGTGCAAAATAAAGGACGAGGATCGAATAATTTTACTGCAGGAAATTCTCTTAATAAATCATCAATCACTTTATCATAGGGTGCTATGCGCTTTTGGTAAGTCGCAAAATCTATCCAGCAATTGTTGCGAATGGGGCGAAAGGATAAACGAATAGGCCGTAATTTAAAGCAAGTGTTAATATTAAAATCTAAGTCAGGTATATCTTTTAAAAAGATGACCTCTTTATGGGATGCCAGAATAGTAGCAATTAAGCGTCGACCATTTTCTTGAAAACTGATCACTTCTTTTGGCTCAAGAGGCTTTGCTTGTCGCCAATGGCCCTTCGCAATAGCAAAGCCGCCTGTCATTAGATAAGACCAATAACCCGATAAATAAACTTTTTTGATGCTTTTGTTTGTCTTTAAAAATGCCAAAATAGCATCGTATTTTTTTTGACAATCGCCTTTTAGTAGGCGATGATTGGCAAAAGGAAGGCATGAAGGTTGAACAATCATTAACACGGAATGGTTAGAAAACTGCCGCCAAATAGCATTGCGATAATGCGCTGTATGGGAATCACCCATAAACAGGATATCAGGTAAGGTATTTTTAGAGAGTTTACAGCCCACATTAAATGAAAGTTGGCTAAATTCAGGAATTAATTGGCTGCAATCAAAATCATCTACTAAAGGTAAAGGATTGCTGATTAAATCGACAATTTTGCTCACTTGAGCTGGTTTAAAGATTAAGCCAGAGTGCTGATAAATACCTCCACCTAAACCACCGACAATACTCATTAAAATAAGTAAGATAATCGTTTTTTTTTGGTTATAAGCACCGAATCGCACCGGCTTTTCAATAAATTTATAGGTTAACCACGCGAAAATAATAGCTACACCGACACCTAATAGGTTTAATGCTTTACTGGGGTTAAGCTCGGTAATTTTTATAAAAGATAAAATAGGCCAGTGCCATAAGTAGAGAGGAAAACTAATTAAGCCGATCCATACCATGAAGCGGTTGGCTAATAAAGTGCGATTTAGCCAGGCTTGGGGTCCAGCAGCAATTAATAATAGTGCACCGCCGCAGGGTAATAAAGCCCAGCCCCCCGGAAAAGACATCGTTTTTTTAACTTTAAAATGAGCATACATGATTAAAGCAAAACCTATTAAGGCAAGCACATTGTTTAAAAAATTGGGGTTGGCAATTAGAGTATTATGTTTAAAGAGGGTTTTTAAAAAATGATGTAGCTTTAGTTTTAAGTTCTTAAATTCGTTGTGCTTATATAAATTAACCCAAGCTAACAAACTGCCACATATTAATTCCCAAAAACGAGTTTGTGGCATATAAAAAGTGGCAATCGCATCTTGGTGAATGGTTTTCATGTTAAGGCTGAAAGAAAGCAGGATAACAAAAGCCAAAATCGCAAAGATGTTTAATCGCTTCTTGAAAGAAAACCAGAGTAAGAGTGGCCAAATAAGGTAAAATTGTTCCTCTATGCCTAAACTCCATAAGTGTAATAAGGGTTTATAATAGGCTGCTTTATCAAAATAACCTGCTTCTTGCCATAAAATAAAATTAGAAATAAAGCTTGCACCCGCTGCAATGTGTTTGCCTAATTCTTTAAATTCTGTGGCAAACAAGATAACCCAGCCTAATAATAAGCTGCTAACTAGAACAGTTAATAAGGCAGGAAATATCCTTCTAATTCGCTTGGCATAAAAGTCTCGTAGACTAAAACAATTGTTTTCTAAGTTTTCCAATAAAATAGTAGAAATTAAAAAACCAGAGATGACAAAAAAAATATCAACGCCAATGAATCCGCCAGGTAAACTATGGGGAAGGGCATGAAACACCACAACTGAAATAACCGCTAACGCTCGTAAACCATCGATATCGGCCCGATACTTAGTAGAGGAACTTTTTAAATAATTGTTTTTCATCGTTCTATTTTTATTAGTTATTAACTAAAACCTTTTTTTCGGCTCAAATAAGTTTAAAGGGCCTACAGCAAAGCATCTTGATCACCAATTTCTTAGCTTTTTAGAATAATTCTCTGGCAATAACATGTTAATTGTAAAATATTTTAGGGCAATCAAATAGGTTTTTGCTTTTTATCATGCAATCTATTTTGTTTCTGCTAAGCTCCAAGTTAAGACCCTTTAAAATTTAAGCGCATGATGAGTTCAGTTTTGGAGGCTTTAACCCCCTTTATTAATGAATTAAAAGCATTAAATGTTCAAGAACATGATGATATTTTTAATATGCAAAAGGTTTCATCCATTGTGCAATTCTGGGTGAACCAAAGTGATTGGTTAGAAGAGCGATTTAAAACAGTCGATACCTCTGAAGGTTTTAAATCATGGTTAATCTATGAAGAATCTAATCATTGTTTAGCAGTAAATTTAGTGGCCTGGGAGCCTGGACGCGAAATTTCACCGCATGATCATCGCACTTGGGCTGTAGTGGGATGTGTGAGTGGTATTGAAGAAAATTACTTTTGGAGGCGACTCGATAATGGTTTAATACCCGGCTATGCTGACATTGAAAGGCAAGAGCCGCCAATTATATGCCATCCTGGTGATGTTATCACCATACAAGCTAATCAAATCCATAGTGTCGTTAATATTGCAAGCGTAACGGCTGTCTCATTGCATGTGTATGGCAAAAATTTAAATTATACCAACCGATGCAAATATGACCCGGTTAATAAAACAGCTGAGCATTTTGTCATTGATTTTAATCAATAAACTGTTTGAAGCAAGCGCCTTAAGACTATAAATTAAATAAAAAAGCGGGCTGTTATATTGACATATCGCAAAATTACGATATAATAACTGGTATGAATATCGTACTTATATTGAAAGCGCTTTCTAATGAAAGGCGGTTGCAAATTATTGAATGGCTAAAAGAGCCCGCTAAGCATTTTAGCTCCTCGCATTGTGATGTGAGTGTAGATGGCGTTTGTGTTGGGCTTATTGAAAAGAAAGCCGGTTTATCGCAATCCACTATCTCAGCTTATTTATCTCAATTGCACCAAGCGGGCCTTATTACTATGGAGCGCCGAGGCCAGTGGACTTATTGTAAATTAAACCAACCTTTTATTGAGAAATTTTTACAGGAGTTTAAGACTAAGATATAAAATTTTTTAACTATTTATATCGATAATTTGCGATATTTAGAAATTATTTAGGAGATGCACATGGTTAACGTAAATATTCTTTTAGAATCGTTTAAGCTTAATGAAATAATTGAGCTTAAAAATCGTATTGTGATGGCACCTATGACCCGCAATAAAGCAACCGATGATTTAAGTCCTACTTCCGAGATGGCCACCTATTATGCAAGACGTGCGGATGCAGGATTGATTATTACTGAAGGCACTATTATCCGTCCTGATGGCCGAGGTTATAGCAATACCCCTGGCATTTACACTGACCAGCAGATAGCAGGATGGCAGAAGATTACGCAAGCAGTGCATCAAAATAAGGGTAAGATTTTTTTACAAATTTGGCATGTGGGCCGGGTTTCTCATCCTATTTTTTTAAATGGCTCTTTACCCATCTCTGCTTCTGAAACGCAAATGAGTAGCCGGGTGCGCAGAGCTGATGGGGAACTTTATTATGGCAAATCAAGAGCACTTTCCTTGGCAGAAATTAAAGACTTAGTCAGCAGTTATGCAAAAGCAGCTAAGAATGCGCTTAAAGCCGGTTTTGACGGCATTGAAATCCATGGCGCTAATGGCTATTTAATTGATCAGTTTTTACATTACTCAACAAATAAGCGCCAAGATGCTTACGGTGTTGAACCAGAAAATCTGGCTCGGTTTGCACTAGAGGTTGTTGATGCTTGTATAGCAGAAATTGGTCGTGAGCGAGTAGGAATTAGGCTATCACCTGGTGCTTATTTAAATGAGATTGTAGGTGACAGACGCGATTCGATAGTTTTTCAATATTTATTAGCGCAGTTAAGTGAGAAACAAATTGCTTATCTACATACCGGGAACTTCGATGATGAGACGCGCTTTCCAGAACTTAATCATAAAACAATGACTGAGTTTATGCGGATGCATTTTAAGGGCCATTTAATTGCCAGTGGCGGTTATACCGTGCAAAAGGCAATTAAGCAAATGCTTGCCAAGCAGTTTGATTTGATTGCCTTTGGCAGACCTTTTATTGCTAATCCTGATTTGGTTAGCCGAATAAAAAACGCCGCTAACATGCATTCATATGATGCAGCAATGTTAGAAACATTAGTTTAATTACCTCTAAAAATAAAGCATGCTATGAACACTTTAAATTTTAATAATATTTTAATTCCTGCTGCCATTGGTTTTGGCATCTTTCAACTCAGTGGCAAGGAACTTATCGATAATATTATTTATGCTCTTTAGCAAGGTTATAGACATTATTTGGAGCACTTCAAGAAAGTGCTCTGCTGCTTTGTACTAATTTTTGGCAATGCAAAGGTTATTTTCTTGCATACGGATCTTTAATTCAGCCATTATAAATTCACCTTGTAATGCGCTACTAAGAATTTCATTAGAAGCCATATAACTTACTTTAATAGTCAACCCTAGATTCTCGTTAGCATTTACTAGTTCTTGTCCTGCGTGCTGAAGTCGATTAAGAACTATCATACAACCTTCTTCTTTAGTAAAAGGCAATAAAAAAAGCATACTCTCATCTAACCGTGAGGCGAGATCACTTTCTCTAATGACCTGACGCAAATTGGTAAAAATTTTTCCAATGAACTCAGAAGACTGTTCTTTTTTAACTTCTTCTCGGTTATTAACATCTATTTGTAGCATCATGACACTAAAGTGAAGTAAACCGTAACGTTCTGATAGTTTCGTATACCAATTTAAAATGGACAGAAAAACAGGATAATCGGTCATCTTAAAATATTGGCCAAAGCTTGCGTAGAAACTATTTTCTATTCCAAGTACGACATACTCACCCTGACGTGTTAAATGATAATCATATAAGGGTTTTCTGATAAATTCGCTAGAAGCTGAAGTGCGATGACAACTTAAGCAAACTAATTCAAGTATAGGTTCGGCAAAAAAATGACCACAAGCGTTACATAATTTGTTTTCAATAGGCTTTTCGTAATCAACACCGGGTGCCTCAAGCTTAATATGGCAATTACTACAAATTAATCGTTCTTGACGTAAAAACTCAGGTACAGGAGCGATTTGGCCGCAAGCAAAGCAATGCACAAATTGTTGGGGTTTAAAATTGGTTGAACGACAATTTGGACATGACTTTCTTAAATTAAGTAAACCAGAATCACACGCCGGGCAGGTTTCAATTTCATCAATAACATCACTATGTGCAAGTAGATTTCTAGTGACTAAACTCTCTAAGAATTTCCAATTATCAACTTCTAAATTGTCCTTAAAAAGGATATTTAATAGTGGGTAATCATACACAAAAGGAGATTTATCGCTTTTATAACCTTTTACAGGACAATGAGGACGCGAATATAGATAAGCCAATAATATTGATTCTCTATTGGGTGATTGAAAAGTTAAAGGCGAAATATTGTGGATACGTTCATAAATTTTGTTAGCACTGTTGATAAGATTATCATCAGCAGGCCCAGCAAAGAGGTGTCTTAGGTGAGGTGGTACGTCATCATGATAATAAACAGGGGTAAAACGATAACTGGCTCTGCTCCTTATTTCTTTGAGCAAATCAATCCAATTTTGCTGAGAATTTTTAGATAAGACTAAGGCAAAAGGTGGCTTATCCGGCAAGTTCATAATAGAGATAGCTTCGTCAACGCCTAGAGGAAAAAGGCGCTTAATTTGGGTATTTTTAATAATCCAAACAGTTTGCTGGCTCATCCATTTACTCCGTCTATTCCTTTGAATCTAATCAAACTGCTATTAGTTATTGCTTTATTTCTTCTATGGCTATAATTTTAGCACTCTTTTCATTAAAGTATTTTAAACTATACAATTTGAACTGGATTTATCAGGATGATGAAAGAAAAACGTGCTAACAATAGCAGACAGCGTTAAAAATTCCATCAATAGAAGGCGCATTCAGAGTGCTCATTAACCGTTAAGCATCATCAGAATCACCCCGTTCATTATGAACGGGTAAGGAAAGATCAGGCGCAATGGAATTACCTGAGATTCTGCGGGAATCACTAGCCCATTCACCTAGGTCAATTAGCTTGCAGCGCTCAGAGCAAAAAGGCCTAAACGCATTAGCAGCGCTCCAAATCTTAAGTTTTCCGCAGGTAGGGCATGCAATTTCTTTAACTTTATTCATCGTCATTTTACAAAATTGTCCTATAACTAATTATGTGGTACAGATTAATCCTTTTCAATGGCTAAAATGGCTTAGTTTTATATTATATACTTAGTTACCGATCTTTTACTTATTTAGTACTACTTAAGGGAGTAAAATAGCATGGAGCACCGAGTTGTTATTATAGTAACCAATACGCCTGAATATGAAGCGGTAGGCTATAGGACCGGTTTATGGCTAAGTGAGTTAACCCATTTTTGGCATGTGTTAGCTAAGGCTGGCATAAAAATGGATATTGCAAGTCCTTTAGGCGGGTTTGTACCCTTAGATCCAGAAAGTTTGATGTTACCACAAGCTGGATTTAATTTAGGTTTCAAAGGAACAGTTCACCAATATTATAAAAACCGTGACTTTATGAATTTATTAAGCAATTCGTTAAATCTCAGCGACATTAATCCAGCAAATTATAGCGCTCTTTATCTGACTGGTGGTCACGGCGTTTGCTTTGATTTTCCGAAAAGTAAGGCCTTAGCGGATTTAATAAGCCAATTTTACACTGCTAACAAAATTATAGCTGCTGTTTGCCATGGTCCTGCTGGATTATTAGAATCTAAATTAAGCACAGGTCATTATCTAATTGAGGGAAAAGAGCTAACTTGCTTTTCTTGGCGAGAAGAAAAATGGGCAAAACGTGCGCAAGCGGTTCCTTTTAATTTGGAAGAGGAATTAACCAAACGGGGTGCTAAATACAGCAAAGCTAAAATTCCTTTTCAAAAGCACCTAGTAGAAGATGGGCTTCTTATTACTGGGCAAAATCCTGCTAGTGCAAAGGGTGTAGGTGAAGCGGTGTTAAAAAAACTAATCTAGCGAGATATTTTAAGTGTCACATCGTTAATGATTAGAGTGAATAATTGTTTTTTATAAGGTTTGATTTAGATGAGTATTTGGATTGACGGCGATGCTTGCCCTAAAGCAATTAAACAAATTTTATTTCGTGCAGCCATAAAACGCGGTGTCCTTGTTACAATGGTTGCAAACCATTATGCAATGATTCCTGCATCGCCTTTCATTAAACGTGTTATCGTCACAGCGGGTTTTGATAAAGCTGATAGCTACATTGTTGATCATTTGCAGAGCAAAGAACTGGTCATTACCTCTGATATCATTTTGGCGGATCATGTGATTGCAAAGCAAGCTTATGCGCTTAATCCACGTGGTACACTATACTCAGCTAATAATATAAAACAGATTTTAAGTATCCGAAATTTAAATGAGTCGTTGCGCGACAACGGTTTAATTGGCGGGGGAGCAGACAAATTAAGTAATAAAGAAATCCAAAATTTTTCTAATCAGTTAGATCGATTTATCAGCAACATGTCTAAATAACTAGGTCATTTAAGCAACCGACAAAAACTAGCTATCTTATAGTCTGCTCTATCGCCATTCTCTGTTAACTAAATATTGGGGATTGGGGACGAACATTAATTTCCGTTTGCTTATCTGCTGACGAGCAATTGTTAAACACACTTAAGTTAACTAAAGCGCTATAGGCAGAATTTTGCAACATTACTCCATCGTTTACTTGTTGGCTTGGGAATTGGTTTCGTAATGGATTAATTATCTCATTGACTGACCTCAATGTTTCAGGTGAAAAAAGATTGGCATTTCTTTCTAATACCGCTTGTGCTTGTATATAATAATGCCTTGCCTCAGCTTGATTTTCTGCTGCTAATTCTTGTGCTAGCACACAGGAAGCTTTAATTAGATTAAATATTATTTTTTCTTGCAATGCTAATGGTCGTGTCTCTTCTGCAGGCCAGTCATCTAAGATAGATAAAGCTTTATTCGCTAAAAAAATAGCTTCAGAATATTGTTTATTCTGTAAACACGTAATAATTAAATTAGAATAGATAGGAAGTTTTTGAGTAATATGGGTTGCAGAAAGATAATCTAGATTGTAAATTTCTAAAGCCTTTTGATAAGCGTCAATTGCCTGTGGAAGATTCTTTTTCCTAAAATAGGTATTACCGACTGCTTTGAAACTTATTGCTAAGTAAGATAATAACTCTTTAGTGTCTTTACGCTCTTTACTAAAGGATGTTGGTAACATGTTATGCGCTTCAGTTAAACGCGTTTGAATCTTATTTAATCTTTCTACTATTTTATCAAGAGGAGTTTTTGTAAGCATAACTTGGTTAGATTCATTATGATAATCAGCAAAAATTTTACGAGCTTCTTCATAATTTTGCCGTGCTTTGATTTCTTTTAACATCTCAATAATAGTGAACTGCTCTTTAGCATTATTGGTTGATTTATAAGCAGTTTCGAGCTTTGTTTTTGCTATCTCAAGTGCATCAACAAACGATTTCCTGACCTCTTCAGCTTCACTTATCAACGCTTTTTTATGATCACTTAGATGGGCTATAACACTATGTAAATATTCTTCTGAATCAAAGTAATAAATATCATTATTCAATATCGCCATATGTTTAAATAATGCATCAATGCGGTCTATACCATCTTCAATACCGTGAGCAAGATAATAATCAAAATCAATTTGAGCATCGCCTAAAGCTATGACAGTCGGTAAACCTTCACCTTTATAGGAAACATCTTTTAGTGCTTGTGCATTCATCGGAAATGCTAAAAAATCAGGTTTTTGTTTGGATGACGGCAAATGTTGATAGTGAATAGGTTTTGTATAACTTTCTAGGACAGTTTGTACCCATTTATCATAGTTTTCCTTTGCTAAAGGATCTGGTGCGTGCAGATATAAGCAAATCTTATCTTTTCCAAATTCCATGCCATAACAACGAGGCAATTTAAATTCTTTCCAACCTAACTTACGCAATTCGATTATGGAACGAGTAAAAGAGAGTGGATCGATGGATGTTGGATCATCAACAATACGCTCCATATTGAAATTAAAATGGTACCAATCAATTTGGCTCATTTTAACATAAGCGAGAAAATGATTATGTACAGGTGGTTCCGTAATAGGTATCAATTGAAAAGGGGAGTTAGAGGTAATTTTATTGACTGCATTTATCACTTCACGTCGTGTGCCCGTACAGTCAAAAACATAATCCGCTTCAATAATTTCTTCACCATTCTCCGTTTCCACAACAACACCTGGCTTTTGGGTATTTTTATGCAAACGTATAAAGCGTTTATTTTCAATTTGAATGCCTAAATTTTTTGCTTCTTTATATAATATTTTTTCTAGGTCTTTGATATGTCCAACTTTATTTTCTGGCCAGAAATCCTCTTTTAAACCTTTTTGTGCTCTTTCAAAAACACTAGCATTTAAATGACCTGGACGGGTATAATTTCCAGCTCGTGGATCATAAATGACAATATTTCTTAATCCTTTTTTTCTAAATTTAATTGCAGTATATAAACCAGCAGGGCCTGCACCAATAATCATGACTTTTTTCATAATGCTCCAAAAACAACCAAAGTGAATTTTGACGTATTTAAAAAAAGGGGATTATATTTTGCAAAGATTAAGAAAATATTAAAAAGCTTCGATTTGATCTTCACTGGGTTCAAATAAGTGGATATTAAGACACATCTATTCTAACAAACCTTCTTTAGAGCTCATTGATAATGAACGATATATATTAGTAGCTGCCTAAATAGAATTAGCTTTTTTTGTGCTTATAGTATAAAATCTAACCAGAAAAATAGTATAATATTTTTAGCTTATTTCACATGGCTTTGTAAATTTAGATAGTCAAAAAGGAAAAGTATATGCCTCATAAAACTAAAGAAGGAAAAAGAAAAAAATTAGCTAAATCCTTTAGACCTTCTTTATTCACAACGATGGAGTCCATAATAACTGACAATAATCAGACATCATTTGATGCATTTCTGCAAGAAAATGAAGGAAAATCAGTTAATGCAAAATTTTTATTAGCAAATTGGAAAGAGTTTAAGCCTCTCTTTACACAAAGCTTACCGCTTTTAAAAGAAATCATTACTCGAGAAATTAGTCGTCCTGAGCATACTTTCGCTTTTTATAACGGCAGCTCTAATGCAATAAAATTTTTTCGTATGGTAATGAGTATTATTTATAAAGAGGAAGGATTGGGAGCAGAGATAGAAAGCATAAAACCCAACTTGATACTTGGGCGTCTTAAGGCTCAATCTTTTTCTCCTCAAAGATTTTTTGAGAAAACTATCGATCAGAAAAAATTTCTATATCCTTTCAATAATTCGTACAATCTCAAAGAAAGGCCTGTTTTCGATCATGAAAAAAAAATCACAAAAAACCTCCTGGCTGCCTCCATATTACTGCATGATGGTAATATAGGGGAATCTGGGTGGCTTTTATTTCAAGAAAATTTTAGTATATCTATAAATTCTGACGAATTAACGTTTCTTAGAGTGATTTTTGGTGAGTTTTTCATTAAGAAGGGTTGGGATACCTTCCCTATAGATAAACTAGTTGAGTTGTATGCGAAATATAAAAATATTTTACAAGCCCAGCTTTTGCAAATTTTTATATCTGAAACGGCGTTTAATGATCTAGGTTATTATTGTTATGCGGGAGGCGTTCCAGTGGTTAAGGATAGCGCCTCTTTCCTGCATGATCTTTTAGAGGAATTTAAGAATCAAGATTCGACCCAGTGGAAGAAAGTAGTTACTGAGAACTTAACTAAAGCTTTTAAAGAGAATAAACTTTATCATTTAGCAGATAGACCATACCCCCCATGTGACTTAGTTTATGATGACGGTGCTGAAGTTGATTGGTTAGGATTTTTGCAGGCTCGATTCATAACAACCAACCCTGATTTTTATACTTCCTCAGAAATCACGATTAATGAATACTATCAGAGTGACGAAGCTTATTATAGGGCTAAGGAACTCAAAGGAGAGTTGAAATCTCTCATTAATCTATTTTTTGAAGAAAATCAAAAGAGCGCTCAGAAAATTAGATAGATAAGCTCAAACTAAACCCACCAGCAACCGATATTTGTGCTCTCTAACTAGACTTAAATAGTCTAATAACCAACCATACCAGCTATATCCATTAACACTTCCGCTCTAAAATCAGTATATAGTGCCCATCTTGGAACTTGCGTGATTGGGAGAAATTTTTTTTTAAATTGCATGCTATTGAGAGTAAATTGTTTTATTTGGCTCAGCTGATAATATTTTTTAATGATCCAAAGATCAACATTGTTTGATGGGATCTCATTATTATACAAATGCGCTATTTTTCCCCAACTGATTTGTTGCACCCCTTCTTGTTTCAATTGCAATAAAATTTGTGAAAAACACCAATCAGATAAATAATTGGCTCGATACTTCAAATCATACGCAGCATGCTCAAAAAAATATTGATTAAGCCCTGTTTTACAAGCAGTGACAACCGCAATTAACTCATTATATTGATTTGTTACCTTCCATATTCTTCTATAAATTGATGGATGATATACATAACGTTTCACGATTGCTGCACCAAGTCTTGGAAATGACAAATGTCTTAATTTTGAAAAATAAGAAATAAGATGATTAATTTGGTCTAAATTTTCATCTTCCTGTAATTCATTGAGTTGCAAGCGATCTCGTTTTGCGCGGTGGATGGCATGCCGAAAATCTCGGCTTTTAATTCCACTTAGCTCAAATCGCTGTATATCTGTTATCCATTCATGACCTAAAAAAAATTTTTTCAATGGTATTTGATGCTGATCAATTGTTTTAACAATTGACTCATTCACGTCAATAAAGCTGCAAAAGCGCTGTAACTGCTTTGACTCATCGAGAATTATATGAATCGCATTAACTACTTTCTTAAAATAATCATTTATATCAGCGCTCACAAAATCTCCTTGATAAATATCGGTAAATTCGGCTGGAAAATGAGCGATGATTAAATCTTCAACTTTTCTATGATTAAAAGCTTGTTCATATAGCAAGCCATGATGGGAACATGAAAGTTTATTTTTTTTAAATGCAGTGAGAATAATAGGATCAATTGCCTTTGTTGTGGAGGTCAATTTGTCTTTTGCAACTTCTCTAAAGGTTCTTGTCTTTTTAGTTTTAAATTTATAGATACACGCTTGTAAGATAAAAGTAACTAAAAACTTAACTTTTTTCATTGATAAATTGTTCCATCTCTATACAATCCAATAAATTCGTTTAAATTAAAATAATCTGCAATCGTATATTTAAACAACTTAGAACTAAAAAATCTTTAATATTACAATGAAAAAAATTAATTATCTCTATATTACTCAAACTAATTTATCTGCTATGGAAAATAGTGGCATGCTATTGGTAAAGGGCTTGCGAAACGTATAACTGAAAAATTTCATATGGATTACCATAGCTTTTATAAAATTAATTAGTAAGCGAGAAACCCGATTAGAGCTTGAGCATTTTCTAGAAAAAGGGGCTCGACTTGTACTTTTTTAAAAGAGCTCAATGAACAAGATGAAAAGAGAGCTATTACCAAACATTCTTCTAAGTTTTTCTAGGGAAAATAAGACTAAAACTCGCTCCTTTTAATGTCTTAGATTCATTTACTGAGAGCGTCCCATCATGTAGATTCAATATGGATTTGGTAATTGATAAACCAAGCCCAATATGTTTTCCTATCGGGCCTATTAGTAGATACGAGAATCATACTGTTATAAAATTATAATGACATCTCGGAGCTAGAAATGAAAAAAGAAAGACAAACCACTTATCAAAGAAAAACTCCTCAATTTTTTCTTGGTTTTTTCATTGATCTTGTGCTATGGAGTTTAACGCTTATAGTCTTATTAATTCTTAATTAAATTAAATCAGGACTTCCTGCCTTAGAAGTAATTGCAGGCTTTCCTTACAAGAAATCGCTTGGCAAGTTTAGGTCGGGCCCATAGCCCGACACTTGCTCAACCTCCGTATTTGCATCTTAGAAGTTAAAATAAGTTCTATCATAACAATATAATGTAACTTTCTTGTTTCTTATCATAACTTTAGTAGTTGTTGGTGATATTTTGCGAACTTTTAATTTTTTAATTTTTTTGACAGTACAAACTCGTTCTGTTTCGCCAATTGTTAGAAAATAGAACCCATTTATTGGCGTTATAGTTGGAGGCAAATAATACACACCATCACGAAACTCTACCGTTGTGAACGTAGGCGCCGTTGTAAGACCGATAATGCTCACTCTATCATTAACGATTTGTATATTATTATCTATATCTACAGGGGTGGTTGCCTCCATGTTTGGATTAACAGTCGTATCTACTACTTGAGCATCAGCAGGAGTAGTTACGGAGGTTGTGGAACCATCTACATTGGTAGTAGTCGATTGAACACTAGTTCCAGTAGTGGGATCAACGGTTGTGGTAGAAGGAGTAGTTGAGGTTGTGGAACCATCTACGTTGGTAGTAGTCGATTCAGTAGTATTTCCAGTAGCTGGATCAACGGTTGTTGTAGTGGTACTTGTGCCCGCCGCAGCAAAAACCATACTAGTACTTAAAAGGGTTATCCCTATAATATATCCTTTGTTCATTCCATCCTCCTTAATTTTTAGGAACTATATTATATTAGCATAAATCAAAATACTTTAAGTAAGAAGCTAGCATAACAATATTATTGAGCTTATATTAGCTTGCTGAGAGTCACATAAACAAATAAAATAAATATTTAGGTGATGTTAATTAAATGACCAGTTAAGTGACTAATTTACGGGCTTTTGGGAGTAGGTCAGGTGCAGTTCCATAACCGGTCGTTTAAAGGCGAGAGCTATTGGGTTAAGGTTTAACTGCAACAATTTATTACTTGGAATTGGCTTCATAAGAGTTTTCAAAGAAGTCTATTAAATAAAATTTTATAAATTCCAACCCTTGCTTGTATTAAAGAGTTTTGGTTCAAAGCTTATTTTAAAAGGGTGTATGTTTCAGTGTTGATTCTTGTTCCCTAATAAAAAAGTACAAATGTTCTTTGTCAAAACTGTCAACATCTTTATATGAATCTAATAATTGTGCTAAAACACCACTTTCCAGTATTTGTTTTTCTTCTGATGTGAAAATAATCTCAAGATTACCATCTAATAGTTCAAAAATTTTTTGAGCTACAATGACCTCGGCTTCTATAAATTGGGTTTTATTTGATGCGGCTTGGCTAGAAAAAAATGTGGTTGATGAATTCTCTTTGGTCGTTTGATTTTGAATAAAATTAGTTAATGACTCCTTGAGTTGATTGAATGAACCGTTATATGGCTTGGGCTGAATTGATACCAGGCGAGAGAATTCAATTGGAGATGACGTAAAAATTATTTTTAAATCTAGCGGAATATCATTCGTTTTTGAATTAGAAAAATTTGTTAGATTGTTGACATTTAACAGGGCTTCATACAAGATTTCGCAAATTGCAGCGCTACCTCTATAGCATGGCATTCCTTGCGCAAGATGCCATACTATTTCTTTAATTAATTCTGATTTTTTTTCAGAATCGCTATTTTTTTTCCAAAAGTTCATTATAAATTCCACTCACAGCAGTGTACATTTTTTCTAATTCTCTTACATTAGTATGATCAATGCGGATGTATGATACATCTTCATCATTTTTATCTTGAGCATGAATTAAATTTAAAGTGGAATAATTTATTCCGCCGTACATAACAGTGAGGTAATTAACCGAATTTATTTTTTTAATTCCAGAGATACCATAAAAACCAAGTGAGTTGACGCCCGTTTCTAATGTACATTTCTCTTTCATCTTCTCAAATAAAACTAAAATCTCATTATAAAAACTTGCGTATCGGCCTGAATTATCAATTATAGTTTTCATGGTATTACTAGTAGTTTTAGGCTCTCGTAATTTCCCCAAATCATTTTTATCTTGTTGATCTAATAATTCAGCAATTTTTTTTCTAAGACCAGCAAGAAAAATATATAAATCTTTAAAATTTTCACCTTTTACAATTTGATTTGAAACGGCTTGTACAGAAATTTTCTTTATAAATTCGTAAGCTGCCTGTTTATCAGGATTCCACGCTGCAATTAATGAATTAGGTTCTCTTGGCATCATACATACCTCTGAATTGTTGATAAAAGTATAGTATTAAAACCAAGATATATGTGCTTCCTAAATACGTTGCTTGAATTGAAGGCCAACCTGGCTGGCATGTTTATCAAGTAACTTTGCAGCATTTAACAACTATAGCGTCTCATTTATCTGAAAGAGTATGTATAAGCTAATATAAGCGATTTGGTGATTTTATAAGTGGATGATAGGTAATTAGCTGGAAAAAGAATTCATTAATCAATTGTTTGACATTTATACTTGAGAGCTAGCTCTAATATAACTCTCTAAATATCGTACATTATTTGTAACACAGCTCTTAAATTTATTATGCTTATTCTAAATTATTTGGCAGAATCTAGATGTATCAGGTACTTTTTCCTCATGTTTGATTTTTAGCACAGGTTTGAGTTTTGGCGGGAGTGCAATTTCTGTTAATGTATATAATATTTCAAATAATTTAGTCTCTTTTCCTGTAAAACCAACCTGTTCTGATTCAGCTCTTAATTTCTTACATGAAAAATCGCCTGGTATAATTCCGACGATATTATAGTTTAATTCATCTTTGAAACTTACTAACTCAGAATAACAATCGTCTGTGGCATTAATAACCATAAGTGGAGAAGATAGCGATGAGTAATCTCTTGATTTAACTATTTCAGGACAGGATTGAGTTATTTCTTCTAATATACTTTTCAACTCAGCTTGTGATAACTCCTGCTCATCATTTCCTAAATCAATTAATTTTAGTAATTTATTTTTTCTATCCTCAAAATCTTCTGTCAAAATAATTTTACGCTTTTGGATATTATCAATTAGAAACAGTTCGTCTTCTTGTGAATAAAAGAATGAATAAGGATGTTTATTAGAAAATTGGAATTTTTTTTCAGGCGTTTCAATAATAATATCAAATGTTTTTTTATGATTAATAATCATATTTAGGATGTTTGAACCATGATAGAAATTTTGTAATCCTTCGCAGCAAATTCTTACCTGATCTATCGAGCTGGCTTTTATGAAAAGACATAGCGTATCTTCCATGAATCTGGCCATATACTCATAAGCGGTAAAAAGAGATTGCCGAATATGTTTCATCTGTAACGTATATTCATAAAACTCAATTTGGCATTTATTTATTAAAGATTGTACATGTCTTGTTACCCAAATTGACTTTACTGTATCAAGCTTAGTTGCATCAATAAAATAAACAGGTAAAGGGAAATTATAATCAATGTATTCTAAGTCAATACAACTGTTTAATTTTTTTTGCAAATCTACTAAGGACAGTTCATTGTGGGCTAGACGCGCAAGCAAATTGTTTCCAGGCAACTGAAATAAGGGATTATATTTTTTAACTAATTCTTTAGCTGAAAGCCCTAGATATTGTTTTAAATCTTTCGTAATAAATTGCTCTTTCCATAGGCAATCATCTTCAACTTCTTCTTTAATTTGTTTAGATACAGATGCTAGTCGACCTAGCTGTTGACGGGTAAAAAAGGAAAACATATAAAGTCTTATTTCTTTAGGTAAGTTATTCATCACAGTTTTTTACACAAGCCATTTTGGTGTGGTTAAATTGAACTTTCGAATGTTATAAAAACAGGTTTTTAAGCTCTTACACAAAAGTCTTTAAAATAAAAGCATCATTATTATAATAGTCAAGTCGAAAGTGCAATCGATATACTACTGATTAAGTTGTTAACTACAGTTTTATTGCAGTTTATAAAAATGGATTGAAAACCTCACCTCAATCCATAATTTTAGGATGTGTTCAAAATAAAAATTCATTTCGCTTTTATTTTTTAATGCTTACTGCTCTAATTACTCTTGTGAGCTGAACGCTTTAAGCTAATTTCATCTAAAAGTTGATGGTGACTATCAATTACATCAAAGCTATTTTCAACTAACAGAAATTGAATGTTAACTATTTTTGTTGTTTATTTGTATAACATAAAACGGACGTTTTTAGTTGTATTATTTGTATCTGTTTTTCACTTTATAAAATTAATATGTTCTGTATAATTTAATCCTTAAATAAGGTTAATTATTAACATTCATCATAAATGGATAAATTATGGCCAAAACCATTGCTTACATTCGAGCATCAACTGATAAACAAGATTTAAACAATCAAAAATTAGAAATCTATGAGTTTGCTAAGAAAAATAAATTAGTAGTGGATGATTTTATTCAGATGACTATTTCCAGTCGGAAAACGATCAAAGAGCGACGTATCGATGAAATGCTCTCGGTGCTCAATGATGCTGATACCTTAATTGTCACAGAGCTTAGTCGCCTCGGCCGAAGTACCGCAGAAGTGATTGGGCTTATCAATGAGCTAATCAAAAAACAAGTTCGAGTCATTGCTATCAAACAAGGCCTTGATATGAAGCAGCACGACATGACGTCTAAAGTCATGATTACACTTTTTTCCTTGTTTGCTGAACTTGAGCGTGACTTAATTAGCCTTCGGACGAAAGAGGCGCTTGCCAGTAAACAAAGAGAAGGTGTTCGATTAGGCAAACCCAAAGGTATTATTCAGAAAAGTAAGTTCGATAAAGATATCGATAAAATTATTGAGTTATTAAAATTAGGACTATCGGTTAGAAAAATTGCTTCCTATTTAGGTTATAGTAATCATATTGGTCTTAATATGTATGTTAAGAAACGTAATCTTAGACAAGCAGCCGTTCTATCATGACTGATTCCTATTTAAATCGCTATGCTGTACCTGAAGATGAGAATTTTGAACCTGGCGCGGAAGTGGGGATACTTAAAAATTTTCTTGGGATTAAATCAAAAGATAAAATAGAAATTATTGAGGAGCAGGAATTACAACGAACTGAGCTAGAGTTGCTAGAAATATTTGATGAAAATCATTGTTTCAGTGCGGAAGTTTTATGTAACATTCATGAATTATGGCTTGGAGATGTTTATCCTTTTGCTGGAAAATACAGAACAGTAAATATGGAAAAAGCAGGTTTTCCTTTTGCTCCAGCAATAAATATAGCTAAGTTAATGTCAAAATTTGAAAAAGAATGCCTTTCTGATATACGCCCTGCCATTACACTAATATAGATGAACTAGCTTATGCATTAGGTGTTGTACATGTTGAATTTATTATCATTCATCCCTTTCGCGAAGGAAATGGGCGCACTGCACGCTTGCTAGCTGACTTAATGGCTATGCAAGCAAGAAAACCACCCTTAAATTACACAGCCATTGATCAAACACAAAATCCAGAAGGCTTTTCCCACTATATTCTTGCAATTCACGCAGGGTTTACAGGAGATTATTCTTTAATTAAAAATATTTTTAAATTGTTAATAGAGCAATCTATTTAGATATTTTATAGATTTTTTTCTTGCCCTGTGAAGGTATATTAAAAGATTTGAGAACAATGTTTTTCTCATAAATGCCTTCAACGCCACACGATGTTCTTACTGAGCGCTGCACTAAACGCTCACGATTGTCAGCATCCTTTAAATAAGGGTTTGTACTGATAAGATTTTGTTTTTTCATAATCTAAGTATAACACATTTAAGCTTCTGCCTTAAAGAGAATATAAAACAATAAACAACCCTAAAGCTATGATTCTTTAACTTCCGTAGTCTATATAATTCGGGCGATTTTTATTAAAGAGCATTATCTTTCAGGAACTCTTTTTAGGATTTCTAAACTTAGCAATAAAATTGACTATTTTCAAACGTCTAGGAATTTTCTCTAGCAAATTTTAGTCTACTTTGATTGCTGGAAGAAGGTGGACAAGGGATGTTATAAGATATATAAAGGATCTTGTCTTCCTCTGCCATTTTAGTGTAACCACTATTAATTTGCTTGCAATGCTCAATCATATGAAAATTTAGAGCATTAACTTCGTAGTATTTGAGTCGCAAGAATAGATGGCCCCGTAATGACACTTTTATAGACGGGTTCAAAAATTTTAAACTTATTTTTCTTCCGCTATTTTTTTCTAAAAATACTATAATAGACGGAAGTGAAATTTCCTTTTTTAATTGCTCATAAATACAATTTAAGCAATTTAAAATTATGAGTTTCTTTTAAGAAAAATGAAACCAAATATGTTGCTTAGGGGAATCAACTTTTAGACGTCAAAGTAATAACCATTAAATCAAAGATTGAGGTTTGGAAAGAGGTCTATTATTTTCTTCTTTAAACTGCACCAACTCCTTAGGCGCTTTATCGCCTAATTTTTAATATTCATATAGGAAGAGGTAAGGGGAGCTTCTGCCTCAACTAGGCGTTGTAAGCAGGTGAATTTTGCTTCCTGATATATCTTGAGGCATGTATCAAAAATCACTTCTTTACTTGGTGAGAGCGCATTTAATTTTAACGTCTCAATATTAGGATTTGAAAATTCTCCACTGGCAACATAACTGGGGTTTTGTAAAATTTTTTCCATTTCATTTTCTGCACGCATATACTCAGTAACAAGCTCTTCTACAGAATAACCTGGTATGATATTTGAATTTACTAACAAAACAGGCAATAAATTTTCTTGCATTAATAAATATTGTGATAATAGCATTGAATAAGTTCGGCCTACACCATCTTGAAAAGGATGAAATAACACAGCATACTTTAAATAAGAAAAAATGGCTGTCAGTTTTTCTTCTTTTGTTTTAGCAACTTTTAACTGAGCTTTTAATTCGTTTATTTGTTCCTCACCAATAGTATTTAAAAAATCTTCAATATTATCTATTGAACGGCCACCAGCATAAAAGTAGATTTCTTGCCTGTTCTTCTCTTCCCATAATAAAGCTGCTAATTCTTCTGAATCTTGCCCTAAATTTCCAATCGGCTCACTTTTAGTTGCATTACGAAATTCAAATTGACTTTTCCCATGCCGCTTTGTTACTTCCTTTAAATAATTAATAGATTCAATTAATCCGGCTAGACTGTCCGCCTCTTTTACTAAAAGCCAGAGAGCCGGCCGGCATCGAAATTCACCCGAAGTCTGTTCTAACATGTTTTCAACCTTTTCGGTGCTTATTTTGTGTAAACGTTTGATGAACTCTAATGATAAAGGTTCACGCTCTACTACACTTGACAGCACAGTTGCTAAGCCACGTGTTACATGAAGCAAATATCCGGGTTCTGTCTCCTCAAACCCTATCCATCCCTGTTGCATATTTATTACATCTACTAGTATTTCGCTTTTTCTATTCTCTAGCCTAAACCGTTTTAGCCATCCTAACATTTCTTCATCACCATTAGCCATCTCATAGAGACTACCAACAGTAAGAGAGCTAATGCTTTTTTTGATTTCTTCAACAGGCACAAGTTTAGCCTGCTCCATTGGGACACTTTGCAACTTTGAAAAAAGCGTATGATAAATATATTGACGAAAATCAAATCTACCTCTTTCAATAAAAAATCTCCAAAATTCTAATTCTGGAAAATTTTCTAAAAAATATTGTAGATTATTTCTACCAGCAGCACCTACACCAGCAACACCTGCAGTAGTATCAGAATCGATAGTATTTGTAAAAAATTTGCTATACATACTCATCCAACGTTCTAACTTTATTTTTGTAGTATAGTAAATTTTTGCCTTTTTTTTGTACAACCGTTCTTACTTATAGGAATAAGCATATATTTATACAGCTAACTCTGTAAATTTGTCTTTTAGGACCTCTCTTCTACTTTCAGGAACTGTTTGAATAATTTTAGGGAGTATTCTAAGCACATTCTCAATACAGGCAATCCTTCAACATAACTATATTATATTTAATATATGAACTAATTTATGGATATTAAGATAAATTAAGAGATGACAAATAAATTAAGTTTGATAGGGAAATTATATGAATAGTTCAGAAGCAAGAATATTTGTTGAAAATTGGTTTGACAAGGTTTGGGTGCAATCATCTGTTGATAATCTTAAATCCTTCTATGATAGCAGGGTTAAAGTAACAGCAAACGGATCGAATTATAATATAGAAGAGCTAATCAAACATTGTGAGTGGTGTAGAGAAAATGAAAAAATTGTAAAAGTTGATTTTGCTGATGTTGTTGCCGAAGGTAATATCATTGCTTTCAGGGTTAGGTATAAATATGCCGACAAAAATCAGAGCAGTTTAACAGGTGAAAATATTGGAATTATGCACTTAAATGCAGATAAAAAGATTATCCAAATAGATGTTAAATCTAGTGAGGTATTCAGTACAAATTAGGAGGGCACCTATGTTAGAAATTAATAATGAAAATGATGTGGATGCTTTATTATTAGGCTTGTCTTTTATGGGTACAGGAGGGGGTGGAACTCGTGAAATGGGAAAAGGGTTACTAATGGATTGTTTAAATTCAGGAAAAAAAATAAAGTTTGTTTCATTAGAGGTGCTAGAAGATAACTCTCTGACAGCATGTGCTTACATGATGGGTTCAAGCAGCCCAATGACACATGAAAAAAAACAACAAATGCAAGCTTATGGCTTAGTTGATATTAAAGTTAATAATATGCAAGCTGCAGCTATAAAGACATTAGAAAAATTTTCTAATGTAAAAATTGATGCAATTATGCCTTTGGAATTAGGGGCTGCAGCCAGTTCAGGAGCGATTTCAGGAGCAGCTTGGTTAGATTTACCTATCATTGATGCAGACTATATGGGAAGAGCTCTCCCTGAAATTTCTCAAACCTTACCCGTGATACACAATCTCCCTATGTTACCTTTAGCTAGTGTTGATAAATATGGCAATGAAGTCATAATAAGTAATGCCAGTAGTTATACTATAGCTGAGAGATTGGGCAAAAGCGTTGCTTCAGCTTCCTTTGATTTAGCGGGCCAAGCTGCATTCCTTTTAAGTGGAAAAGATATCAAGCCAATAGCATTATCTGGCACTATCAGTAAAGCATTTGATTTAGGTAAAACAATCTTAAAAGCTCAACAAAACAAATCTAATGTTACGGAAGCAATAATTCAGCATTTTAATAATAGTGCTAAGGTGCTTTTTAAAGGGCATATTGCAAAACTTGAATCTTACGAGAAAGATGGGTATTTTTATGGAGAAAATCACATTAATGGGAGTGACGAATATTCTGGGAATAAGTTCCGAGTATGGTTTAAAAATGAGCATATTTTGTCTTGGATAAATGATAAGCCCTATGTGTCATGTCCAGATTTAATTTGTATTATTGATAGTTCTTCAGGCTTACCCTTGCTCAATGGTCGAATGGAAATAGATCAAGATATTACAATCTTAGGTATACCTGCTGATAAAAAGCTACGGTTTAATAAAGCTCTCGAACTATTAAATCCAAAATATTTTGGATTTGATTTCGGATATGAGCCATTGAAATAAAATTAGTCAAATTGTTTATTGTTATTAGTATTCTATAAATCCAAAAATCCAATAGTTACTTTAATTATTATATAATAATCCTTATAACAGGTAACAACTAAGAAGTTAGATAAAAAATAACTTGAGATTTGTCAATGTAAGTAAACTGAATTAGCTTCCTTTGAATCAAATTATCCTTGAACTATTAAAAATCTCCGTTACAGATCATGACTATTTCCATAATATAAGTAAATTTTGAAAAAGGTAGTCTATTCAAATGAGTACAACAATTTTACAAATTTAAATTTTGCTCAAGAGTACTAACATGTGCGTAGCCAATTAATCTAGACATCACTTTTCTCAATTATTATTATTTTTAATGGGTATTTAATACTTTGATTTATTATACAAGTTTTGAGAAAATAGCCATGAATAAAAGCGTTAGTAGATAAAGATTCTAGGTTTTTTTTATTAAGGGGCGAAAAGAGTCTCAAAAAAGGGTCGTTTTTTGAGAGTCAAGCCTAATGTTAATTTAATAGCATTTAATGTATTTATTAACTTATCAGGCTAACGTAGGATTCCAGTTCTAAGGGCTCTGTTGCAAAAACTTGAATTCTATAAAAATCAAAAAAATATTTTTCACTCGGGTATTACAAAGTTTAAATTAGATGAATTAATTTTCTGCCCAAATAGCCAAAAAACTAGCAGATTGCAACTTCGAGAATCTACTTTCCAAAACTAAAAAATTTTTTGCAACAGAGCCATTTTTTGAGCTCATAGAAAGTACTATTGAAATTAACTAATAATACTACAGCTTTATTTTTTGCAACACCGCCGGGCTTCTTCAGCGACAGCAGTTAACTCGGTCACATCGAAATAACTTGGTGACGATTATCCAAAGTCATCTGTTCCTCAAGTTGTGATTTAAGATTGATAAAATCCTTTGTTCTTACTTCACATAATGCTGTCATGGCAATCAACGAATGCTGTTCGCCAAACGCCCACTGCCGGGATTGCGCGACCACTGGATGCCACTTACCCTCGTCGCGCGCTCCGCCGCCACCCTTATATAAAGCAAAATCAATACCCAACTTGGAATCAATGCTAAACCAACTTTCATCCTCGTCAGTAGCCCAATTATAGAATTGTTTTGATGATTTTGGTTGTGAGGTAAACTTAGGCACAGGATCAAAAGGCTCATTAGAGCAGTACTCATAAACAACATGCATAGGCAGCAGCTTTTGTGCACCACCAACGCCTTCGCGCCAGTGCTTATCAATGGTATCCCAATCCTCAGCCCCTGGCACGTCTATCGAATTCATTTGCGTTTCCAGCTCTTTAATGGTTTGTAGCTCTTTAATGATGGTATTTTCGAAATCAAAATGCTTTTCAGTGATTGTTTTCCCACTAAGCCTATAAGTGACGCCCTCTATGCTAATTTTGTTGTATTGAGCAATCAATTGTGCGAATACCTGCTTACCTTCTTCGTTTTTAGGTAAGCACGCAAGCATCATTGTCCACATGTGTTTATCCAAGGCCCAAAGTGCATATTCAAGGCTACTTATGTTATCAAAGGTCCGTCCAGAGCAATCCGTCACTTTGCCCCTTTTAAAAATTAAACTCATGTCCTTCTTTAATATCGCTGCAACCGCTTCATGTTCTCCGCGCGTTACATAATGTAATAATTTACGAACATCAATCATAGGTTTAAACAAGGCCAAATGATATGGGGATGTCATAGAAAGGTTTACTAAATCAGGGGTTGATAAACTTTGTGCTGTTTCGATTTGGAGGTTCGAGTTTAATTTATTAAATTCAAATTTGTCTTTCATACTTTCTTTTTGCCTTATTTATATTCATTTAGGTTAATTTAAGAAAACATTATACATAAACTGATTGGTATAATAAAGATCACCATGATTTAATATAGATCATACAAAGAGGCTGCTCAGAGATATTTATCTATTAATGCGAGATCATACCCAAAACATACTAATCACTGGTGCGGGTACTGCGGGACCAGCCTTGGCTTTTTGGTTATAAAAATATAGTTTTTCAGTAATGGTTATAGAACAAGCATCTGAATTAAGAGTCGGAGGCTATAAAGTTAATCTGCAAGGCAAAGCCATCGAAAGCGATACCTTATCAAGCTCAAAGTCTTTATATTAACCCGGCACTAAATTGTAACAATATTACTATATGCGTATAATGCAAGAAATTTTGTTATTAAAAGTATAAGCATGGATAGCGGGGATCTATCAATCAGTGAGTTGCAAGGCTCTATTGCAAAAAATTTTTTAGTTTTGAAAAGTGAGTCAGTTTTGGTGTTAGAATAGACTCTGTTGCAAATAAGATAATTTAATTTTCCACCAAGATAGAAAAAATTACTAAATTTTAGATTCGAAAATCCACTTTCCAGGAGTGAAGTTTTTTTGCAACAGAGCCAATCAATCAATTTACATTTACATTCTGAAGTTCGTTAGTTGATTATCAGCGCTAGCTTCTTCTAGTTCTTCTTGCAAAGTAGTTATACTGTCTAATAATTTATTTGCCTTTCTTTTAAGTCGTTCTACTTTCTCTATAACTGCTTCTGAATTCATTACATTATCATTTCTCTTATTTTTTGATTCTTGGCCTAATGATTCTGCAGCAGTAAAAAGAGTTTGTTTAATTTCCTTTGGAAAAGGAAACCGTACATCCAATTCATTAATAAATAGTTTAACATCACTAGCACTAGAGTACTCTAAATCAAAAGCATACTTATTTCCCAAAAGGATGTCATTAGAAACGTCTTTAATATTCATTTCTTTACTGGCTAGAGATAATGAAAATTCGTCGTAAACATTCTTATCTTCAACTTGAAAGGTAATTATATTTTTTCTTTCATGTCCTCCATTAATACAAAAACTGATTTTTTTATCTACAAAAATATAGGATAGATAGAGGTCGTCAGGAAGATTGTTATAGTTTATGTCGTCCCTTCTCCACTGCGCATTTTGTTTCATCTCGAGGGCAGAAGGAGATTTATTTCCTTGTTCAAAAAAAGAGTGCATTGAATACATAACGATCCTTACTTTTTATTAATATAGCTAAATTTCGGCTAATTTAACTATATAATTATCTTTTTATCAATAGCTTATACTTAGTGAATTCTATTAGAGCTTCTGAACTGAAAAGAACCTCTCTATATAGTAAATGTCTTTCACTTAAAGCTGAACTATATCTTGAGTTTATATTTTGTGTTCATTATATTTGCAGTAAAGCCAGATAGACCATCAAATTTGTTCATTATTCCATAGAAATTTTGACAATCTTATTAATCAATCGTACTGGAAGAGTTGTTCTAGTAGCCTATATGCCTAATTAATATTGTAGAAAATAAAGATGTTTTCAAGAAAAGATAACTCGTATGTTCTTTCCTATGTAAGTAAAAAGGATTTATTAAGCTTAGGCTCAGTTAGTAAAACTTTTGCGTACATCGCTAGCGATGACAGTTTATGGGGCACTGTTGCAAAAACTTGAATTCTATAAAAATCAAAAAATATTCTTCACTTGGGTATTACAAAGTTTAAATTAGATGAATTAATTTTCCGCCCAAATAGCCAAAACTAGCAGATTGCAACTTCAAGAATCCACTTTCTAAAATTAAAAATTTTCTGCAACAGAGCCATTTTTTGAGCTCATAGAAAGTACCATTGAAATTAACTAATAATACTACAGCTTTATTTTTGCAACACCACCGGGATAAGCATGTGGCGGCTTACCCGGGCTTCTTCATCGATATGTTGCCAACTCAGTCAAATCTGAAAAACTTGGTGAGGATTATCCAAAGTCATCTGTTTTTCAAGTTGCGATTTGAGATTGATAAAGTCCTTTGTTCTCGCTACATATAACGCCATTAAAGCGGCTAAATCAGTCTCGCGCATAACTCGGTGATAAATTGCCGCCCCGTACCCCTTCGCCGTTCCAGCAGGGCCATCCTCCCGAGCGCCTTTATATATTGCAAATCCGGAACCTAATTTCGACTCAACATCAAACCAATTTTCATCCTTTTTAGTAGTCCAATTATTGAATTGTTTTGATGATTTTGGCTGCGAGGTAAACTTAGGCACAGGATGAAAAGGCTCATTAGAGCAGTACTCATAAACAACATGCATAGGCAGCAGTTTTTGTGCACCACCAACACCTTCGCGCCACTGCTTATCAATGGCATCCCAATTCTTAGCCCCTGGCGCGTTTATAGAATCCACTTGCGTTTGCAGCTCTTTAATGATGGTATTTTCGAAATCAAAATGCTTTTCAGTGACTGTTTCCCCATTAAGCTTATAAGTGACACCCTCTGTGCAGATTTTGTTGTATTGAGCAATTAAGCTTGCAAATACCTTCTTGCCTTCTTCATTTTGAGGTATGCACGAAATCATCACTGCCCACATGTGTTTATCCAAGGCCCAAAGTGCATATTCAAGGCTACTTATGTTATCAAAGGTCCGTCCAGAGCAATCCGTCACTTTGCCCCTTTTAAAAATTAAACTCATGTCCTTCTTTAATATCGCTGCAACCGCTTCATGTTCTCCGCGCGTTACATAATGTAATAATTTACGAACATCAATCATAGGTTTAAACAAGGCCAAATGATATGGGGATGTCATAGAAAGGTTTACTAAATCAGGGGTTGATAAACTTTGTGCTGTTTCGATTTGGAGGTTCGAGTTTAATTTATTAAATTCAAATTTGTCTTTCATACTTTCTTTTTGCCTTATTTATATTCATTTAGGTTAATTTAAGAAAACATTATACATAAACTGATTGGTATAATAAAGATCACCATGATTTAATATAGATCATACAAAGAGGCTGCTCAGAGATATTTATCTATTAATGCGAGATCATACCCAAAATAGTTCTGTTGCAAGAAATTTTCACTTCTAAAAAGTGGGTCTTCGAATTTAAAATTCAGTAATTCTTCTAGGTGAAAAATTAAATTATCTAATTTAAATTTTAATACCTAAGTGAAGAATATGCTTTGATTGCTATAGGATTCAATTTTTGCAAGAGAGCTACAAATAACCTAAACTGCTAAACAGCATCTACTAACAATCTTGGTATATTTTTGTGGTTGAATTTTTTATTGTAGCAATAGCTGGCTTTTTCTGTGGCTTTCTCAATACTTTTGAAGAGGTAAATAAACATGACTATTAATGCACGTGAGTATCTAGAAAAACAAATAGGTCCTTTAAGTTTAGGTAAAACCCTTCGTGCTATTCGATTAGGTGAAGAGAGGAAAGCCAAACTCATTTTGCTAAAAGGTTAGGTATTTCCGTTCAATATCTTTGTGATTTAGAGCATGATCGTAAGATAGTTAGTGCTAAGAAAGCTAAAGCCTTTGCAGATAAACTTGGCTATTCTGATAAACAATTTGTTCGGCTTGCCTTACAAGATTCATTAAATCAATATAATATACCCATGCATGTTGAAATTTCTGCTGCTTAAAGAATTTGATATAAATATATCTACTTTTAAATATCTGCATAAATTTGTGTTCCATTAGTTCTATTATCCTAAATAATTTTAAAGATTGATTTTTATAAATCCTGAAAGATGGCCGAAAAACCACTCTGAAGCAACGAGCTTGTCGCTAGCTAATTTGATTAACTTTGGTCTCATAAACGGTCGTCTTACGAGACAGCTCTAAAATAGACTAAAGTATTTTTTAAGTCGCTGGTTATGTTCTTTTATATGACACCTAACTTAACTGTTTTTTCTATAAAGGAATTCGGCTCTAAAGGAGGGCTAAAGAGATAACCTTGAATTTGAGAACACTGATATTTTTTTAATAATTTAAATTGTTCTTCGCGCTCCACCCCTTCAGCTAGAGAAATTAGATTTAACGTTTTAGCCATGACAATAATTGTCCGAGCAATTCTATTGTCATTTTTATTTAAATGCAGATTAGTAATAAATGCCTTATCTATCTTTAGGGTTTTAAGAGGTAATTTTTGTAAATATGAAAGCGAAGAAAACCCAGTACCGAAATCATCTAAGGAAAAAGTAATACCTAGTTTACATAAAGCGTTCATGACTAAAAGTGCTTCTTCGGCTATTAAGAAGGAGGATTCGGTAATCTCTAAGTCAATATAATTTGGTTCAATCTGGTAGTCAGTCAACAAAGCAGTAACTTCTTCAATAAAGCCTGCGCTTAATAAGTGTTTTGGAGAAATGTTAATAGACATAGGTATTTTTTTATAACCTTTCTTATTCCACTGCGCTATATCCTCACATACTCTCTTTAACACAAAACGTCCTAGTTTAATAATTAAATCTGATTGTTCCGCTATTGAGACGAACGTCATGGGAGAAATATCATTGCCTTTCGAGTCCTTCCAGCGACAGAGCGCTTCGGCACCACAAATTTTTTCTGATTTAACGTCTATTCTTGGTTGGTAAACTATTGTTAGAGCATTCTCTTCTAAGGCTTTATTTAATAAAATTTCAAGCTCATAATTTTGAATAACTTGTTTAGTAACCTCATCTGAATAAAAGCGGTAGGAAATATTATTCACACAAGGTGCACGCATGGCATATAGCGCATGCTGGACAAGCTCATCACCATTTTCGCTGTCTTGAGGGTAAATGCTTACTCCGATTTGAGGCGTAAGTAAAGAAGCTCTGTCATGGGAATTAAGTAGTTCTGCAAAAAGACTTTCAATCTTCTGAATAAGGATTGAGGTAAAATAGCTGTAATCAGGCGAAACAGGTAATACTAATGTAAATACATCATCATCCCAGCGGGCGATCGCTATATGGTTCAAATAAATCTCTTTTAATCTCTTAGCCGTTTCTTTAAGAATTGTTTCACTAGTAACGGAGCCTAAGACATTTTCAAGCTCCTTAAAACGATTAAGTCGTATAGCTATCACTGCAATCCGGCTATTGGCTTGACTATTACGGATAGCACTATTAAGGTTTTCTAATAATAATCTTCTGTTAGGTAGCTCAGTAACGGAGTCAAAATAAATGGTTTGCTCAATTTTTTTTCTCATTTCATTAAGATGGTAAGTATAACTTAATTCGTGTTCAACGAGCCGTGCAAACTGGATTAATAAATTCTCTTCCTGCGTAGAAAAACTACGTGGTTTTTTATCAATCAAACAAAGGGTTCCTAAGGCCTTGCCTGTTGGACCTCTTAAAACGGCACCTGCATAAAAACGAATAAACGGCTCATTAAGAACTAAAGGATTGGTGTTAAATCGTTTATCTTTTAAAGCATTAGGAATGACTAATATTTCTCTTTCTTCAATGGTATAGGTACAAAAGGAAACACTTCTTGGCATTTCACTGACTTCTAAGCCCAAACAAGCTTTAAACCATTGCCTGTTAACATCGATTAAACTCACTATTACGATAGGAATATTAAAAATATCAGCTACTAGTTTAGTGTATTGGTCAAACCTAAGTTCTTTTTCTGTATCAAGAATTTGTAGATTATATAATTCCTTTAACCTTAAAACTTCTTTATCTTTTTTGAAACTCATATTCTTTCCTCATGGACCTAAGCTAATCTTTCTAACTCATTAATATCTTTATAAACTGTATACTTATATTTTAATCCATAAAGGACTATAGGAGGGATGATGGGTCTGTTGTCAAAACTAACAAACGCAAAAATGATAGATTTTAAACGTAGAGCACCAGTATAAGCCTGATTGTGCAGTGATAAATGATACTTCACTATTATTGCCAATCAGCCACTTGTTAAATTAACCTTTTTAAACGTATTCATCACTTTTCCAGGTTACTTTAGTAAAATAGGTAAGATTAAATCATTTAAGCAATTGATATAATTTATATTTAGATAAGCTAGAAAAATTAAACATTGACAGAGATGACAATACGCTGAATCCAAAAGTAGACAGGTTTTTGATAATTTATAATTAAATATGGTCTCAAAAATGGTTCGTTTTTTGAGAATTTGTGATCCTTTTGATAAGTTATATTTTTTTCTTCACTGCTTTAAACGCCAATATAAACACGTACTCTTTCCATGATTTTATTTTTTATCAATATTGAAATTTAATAATCAATTCTGGAGAATAGAGAGCTTTTTTAAGTTGCTCTTGAGAAATTATGACAAATTTTACAGAACAAGCATTATTATCATTGTGTTCTAGTTCTGAAGTCCTTAATTTAAGTAATCAAAATGTTTGCGATGATGATCTAATTGACATTATCAATTTTCTTAATAGACATCCTCAAATAAAAACGGTTGATTTAAGCTGTAATCAGATTGGTGCTATTGGCGCTAAAGATTTTGCTCTGCATAATACGGCCGCAACGACGGTTAATTTACGTGGGAATGAAATTGGTGCTGTTGGCGCGAAAGACTTTGCTGAGCATAATAGAACCGCGACCACAGTTGATTTAGGCGAGAATCAGATTGGTGCTGTTGGCGCTAAAGATTTTGCTCTGCATAATAAGACTGCAACGACGGTTGATTTACGCTGGAATGAGATTGGTGATGTTGGCGCGAAAGATTTTGCTCTGCATAGTACGACCGTAACGACGGTTGATTTACGCTGGAATGAGATTGGTGCTGTTGGCGCGAAAGACTTTGCTGAGCATAATACGACCGTAACTACGGTTGATTTAAGTTGGAATGAGATTGGTGATGTTGGCATCAAAGCACTTGCAAGTAATCTCGTTCTGCAAATGATTAAAGCAGACAATTCTGGATTAACTAGGATAGGTCATTTAGCTTTAAATGAAAAAAGTCCACGTAAGCGGGCCTGCTATGGAAGAGAAGTTGGTTTACCTAGCGACGTCCCCTCATTGCTACGGTTAAGCTTGTTTAGTATTAAAGAAAAGCTTATTCGTGATAATCAAGGTCAATTGCGTTCTTTCGACAAAGATGATCTAAACGGTCTTGAGGATTTAGTCCCGTTACTTAATCAGAATAAAATCTAACCACCAAAAATTAGGCTGTCACTCATCTAACAAAACAGTAAGGTATGGATTGTCTCAAAAATGGTTCCGGCCTGTTGCAAAAGGTGAAAAAACTTTACACATTAGGACTATCCTGATCTAATCAGCGGCTTTTAAAATAGCTCATGCAAGGTCAATTTCGCAATGAACTGCTTAATTCGAATAACTCCCTGATAGACAACCTTATTTCGCCAACTCATTTATTAAAAAAAGTGAACCGGTCTGTTGATTTTTCCTTTGTTAATGAATTAACAGCGTCTTGTTATAGTCCTAATAATGGTAGACCCTCAATATCACCAGAGCTGTGTTTTCGCATGTTGCTTATCGGTTATTTATTTTCAATACCCTCAAACCAACGCCTTATAGAAGAAGTAAAGTATAATATCAGTTATCGGTGGTTTTGCGGGTTAGCGTTGGATTCACCTGTACCAAGCCATTCTTCGCTTAGTCGTTTTTTTAAGCGACTATCGTTTAGTGTATTTCAGTCCTTTTTAATGCCATACTTAAACAATATCATCAAGCAGGTTTGCTTCATAGTAAAAGTGTGATGACGGATAGTACCTTGTTTCAAGCGAATGCTTCTATTAACTCACTCGTACCCAAATCCGGTAATAAAGACACAAGACAAGGCGAGCGAGGTGTTAAACTTGCTAAACGAACTGTCTCTAATAAAATTCATCAAACCCTAAAATATAAAGCACATGTTAGGTTTTAACCATGAGATTGATGAAGTCATCGCTGATCGCGCTTATGGCGCAGGGCATACTATTGCAACGCTCAAATCAATGGGTATTACTACCTATATTCCTTTATTTAGTACCCGTAGCGGCGCTTCACAACGAACAGTCACACCCAACTTTGATTATGATGCGGAAAAGGATATCTACCGTTGTCCTGCTAATTTTGATTTATTTCAATAGGTTACATTGGCTATGCAGACAGCCTTATTTAAGCAAAAATTAGTGGAAAGACTGGCACAAATTGAAAGTGTGATGAATGAGTTGAAAAACTATCATGGCTTAGCAAAAGCTAATACCGAGGCATTTATAACGTCCAAATACAAGCTTATATGGCGGTTATTGCTATCAATGTTAAACGGATGGCTTTTTTCATCAGGTATTTCTATTTAATTACCCGGTACCTTTTGCAACAGGCCGGGTCTTTTTTTAAGACTTCTTATTAATTACTATCTATTTAAATAGGTAAGCAATAGTTCTCCTCTCTATCCTTCTCAAGCTCAGGCTGAACAAAAGAAAACAGCTGCATTTTCATTTAGAGGTAAGCCATTAAACGGTGAATGTTCTTCTTTTTGTGGCCTTCATAGAAGGGTTTATCCACGTTTTAAGCAGTGCACGGGCATGAGCCTCAGTGATTTAAATACCTGGCTTTCTATATCAGTCCATCATACTTTCTTAATGATTTAAATATATACTATTTGTATGTATATAAATCAATAAAGCTAAGTATTTATTATTCTTATGGAAATTTACTATGCCATCGCTAGAAAATGTTACACTTGAAGAATGGGAAATTGCAGAATTTTATTTAAAAACAGCCCCTGATGGAACAAAAATTAAGAAAACTAATTGGAAAAGAAAATACATTCAACCTGGAACTAAGGAAGAAGTTAAGCTTAAACATTCTTTCATAAAAATAGAGAACAATATTTATGCGTTAGCGTCGGGAGAATATCTGGGGAAAGGTACTTTCGGGAAAGTTAAACTTATTAAAAATAAGAATAACGAATTATTCGCTATAAAAATTTCGCGCGAGATTAACTGGGATGAAGCAAATATTTCAAAAGATCTAGGAATAGAAAAAGCACGACCAATTCATAGAATTGATAGCTCTAAAAAATATTATGTCATGGAATACTTAGGAATTAATCTTTCAGATTTTCTAAGCCAAAATTATTTAAATGGACTTCAAAGACTCGATCTAGCCTTGCAATGCGTAATACAAGTAGATAATTTACATAAAGGGCGCACAGCTATTTCTAAAAAGAAGCGGATTCATAGAGATATCAAGGAAAGTAATTTTGTAATCAAAGAAGGAAAAATTACTTTAGTCGACTTCGGAATAGCAACAAAGATAAAAGATAGCAATGAAATATTTTATGGTCAATGGTGCGGTACGCGTGGTTATATGGCACCTGAAGTTTATCAACGCCAAACTTCCGTTAAATCTGATATATATTCTTTAGGAGTTGTTTTAGAACACATAAATAAAGGAAATAAGAATGTAGCTTATCTTTCTACTCTAATGCAGAATAAAAATCCGCAACTAAGACCTGATTTAGACTTAGTAAAAATTTTTCTACTTGTAGAATTAAATAATTCTGATGAAGCCTTATATAACGAACTAAATATTACTGCAGGGCAGGCAAAAGCAGTAACTGTAGCAATGCTATGCTCTAAATCAGAAAAATTATATGAAGAAAGCTTAATTAATAATATTAAAAATAATCCTCTTTTATGTAAAGCACTCACAATTTGTTATGATTATTTGAAAGATAAAGACCTATTTTCATATCATGGAAAAAAGGCAACAGAAAAATTCGTTGTTAACCTATTAACAAACCCTTCGCTGTATACAGAAGAAAAAATTAAGGCAGAAATTGCTAGTTATTTATCTGGAGAAGGAGAGTATGGCACATGGTATGGAGGTGCTTCTAGCTACAAGGAAGGATCGAGAATGTCTTATATGCATAAAGGTGGGTTATTTGCTTTAAAGTGTCAAGATGACAAAGAGCAATTTTTAGAACGCCCTGAAGACGATTTAAAAGAACTAAATCTAGAAGTAAAACCAGATAATTAATATTCTTCGAGATTCTAGCTGTAAGCGCACAATCAATCTCCTACATCTAATATTTATTGATAGGTAAATTGATTAGGTTTGTTGTTTATTTCCATGTGCCTGCCCAGTTCGCTAATAAAACGGTTTATTCTAAAAAGCGGTTCGTTCAGCTTTGCTTGTAAAATTATATAAATTTATACCTTAAACAACGAAACGTTTCAATTAGTGAAAAACAATCAAAGATATTAAACTATTTAAATAATCAGCAGAGTAAGAAATGACATTAAATCTTATTATTCGTAAGGCAGTAATAGAGGATGTTCCAAGCTTCCTGCCTTTGATGGATCAATTAGGGTATCCGCAACCTCTTGAAATTTTAAAAGCCCAATTTGAAATTTTTTCTAAACAAGAAGGATATGAAATTTTTCTTGCTGATAAGGCAGGTACGATTATTGGATGGGTCGCATGGTCAAAAAGTTATCTGTTTGTTACTCCTACCACGCGAATTCATATTGAAGGATTGGTCGTTGATAAAAAATTTAGAGGTCAGGATATTGGAAGGAAATTAATGAAGAAAGTTGAGGAGGTCGCACAGCAGTTAAGCCCTTGTATCGTTGATCTTACTTCTGGTTAAGACGTGCAAAAGATGGCTCTCATGATTTCTATCAGTCTATTGGTTATCAAAATGAAGGCTATATGGCTAAATTATATTTAAGAAAAGAAATTTCCTAAAAATCAGCTTCACAAAAACTAATTTAAGAAGGAACAATCATCCTTTATAAGTAATAGTGGAAGCTATTAAGATGGGTTATTCAGGTAATAAATCGTTGCTCTATGAGCATTAAAGGTTTTAGCGATTTCGCCACCAGGATTATAGTTTTGCAACAATCGATTGATTAATCACTTTAATCTTAGTAAAGAGTGAAAACCTAGGATGATAGAGCGTAATTACTTAATCATGACCTAGGTTTAATTGAGTTTTATGCGTTATCAATAGCTTGAGCTATTTTAAGAACTGAATTGGTTAAATTGGGAGAATATTGTTTATTAGCACATTCTAATTTTCTAAAAAATGCATCATCAAACCATTCTACAGTATAAGTAAATCCTGAGTTTGGAGTTCCCATTACTTCCACAGTTGTTGTTTTTCCGTTTATATCATTGCGAACATCTTCTTTAGCAATGACAATGGAGCCATGACTCAGCTTTACATTATTTTCACTAAAAGAGCAATTACCTACGTTATTATTGGTGAAAAACTGAATAGCCCCAACCCAACCTTGATCTTTTAAATAGGTAAGGTAAGGCGCAGCCCCAATATATTTATCAGCTACAGTGGATGGAACAGGTGTTGGACTATAAGCCATTTTTAAATCATTAATACTTTTTTTAAGATGAGTACTCTCAGGATCACTATCACTACCATGAGCCATTAAGTCCCTTTTGGAAGTGATCTCGAGGTTTAAAAGCTGATTTGTTGATGGATTGTCTGACTTAATGTAACCAAACTTTTGAATATCCTTCTTGAACTTAAGTCGCTCTTCTTTTCTTTCTGTATAGCTTGACATTTGTTTCTCAGGAATTACCTTTATACCACCATCTGGTGCAGGTAAGCCTTGTTTTTCAAGATATGCCTTAGTCCATTCCAGGCGTTGTACTTCAATATCGTTTTGTTGGTCTGCATAGACTGTGTTTACTCCTATCACCAACATTAACGGAATTATTTTTTTCATAACTTTCCTTTTAAATTAATCCCACCAGCCATCGTATATGCTGCAGTCACCTACGCTGGTCATTACATCTAATCTCTCTTTACCATTTGGATACCAAAAATGAAAACCATTAACCCACCATTGGTCACCTCGTGTTGAATAGGCCTCAGTAGCATGATAGGCAGCGGCTCTCCACGTATATTGCGTACCTGTATTTAGAATATGAGCAGGCTTTGATGCGCCTTTTGGAAAGTGATGGCTTTCTACGCGCCAATAATAATTGTTATTAGCGTGCCAGGTTATCGACTCATTAAATCCGAAACAATTTGCTCGACTATGAGCTGTAGGACCCCAGACACCAGCACTAGGACAGGCTGATATAGATAGCAGAGTAACACCTGCTATAGTTTTTAAATACTTCATTGTAAAAATTACTCCAACTTTCTATTAACACTCCTTGTATCTATTAATCCGTAATCCCTTTAAGGTGAATAATAACTCTTTTTAAAAAAATATGAATGCCTCATAACTTCTTAAACTAAAGATAAAATCGGTGGTGAAGTGTCAGCTTAAGCTAAACTATGAAACAATTTTGCATGATGGTTAACGACGATAAATTTTTAAAGATAAGTCTATTTTTAATCTGAGCGCTAGTTAGGTTGCCTTTAGTCACACAAACAAATAAAATCTATATTTACGTGACGTTAATTAATAACCAGTTAAATGACTGATTTACAGGTTTTTGGGGTAGGTTAGGGTTAGTTCCATAACCGGTCGTTTATGTGACCAATTCTATTTAATCATAAACATTATAAATTACTCTTACTTTCTGATAGAAGTTTCCCAATCGATTTAGGATTTTCTACTTGACCAGGTACTCTTTGATATAGTTAAAAATCTTCTTTTAAGTAGCGTGATCTAACTTTTTTAAATCTTTTTCAACGCCTATCTTCAAACTTCATTTTCCCGGTCAAGGTGACGCTCCATTTCTTCTAGTTTTTATTGATTAATATTTGACCAAATAGATTAAAAAATGATAAAATATTTTTATAAGTGTCAATTTTTAGGGCAAATTTATGAAAAAGTTATTTGAAAACAAGGAAGATAAGGAGAAAATAAACCAAACGGCAGTTAAAAATCATTGGGAAGAGTATAATGAAAGTTCAGAGGACGTATGTATACGTATAAATGGAAAAACCTTAACATCAAAAGTTATTCACATTTTTTCTTTGAAAAATTTCAATTAGAACATTATTTGTTGAGCAAAGGCTCTAAGATTTTACAATTTGGTGCTGCTAGAGGAGATTTTTTAGATAAGTATAAAACTGATTATCAAAATCATGGGTTATGATTATAGTAAAGAAGCTATTAAAGAATTAACTCATAAAAATATTCCCTGTCAGTTAGTAGATTTAAATAATATTTCTGAAACTCAAAGCTACTTAAATCTCGATATCGATAAATCGCCAATTAACTTCATAGCCATAAGAGTAGTCCAATATCTAGAAGATAAAGCATTAGCTGCACTCATAATTACGTTTTTAAATAATGCAGTTTCTGATTCGCGCTTTATAATCTCCAATAATGTAAGTCGTCAGTTTCCTAAAAATTATATCGCTTCATTTTTTGGTGCAAGAACAGATGTGAAGATTATGCTAATAGATGAAACGCCGAAAAAAATAGACGGATGTTCTGACTCTGAGCATCATGATAATGAAGTTTTAGTTGTGCAGAAATTATAGGTTGCATAATAAAGGCAATAAACTGAGAGTATTGTGTCAGCTTTTAAGAAAACAAAGAGTAAATTCAACATTATCGGTTTGTTTACTTAAAAAAGATAAGTATACATTAAGACTACGGAAATCTAGCTAGAAAAAGAAGTAGTTAACTTTTCTTGAAAAGCTAGTAAAAACGAAAATAGGAATCCCTTTTTTGGCTCTGTCACAACAATGCCAAATTCGCCACAATCCGTTTAAGCCTATCTGGGCTATCACCAACGTAAATAGAGGTTGTTACAATGGAAGCATGGCCTGCTAATCTTGATGCGGCTTTGATATCAACCTCTTGTTCAATCAATTTGGTAATAAAGGTTCGCCGACTTGCTCCCAGAATACCTGCTTTGTCATACAATTTTCGGAACCATTTTTGTAAAGTATTCGGTGTAAAGCGGCTTCGCCGTTGCGTTTGAAAGAAAGGTTTATAGCGGGCCATGTGGTTTGCTTTTAAATGATTAAGATAGGCTTGTAGTGCTTCTCGTAATTTTTTATTACTTAAATAAACATAACGTTGTTTTTCACCTTTGGTCATGGAGCGCTTAAGGCAAATTTCATCGAGTAAGCGGTAATGGCTATCAGCAACATCAGCAATAGTCAAAGAAGCAATTTCTTTTGCTCGAAACCCTAAGCCAAACGAACAATAAATCATCGCCACATTGCGAATGGCAAATGTACTATCTTTAGCTACTGCTAAGAGTCGTCTAAACTCAGCATCTTTTAAAACTTTCGCTTTACAGGCTTTGGCCATATTTTTTTCTAAGTTCCTGAAAAGAATATATTTTAACTAAAAAAGGTCCTCTTATAAAAAGTAAAGTTCAATATCTTTTAAAAACCCTTGCTGGTATTAAAGAGGTCCTCAAATCTTCAAGGAACTCTTTTAAAATTTTAGGACTGATTTTTTTCAAGCCCTCAAATTATAGTTTCAGGATCTCAATTCATAATTGTGGGTTGTATTTGCATTGATATACTTATCGATAATTTTATTGAAATTACTTAAGTAATTAATGATCCAAGAAAATGTTTCGGTAATCGAAACCTAATGCACCACAGTGTAGCCTAAATGGTTAAGGCATAAATCACTTACAAATAATTTTTAAACGCTTACATAGTTATCTAAATTTTAACAATCTATTAAGCACTAGTTTGCACATTAAATATTTTATTAGATAAATTATCAATCAAATATAAGGCATGTTAATATTTAATATCCGCGATAAAAGCAAAAGAAATAAATCATGTCATATACTAATAAATGTCCAATATCGTTTGAGCCGCTTGTTAAAGAAAAGGCTTTTTTAATTAAGGTTCCTAAATCGGATAATAAAACCAAAGACATTTATTATTACACTGGCAATGAGAAAACTTTAAAAGAACTCTCATCGTGCCCCTTCTCAAGAAGACAGGGGAATTATTATGCAATTAAATTATCAGAAAAAACGCTAGATGATTGTAAAGATATGGCTCCTCAAGATATTGCTAGCAAGTTATTGAAAAGCGACAATAACGATACACTTGTTGAGGATAATGATGTTCTTTCTAAAATTGACAAAGAAAATAAATTTAATTGGCAATTAAGAAAATTTAAAAATAAAGCAAGCAATAATCAATATGAAACAAACAATCAAGATCTACTAGACTTTACTGATAACCAGACTAGTGAAAATCCATTTTTTCCAATATTACTAGATAGGGAGCCTTCTAATGAAAATTCGATTTCTTCACCAACAATATTAGATAGGGCGTCTCTCTCAATAAATCGACAACTAATAAGCAATTATAGAGCAAATTTTCTAAGACATCCTACACCACAAATTGCAATTTTTGAATCTATCATCAACCGTAATCAATTTGTAAGATATGGTAGAGTAATTACTGAATTATTAAATAATGCACTAGAAGAGCATGACTTAGTATTTCTATTTCATGCTTATCTACTCATCTCTAAACTTGATGATAGCCGTGCTAAAACTGCACTCCAAAATGCTGTTTATAATCAATTAGTGAAATACATAGCAGGTTTTCTGGTACTAACTAATACCATTTCAATTGCTATCGATTTATTTAATAATGGTTTTTCATCTTCTACCTGTTTTGGAATTTTAAAAGTTTTGCTTATTGATCGCGCCCAAGATAGCCTTGAGCTTTTATTTAAAGAGAGTAGCCGACCTAGAGCTAACTCAATATTTAGTTCAATATTTATTGATGGCCCTAAACAATTAACGAATCCTTCTAAAGTTTATGAGAGCGCAAAAAGTGCAACAGCTAATGCTTATGAATTTGCAAAAACAAATGTAAGTTTTTTTTACAATAAATTTATAAAAGCAGAACCCGTACAATACGAGCTTCCGGAAGACTTAGCTAATGCTCAAGAAAGTTTAGCTAGGTTTATGGGTAGGTAAGAGAAGGCACAATAATTTTTGCATTTGAAAATTAACCTAATAGTTTTTTTAAATTATAGAGCCAATTACTTTGACGCATGTTAAAGGCTAAATAACGATATAATGTTGGCTTAGAAATATTAAGCACTTTGCAATATCAGCAATAGTTAAAGCTTTATCTTAGTGCATTCGTTTCGCCGCTTGGATTTTGGAGGCATCGACTTTAGGGCGGCCCTTTTTTTTTCTCGTGCTCGTGCAGCAGAGAGACCCGCTTGCGTTCGCTCTTGAATGAGGCGGCGCTCAAATTGTGCCATGGAAGAAAAAATATTAAAGACTAATTCGCCAGAAGCGGTGGTGGTATCAATCGCGCCATCGCATAGAGATTTAAAACCGACCCCTTTTTCTCGCAAGGTTTCAATAAGCGAAACTAAGTGAGGCCTAATCGGTCAAGACGCCAAACCACTAACACATCGCCCGCTGACAAATTCTCTAAACATTGGGTCAAACCAGGCCGGTCCGTTTTAGAACCTGAAACTTTATCTTTAAAAATATTATTTTTTTGACAGCCAGCTTGGAGGAGGGCATCCACTTGTAAGTTTAAATTTTGCTCAATAGTGCTGACGCGAGCGTATCCAATTAATCGTGACATTACTTTTTCTCAATTATTGTTATTTTTAATGTGTATTTAATACTTTGATTGTGATATGGAAATATAATAAAAATAGCAATGTGTAAAGGTAGGCTGAATAAGGGAAATTGATAGTAGGGGGTTGTGAGGATGAAGCGTCTCAAAAAAGGGTCCTTTTCCGAGATTTTTTGAAGTTAATTTTAATGGCTATAAAAATGTGATTGAAATTAAATAAAATGGATTTAAAATTTGCACAATTATCATTTTAAGGTCATCAGGCATGTTAACTCCTACTTTTTTTTCAGACCTCCCGTTAGATGTTGCGCTCTTGATTTATTCTAAGCTGCCTGCCCAGACGTTGTATAAGCAATGTCGTTTAGTTGATAAGCGCCAATCGTTTATAGCTACCCTATCCTTATTAATGAAACAAGATGCTGAGGCAGTTATTTACCAGGAAAAAGTAGTAAACAGTTTATTAAAACAGAGAATGAATCAATCTCTTAGTAGTGCTTATTTGTCTGATGCGAATCGCCAACGATTAATCAACGCCTTGTTTAAGCTCATCAAAAATCCCTTTTTAGATTTTAAAAATAAATTACCTATCTTGGTAGTTATAAGCAGACTTGAGAATAAATCTGTATTATTTAATAACAGTCTACACCAAGGCCTTGAGCTGACGTTGAGAACTAGTCCTAAACATGGCTGCATAATATTAAGTGAGTTAGCTCCTTTCTTCAAGCCAACTGATTTAGCAAAATTTATTATTCCCGTGAGTGCAATGTTAACGAGGCCAAACCAAGATGTTCGCCAAGCAGCCGTAGTATGTTTAACCACACTTGCGTCTACACATTTTAGCACGATACTTACAGAGGTTAGAACTAAATTAAGTAACACGAATCGGGATGTTCGTCGAGCAGCCTTAGAGTGTTTAACAGCGCTTGCGCCGGATGTGCAACCCGCCGAGCTTAGCATGATACTCACAGAAGTTATGGGTAAATTGAGTGATGGAAGTTGGGATGTTCGCCAAGCAGCCGTGACGTGTTTAGCAGCGCTTGCTTTGCACGCACAACCCACTGACCTTAGTACAGTATTCTCGAAAGTCAGTAATAAATTGAGTGATATAGATGGGGAAGTTCGTAAAGCAGCCGCAGTATGTTTAGCGACACTTGCGTCGCATGTGCAGCCTGCTGAGCTTAGCACGATACTTACGGAGGTTAAAGGTAAATTGAGAAATGGAGATGGGGATGTTCGTCAAACAGCAGTAAAGTGTTTAGCAGCGCTTACAGCATATGCACAACCGAGTGAAGTGATTATGATAATCACAGTGGTTAAAGCTACATTAGATGATGAAGACTGGAATGTTCGCCAAGCAGCTGTAGAATGTCTAGCAGTAGTTGCCCCGCAGGCACAACCTAATGAACTTAGTACGATAATTATAGAAGCCAAGGCTAAATTGACTGATACGGATCGAGATGTGCGTCGAGCAGCTTTACAATGTTTAGCAGTGCTTGCTTTGCACGCGCAACCGACTGAAATTAGTATAATACTCACAGAGGTCAAGGCTACTTTAAGTGATACGAGCGAGAATGTCCGTCAAGCAGCTTTACAATGTTTAATAGCACTTGCTTTGCACGCGCAACCTATCGAGTCTAACGCGATACTTACGGAGGTGAGGGCAAAATTGAATGATACAGATGGGGAAGTTCGTGAAACAGCCCTAGTGTGTTTAGCAGCATTTGTGCCATATGTGCAACCCATCGAGCTTGGCACTATACTCACGGAGGTAAGTGCAAAATTGAATGATATAAATGGAGATGTTCGTGAAGCAGCTGTAGCGTGTTTAGCAAAGCTTGCGTCATACGTGCCACCTACCGAGCTTAGCACGATACTTACCGAGGTTAGGGCTAAATTGAGTGCTACAGATGGGAATGTTCGTGAAGCAGCTGTAATGTGTTTAACAGCGCTTGCGTCGCACGTGCCACCTACAAAGCTTAACGCGATAATCACCGAGGTTAAGGCTAAATTAAGTGATACAGATGTGTATGTTTGTGAAGCAGCCGCAGCGTGTTTAGTAACACTTGCCTCACGCGTGCAACCAATAGAGATTAGTAAGCTTTTTAAAGAGGTCAAGTCTACTTTGGCCGATGCAAGCGAAGGTGTTCGTCAAGCAACTTTTAAACATTTAGTCAGGCTAGTCAACTATCTACCTTATGATGCTCAAAGAGAGTTTATAAACGCTAATAATAGTGATTTATTACAAAGCAAATTTCGTGAGCCTTTTTATCAGTTAGTGAATTGTTTAATAAGTCAACAAAATAGGAAAGATGATGAAGTGAATGAAATTCTACAATTGGTGAAAGATGATGACCTAATTCTTAATACCTTCTCAACAAACTTTAGCTATTTGTTAACCGGCCATATGCCTACTAATATAAAACAGTTTAAGCCCTAGGTTTGTTCCTGGCTAATCATTTATACTAAGGTCTGAGTGAAAAAGTTGTTGAGACTTGGAAGGGCTCGTTTTAATATATTCAAATTAATTTAAAAAATTCTATCTATTACAATCTATTTAATAACAAGTTTTTAAAATCATTTAACCCAAATATATACTGTTTAAAATGGAGCTATTGTCAATTATTTAGGAGGTTATTATGAAAGAAAAAGATGCCATAGAACTAGAAAAAATATATGGTGCATCAGCCGTTGCAAATAAATTACGACGAATTGCAGAGGCTATTGAGCAAAACAAGGGCTTTCAAATACAAATAAACAAAAAACGTATTTATGTACCCGTTGATGTGTATGTTGAATTTGAGTATGAAGAAGAAAATGATGAATATGAGCTTGGCATTGAAATAAAGTGGAGCAAAAATAAAGGTTAGTTTTTCTTGAGTCAGCAGAATAAAATTTAATCCTATATGTTAATCTGACGATGCCTTGAGAATAATCAGTAGAGCTTTTTAGAACCTGCTGTTAATAATTATTTTAAATTTGATATATTGAGATAAATACACGAGATCTATCTCTATATCAAAGATACAGTTTAATCATTGGCTTTGTGCATAGACTTGATAATCATAACTATCAGTATATATGCAAATTAATTTACCTTTATCTTCTGTTTCATCTGGCGCATGGATTCCATTACTTACAGATGTGAAAGTTATAATTCCTAGCTTTAAAGCTTCGCTTTCACTATTGAAATAACCAGGGAATTTAAATTTTGTCTCCCACACCCTATTTTGATAATTGTATAGGCCAGAAGTTAGTACCCACCAATCATTGATTAGGTTGGATGCCTTTATGAATTTAGCGTCTTTAATTAAATTTATAGGCGGACAGTTGTTAGATGCTGCTAAAACAGTACTACTTAATGTTAAAATACTTACACTCCATATAATACTTTTTATAATTTTCATTGAATACTCCATTAATCAAGAAATTCACTATTCAAAATAGCTTACATTAATTCTAATTCAGATTTAGCAATAATGGTGGCTTTTTCGTTAAAGGTTCTTCTTTCTTTTTTATTGTTATTAGGTCAACCATCGCCGGTCTTTTAAATGAACACGTCCATTGAGTGTAGGCATAAGTTCATTTCTTGTAAATGCATAGTCAACAAACGCTTATCGCTTTCATTAGAAGAAAAGTTAGCTACTTTAGTCAATACAACGTATATTTTAGTGTCAAGAAAGTCCTTATCTAACTGTTTATCTTCAACTTAAACCAAAGCACATCTAATTCAAAAGGAGGTATTCATGTACAAAAATTTTTTAGATGGAATAAATCAATTTTTGCTTTATTACGGAGTAAGTACAAAAAAAACGGATATTGTGGAAGAAACTATTTTAAAAATAGCAGGGATTCAGGATAAACCAAAACGCTGTCAGTTTGGTATAGTGCCTCAAAAAAAAGAAACGCCACAATTCAGTGCTGCATACGATGAGAAGACAGAAACTTACTCACAGTTTCTTGACTTTCGTTCTTTTGATAAAGAAAGAATGTATTTTGCTATACGAGGTATGTCTACAAAAGCTAATCAGCAGTTCTTAAACTATCTTAATCAATATCCAAAAGCTGCTCTATTGTATTATTTTAATGATGAAAAGAATGCCCATTATTTCGAAATAAATAGTGCATGGGCTTTGGAATTTTTTCTTCCAAAATTTAAAGAATATGTTCAGTACATGGATAAAGAAAGTGCTCCTGATTTAAAGTTATATCAAATTAAATCCAAAGACACCCCAGAAGCGAAAGCAGCTCAACTATTAAAACCTATTTGCTATTTAGAAAATTTTATTAATGCTAAAGACTTAACACAAATAGATTTTTCTTGGACCACTTATCTTTACAAGCGTATCTCTCAGGTATTTATTAATTCTTCTTCCAATCAAAGTGAACTAATTGAAAAGCTAATCCAACTTAAGTCTTCTGTCCTTCAGTTATCAGATTACCATGCCTTATTAAAAGGGTTTAATGATTTTAAAAAACAATTATGGTCAAAGCCAGAGTATTTCAATCATGAAGGGTTTAAAACTCAATTTCAGAAATTAAGTGATAGCGTTAATATTTTTGTGGCTGAAAAGCAAAATGAGGAAGAAGAGAAAGAACGTCAAGCCCAAAGTATGAAAAGGCAAAAGACAGATGAGCCTAGGCAGTTAAAACGATATTACGTTAGACTTCGACAGTGGGAAGATGACGATGGCTTTTTAAAAGCAAGAGCATTACCAAGAGCGTTTAGTCAGCTAACCCTTCTATCCCAAAATAGATTAAATTTACCAGAGAAAATTGAAGCAAGAATTGCAAGTCATATCATTAATTACCATGGAACATCTCATTTTGGGCCGAACAAAACAATTCACAATCTAACTAAAGATTCTGAGAAAAAATTAATGTATACACAACAATGTTTTTCTCTCTTTAAATCCTTAAAGGGAAAAGGTACAGCAGAAAAAGAACAATTATATGAAGAAGAAAATAAACAATTTACTCAGGCAATCAATCCCTAAATTATAATCTGACGTGTTAGTTGAAGGTTAAGTCAAAGGTACTTAACCTTATTCCTATTAAGAAGGATTCTTAAATTAAGAGTAGATTGCACTATCCAATACCAGCAAAGTTCACTCTTTGTAACTTTAAATCTGTATGCTCTTTAAGACATTACTGTAAATTACCTTGATGAATAATACATTAATTAAAAATTTAAATAATTTGATGAGTCAACATAATCTCAATCTAATGAGTTTATCGAGATTAGCAAATATTCCTCAACCCACCTTACATCACTGTTATCAGGAAAAACAAAAAAACCTAGAAGCTCGCTTCTTCAAAATTTATCTCAATTTTCTGCTGTATCAATTACAACTTTATTAGAAACAGAGTTAATCAATCAGCCCGTAAGTAGCGTTAAGAATTTTCCCATTATGAATTGGAATCAAAATACATTGAGTTTTTTTAACAGGCCTTTAGAAAATGAATTTATATTTGGGACCTATCCTAATGAAAGTTTTGCTTTCTTCATTCATAAAAAATTTGTCATAGTGATTTGCCTAATCAAAGTTTAGCCATCATTGCCCCAAGCACACTTGAAGAATCACAATATGGGTTAGTTTATTTTAAAAAATACGGTCTTATTCTTAATAAAATCTACAAACTTATTCTTAATAAAATCTACAAAGAGCAGGGCAATTTCTTTATTAAATATCAAAAAGAAACTCAAGACCTTTTATTGTTAAAAATTGATTTAGACCAAGTTAGATGGTTTGGACGGCTAATTGAATTAAGACTAATGGGACAAGCACTAACTGATTATTTATAACTAATTTCAGTAAAAGTTTTGCATAAGGATAATTAGCCAATTTTATTATTTTCCAATAATTTAGCCAATTTTATTATTTTCCAATAATTTTGTATTTTCTAAGATGGGATGCATCCTTGCTCTTTCCTGCCATGCATCAATTGCTGGGGCAGTTAAAAACATAATTTCACCATCTATTTCCTTCTGGCCCTCATAATATAACGCATCAAAAATAGGCTCCTTAAGTGCAGTAAGTCCAAGCTTAAAGTAAAATCCACCGCTTTTATTCGCTGAAAAAAGGCTAATACGGCCTTCATATCCTGCGTTTAAGCTTTGCTCAAAGGCGGCCTGAAAAAGCAACGTACCTAGGGAATAATTCTCTCTTCTATATGACTCAATCGAATCAATTGCTACAAAACCAAGTTCAGAATATGCTTCAGCCAAATGAGTAGAGTTTTCTAAAAAACTAAAATGAGTATAACCTGCAACTTCATTATTTTTATCAATTAAGAAAAGAAAATTTATCTTTTGATTAGTAGAACTATTATGACAAATATGATACATATCTAAATCGATTAGCCCAGCTTGAGAACTACTTTTAGGGATAACGGTTAATTCTGAAACTTTTGCATAATGAAAATCTGTGATTTGTAACGCAGCTGTCTCAGTACTGGCTTGTAAAACTCGAAGTAGTATAGGACTAATATTTTTCATTATTGTATCGTTTATGTTAATAGGGTTAAAGTTTGCAGTTATAGAGTAACTATTTGTAATTACTTCAGGTAAATTCTGAATTTGTCGGACAGAGTCGTTCTGTGTTTCGCTCCAAAAGCCCAATCTATACCCTTTTTTCATACTATTTCTCTAAAAATCCAGATTATTAATAGTAATAATAGAATATTTAACCTTTTAAAGCACAATGCCATTACTGTTTATAACTCATTAATTTGTGAATTTAGCAGCTTAAGCCTTTGAATTTATTAAATAGCTGTTAATAAGATTACCGATGAATTCTTCTATAACAAATAGTTTTCATTTTGAGAAAAGAAATCATTTAAAAAAACCAGTTGTTATATGACTAATCATTGTTTCCATAGTTAGTTTATGACTAATATTGAATATTAACTATGAACCAAGCAATTAACATATCGCCTAAACCTTCGATAAGCAATGTAGATATAAGTTAATTTATTTATTTTCTATTTGAAAATATCTTCTCTGAAAGAAATAGATAGTTAGCTTGGAGAGTTTAATTTTATGATGTCTTGAGTTAGTTGGCTATTCCATTGCGCCCTGCGCACTAAATGATGCAGGAAGTTTCTATTCAAAGAAGGGCACAAGCAGGCGTTATCCCTAACTTACAAATCCCTTGAAGAGAGGCTCGTCAACTTTCTCACAGGGCAGAGATGAAAATAAATATTATATAGAAAGGAGGCTTATCATGGCTAAATCAAATTTAATTGGCATTAACCACATAGCACTTGAAGTAGGTGATGTTGAAAAAGCATTAGAATTCTATAGTCACATTTTTAATTTTACTTTACGAGGCAAGAGTAACGAGCATGCCTTTATTGATTTAGGCGATCAATTTATTGCCCTTATGAAAAGTACAACCCCCCATAAAGATAAAATTCGTCATTTTGGTTTGGTAGTTGATGACCGCTCTAAGGTTAAAGAGTTAGCAATAGAAGCTGGAGCAGAATTTATAGGGGATAAATTTTTCGATTTTCTCGATCCTTGGGGTAATTTCATTCAAGTAGTCGAATATGCTGATATTCAATTTACTAAGGCACCTGAAATATTAGCCGGAATGAAATTGAACGTCCATAAAAATGAAGCAGCGTTGCAAGAGCTCGCTGATAAGGGCATGACACTTAAATCATAAAATAATTCAGAGAATTTAGGATGATTTATGGGTATGTTCACGTCTCTACACAAGAGCGAACTGCTCTTGTTATAAAACTAGATATTACTCATATAATTAACAATATGAGTAATATCATTATAAATTAATTCTATGTAATATCTGAAATACAAGATAAGCGCTTTAATAGTTCTTAATTTGAGATGAATAACTGTTAAGCTCAAAATTTATTAAATTAAATAACCTCAACCTCTTCAGCTTGCGGTCCTTTTTGACCTTGCGAAGGTTTAAACAAAACCTGAGCCCCTTCTGAAAGCGTTTTAAAACCACCGCTTTGAATCGCGCTAAAATGGACGAAGTAATCTTTGCCATTGCTTTCAATAAAACCAAAACCTTTGTCTTCATTAAACCACTTTACTGTCCCACGAGTCTTGTCTGACATGAAATTAAATACCCTAGAAGTTAAATTACTATATTAACACCTTTAAAACTTAATTTTAAAGTGGTGAGTGAATACTGAAAAGCCTAAGATTTTATTTCCGCAAAATGGTCGTTTTTTGAGAAAATATAATAGGTTATAAATTGGACTATTAATTCATATTAACCCATAAGGCTTCATGAATTGGATGGTCTTTACAGACATCTGTGATAGTCAAAAATTTATCAAATTTTTGAGCCGAATGTGCCGCCGAGTTAAGCAAAAAATATTCCTTATTGTTGTTAACCTTAAAGTTCATCCTAGTAAGAAAGTGCAACAATACATTAATCAGCTTAAAGATAACATTGAAATTTTTTTTGTCCTCATACAGCCCTGAGCTCAATCGTCAGGAATTAGTCAGCCAAGATGTCAAGGGCAACTGCAACCATTTCAGAGCGTTGAAAACCTGGATGATTTAACTATAAACATTCGCTATTATCTGACAAAAATTCAATTTAACCCGGATAAAATCATAAACTTTTTTAAGAAAAAAGAAGTCACTTATGCAGCAGTATAATTATTATTACAATTTAGAGCCTGTGTAATAGCGAACGTAATCTTTTGGATGTTGCAACAGAGCCAGCTATAATATATTTATAAGATCACCCGGAGAATTATTCTATGTTTCATCAAAGTAATTGGCCGTCGGAAGAGTTTATGGAAAATTTAAAAGAAAAAATTAGGGAAGTAGATTTCAATGGAGTTTATAAATTAATCAAAGAAGCACAAAAAAGAAATTATGATCTAAATTTCAATGATCCAAAAACAAAGTACACGCCATTACATTTTGCGATTGCGAGAGCAACAGATAGCAATGAAACAGACATGCTAGAAATAATAAAGTTGTTAAAAGATTCTGGTTGCGATATTAATAAAGTAGCTAAAGACTCATACAACAATGCGCCGATGCATACAGCTTGCCGAAGAGCATTACCGTCAATAGTAATATGGCTAATAGAAAATGGGGTCGACAAAAATGTAAAGAACAAAACTAATCAAACCCCTATGGACTATGTTAACAAACAAATAAAGAGTGCTGAGGAAAGAAATCAAGGCCGCATCAAAGAGAGGCTAATGGATGTTAAAGATGCATTACAGATAAATTTCCTAGGATTTTTAAAGAAGTTTTAATATTACTCTGGCGTCTAAAAGTTGATTATTCTAGCTTGTTTGCTCAAGACATTATGCTTATTTAAGCTCTGCTGCAAAAAATTTTCTACTTTTTGAAAGTGGGACTTTGAAGTCAAATGTTAGCTATCTTTGCCCTTTAAGTGGGAATTTAATTTAATGTTTAAATTTCTTAAATTTTGCTGGTGGAAAATATTTTTTTGATTTCTACTAAATTAACTTTTTGCCACAGAACCAATGAACTTAAACAAAATTTTAGGGAAAATAATTTGACTGCTAGTTGCCTCCCAACAGTTAAGTAGCTATTAATTTCAAGATATTGTTTATTTTTAATATTTCCTAATTAGGAAATATAGTGTGATAAATACACTTTTTTAAGCTTATATTAATGGACATCTATAGTCTAAAATTTAATAAATTAAACTTAACATTCTGACTTATTGTGTTCTATAATCAATTAATATGATTCATCTTGATACATTGACAATCTGTGTATTCTGTTTTACTATTTATGTGGGATTTTAATAAGTTAATTCAACTTCTTTCCCAAGAAAAACTAACCTTTATTTTTTTTCCACTTTATTTCAATGCCAAGCTCGTATTCATCGCTTTCTTCTTCATACTCAAATTCAACATACACATCAACGGGTACATAAATACGCTTTTTGTTTATTTGTATTTGAAAGCCTGTGTTTTGCTCAATAGCCTCTGCAATTCGTCGTAATTTATTTGCAACGGCTGATGAGCCATATATTTTTTCCAGTTCTATTGCATCTTTTTCTTTCATAATAACCTCCTAAATAATTGACAATAGCTCCATTTTAAACAGTATGCATTTGGGCTAAACGATTTTAAAAACTCTTTATTAAAATATAAGTAATACAGAAAGATGGCCTACCCCTTTGGATAGCTTTACCCATTAGCCTAATATAATCCTTCCTTTATGCTCTCTCAGCTAATTATAGTAGTTTGCTAACCGGTAACATGCCTATTGATACAAGATAATTTAAGTGCCCAAGTCTGTTCCTTTAACCGAGGTTATACAAAATCAGCCAATCAATTACACTTTAATTTAAGTGAAAGAAGCGTTAAGGATTAGAAACGGTCATTTTTTGAGAGTTATTCTCATAGCGAAGTAACCTTGCCCTGTATTCGCAGTTGTTAAAGAATAATTTAAATTCTCATACTCTTATACCATTCCATATTTTCTTCACTATCTGAAACATTTGCTAATTCAAAGAAATTAAATTCTTGTGGCTGTAAAGTTAATTTTGCCTCTTTAAGTCCTATTAGATCATGACTTATGTTTGGCCCTCCGACATACCAATTTCTATTATTATCAAGATAAAAAGTATGCGATGTACCAGTAATGATTTTAATAATTTTATTTGAGTTGGGTAAATTAATAGGTTCAAATAATTTATCACCTTCCCACGCAATCGAAATAGGGTGCTTACTATTATTTGCTTGATGCCTGATATAACCTCCTGAAAAATACCATTGATCTTGTGTGTCGCATGCAAACACATGGTAATCGCCCGCAGCAAGATTCTGAATTGAAAGACCGTGTGGAGATTTATATTCAAAAATTGGGTAAGAGGAACTAGCATTAGCTCCTAATTGGTTACGACTATTATAACCGCAAGCAAACCATCGGCCACTACTGCCCCGTATAAAAGTATTTTCTTTACCAAGCTTAATGTCTAAGATTGTTTCTTCAGCGGGTAGCATGATAGGCACAGGCTCCTTAATTTCTCCCTTAGCACCAAAAAACTCGCCTTTACCAAATCCATACCAACTACCGTCACTATCGCGTAAACAAATATGCTTATCTTTGCTAACTACATCAGTAATATTTTTACCTTTTTTTTGAATATAATCTAATGCCGCCTGGTAAGGCCCGGAAGAATGCCATAGACCTTTGTTATCACAAATAAAATAATCGTAGTCACCCGTTACAACTCTAGTAATGGCACCATCTGAAAACTCTATCTTCTTTATTTGTTCTGCATAGGTGGGAGTCAGTTCTGAAGAAAGGTGTTTTCCAAATTCAAAATAATTATTTTTCATATCGCCAAAAATAGCATATTCACTTCCCACGTGCATGGTTCTTATCAAAAAGTCATTTTGAATGGGGATATGCTCTATATTTTTTTCCAAGCCTCTGTAGGGTCTTCCAACAGCAAATACTTTCCCCTCCCACAAATAAAAACTGCCAAATGCATGAACGGCGATTTGTAGTTTCTTCTTCTCAATATTCATTGCTGCTTTAAGGTGCGGATCAGAGCCAAATTTTTTAGACGCTAACCTTAATGAAAAAATACTGTGTAGAGAAAGGTATTTAGATGCTAATATTCCAATAACATCACCAGGCACATCTAAGATTATTGTATTGTTTTGATTCGTTGAATTTAGCGGGGAATTTTTTTCTTCTTGTAGCATAGTAATATCACTTTATTATAATTGTGTGGTACAGCTGACAGTATCCCATTTGGAATCAATGTCTGTCAGGTCAATTTTAGTTAAGCAAGCTTTTTATCTAAATCTGGTTATCAATAAACGTTGGCATTGGGTTCGCTCACAACCCATTACGCCTAGATAAGGGCGCTCATTATTATAATAATAAAATTATTCGTCTAGCTCTTTTTGAAATCTAAGTTATAGAATTATAAGATAGTTCATTAGAAGAGCTTAAGAATAACAGAAATTTGAATTTACATGGGGCTTTCAAACCCTTAATCACAGGAACTGTCAATCAAAATGTTGAAATAAAACAAACATTCAAAGGATCCAAGTTGACAGGTAACGTCGATGACATTCTAAAACAATTTGCTATTTCAGAGGATGACAATCACGCCTCTAACTTTAAACCTTAATTTATTTGGTAGCATAGGGGTTGATAGTCCATGCATTGCTTATTTGATTTGTACCCTAAATTAGGGTGCAATAAAATTAAAAATAAGTCGTTTGTAATAATGAATTGTTATACGGTTGTTTTAACCAAAAAAGTGGAAAAAGAATTAAAGAAGGTGCCTACACATATTGCCATTAAACTGTTTGAATGGATTGAAGCGGTTGTACATGAAGGATTATTAGAGGTTCGAAAGGTACCGGAGTTTCACGATGAACCGCTGCAAGGAAAATGAAAAGGGCAGCGCTCTATTCGCTTAAGTAAAGCTTATCGAGCAATTTATATCATGGGAAAAAATCAGCAGATGGAAATTGTTGAGTTTATAGAGGTCAATAAACATGAATATTAGTAAATCACAGGCTGCATTAGATTATTATAGACGTTTCATTAGCCCCAAAATGGCTGCCGAGTTCGCTAACAAGCTAGGTTACTCTAAAAAACAGTTTGTTCGGCTTTGTCTGCAGGATTTATTGGATCGAGAAGGGCTCGATTTGTCAGTTAGCGTTGAGAATGTGGTTTAAATGCTGAGAGTGGATTATGGATTAATAGCTATAAAATTTCAGTTGATATTTTACATTTAAAATTTTTCAAGGATAGCAAGTGCTTCATACTACTTCTCAATTGAGAATATTTAAAATTTTTATGTTAATAGGTGCATTTTCAGCAATGACTGCCACAATTTTAGGTGCTTTTGCAGCTCATGCCTTGAAGATACAATTTAGCGACTACCAGATGCAAATTTTCCAAACAGGTATTTTGTATCAATTTATCCATAGTCTTTCCTTGTTGTTTGTTGGGATGGTTCTTTTGCAATTTGATACAAAAACTCTGCGAGTATCCGGATGGTTATTTTTTATTGGTATCCTGCTCTTTTCAGGTAGCTTGTATTTAATGAGCTTGATGCAAGTAAAAGCAATTGGAATAATTACTCCATTTGGTGGAGCTTGCTTTATCATTGGCTGGCTATTACTAGCTGTTGGAATATACAAGATCAATTCATAAGAGTATTTACCAGAAGAGCAAGCATTTTATCAATTAACATCTATTAAGTCTCATAAATTTTAGAATCAGACTTATTTAAAATTTTGGAATGGCGGATTCAATACACTGATGCAACCTTCTTGATTAAGCCTATTTTGTAAAGAAGATAACCCTAAGCCTACAATTGCAATTTTAAGGGCGGTGTTGCACAGTACTATTGTATACTTTCTAAAAGTCAACAAGGAGCAAGTGATGCCACAAGAGACGATGGAGCAAGAAAAGTTGGATGTTAATCCAGTTGGTTCAAGTAAGATAAGTCCTGATGTTTATGAAAACGCAAGGAAACTAAATACTCAAATTGCTACTAGAGGACCTGCAGTGCTTTATGCTTTAAGCAAAGCAAGTGAATCTTTGACTAGAGGAAATATAGTTACTGGTATTGGAGGTATGGTTATTGGTGCTTTTGGATTTTTTGGTAACCGGTATTTTAGAAATAAAGGTGATGATTCGGCTTATACTTATATGGGTCAACTAGTAGGAGGGGTGCAATTTACAGCTGGATTTATGTTGTTGTCAATTGAGGCATTTGAAACATATACCAATTCTGGCGAAGCCGGCCCTTTATTGAAGGTTTTGGGAATGGCTGGAATGGCACTAGCTTTAACTGAAAGCGCCTTAGTCTTGTTTAATTCCTATTTGTACGGCGATGGCTCACCCAAAGCGTTATCAGAAGCCAGACCTAAAATGAATTAATCCACTTTCAGAAAGCATCTATTTAAGACTAAATGTAGCAAGGTTGGGCTAAACGAAGTGCAGCCCAACAAAATCTAAATAATCACCAGAGACGATTGAGCTGCTTGATATTTATTCCAATTGTACATTTATATTTCAAATTTATAAGATATTGAGAGACGAAGCATAGAGGAGAGCACGTGTCCCAAAAACACATCTTAAGAAGCAAACAGAGCCATTTTATCTCTGGCGATGGTAAGTAAGGGTAGCTTTAATGTAACGTTGAAAACCCGAGTCAAGTTGCACACCATTATATCCAAGCAGTAAGAGAAATAAAACGATTAGGAAAAGGGGCTGACGATCATACATTAGGTATATATCTAATGCTTCATCTACGATCGGCATATCAGGAGATTAAAGAACAAAAACAATTGGAGTTCAATATTGAAAAAGTAGCCGAATTAGAATTTAAATTATTTCTTAGTGATATAAGAAACTCGACTTTTGAGGATAATTACCAAGTCTTAGTCAAGCTTTATGAAACTGTATTTCAAACTAAGTCAGATAAAATCTTGAAATCTGCTATGCTCAGAGCCTTTTTGATTAAATATAAATTTACTATTTTTGAAACAACTAAACAATTAACATCTTCTGATCAAGACATCCTCTTGTTTCACCTAGGCTACATTTCTTTATAAACCTACAGATGTAATATGAGAATTTTATATTTATTACAGAATCGAGCATTATTGCTTAGTGTCCCAAAAACACATGATTATAAATATCAGAGTATTCAAAAGCATTAAGTATATTCAATCAAGCAAAAAAAAGATTAAGTATTTATGAATAATAATCTTAATGGACAATTTTAATTCTTGATATTTCTAGTATTATGATATAAATTAACTACTTGGTCTGAGGTGCTAATGATGCAGGGAAAAAGGATAGAAGAGTTATTAGAAATAGATGCAGGAGAGTTATGCGATACCTTATTTTTTCAAGGTAATGGCTCTTCTCAAACGCAAGTACTTAAGTATGTAGGTAATCAGAAAGTTAATGCAACAACTGGCGAAACAATGTGGTGTACAGGACGAAATAATCTTTCGCCGCTGAACGTGATTTATAAAGTGCATTTAGGTGTTGAAATTGCCGATGTTAATTTGAATCCTTTTGATTCCTATTTGTCCTACCTTAATTCTATTAAAATAATAGGTTCAGCTATAACATGGGGAGCTAATTGGCATAATGGGTTTCACTTTACATCTAGTCTCCCAAAAACAGAGTCAGTAGTATTTCACACTCCAATTCTTTCACAGGTGAGTATTGGCCAAGAAACAGATATACAATCACATAGAAAAAAATATGACTCCTGGCTAGTTAGTAAAGATAAAACAAATGGACTTATTTTATGGGGCGTCTCTCGGGGTACCGCTGCAACATTTTGTGCTTTTGCAAAGGAAAAATATCCCGAAGTAAAACTAGTCGTCTTAGAGGGCGCAGTTGATTCTGTACAAAATGTTATACCTTGCAGGGTAGCAAATACAATTCCAGTAGATTTTATTTCAAAAAAAATTTCAAATGCTATAACTTTAGGTTTTTCTTTTTTTAAGAAATATAACCTGATGCAGTACGATCCAGAAGGGCCATCACCCTTAAAAAGTGTTGAAGAATTCCCTGAAGGAATTCCAATTGTTTTTATCACTTCAAAAAAAGATACAGTAGTTACCTGTAAAAATACAAGAAATATTGCTCAAGCATTGGCAGATAAAGGTAAAAATGATGTTTATCTTTTAGAACTTAAACATTCTAGTCATCCTAATTATATGTTTGATGACGTTAACGATCGTAATAATTATGAAGCTTTTATCCATGCTATTTATAAAAAATATAATTTAAAACATAACTCTGACTTGGCTCTAAAAGGAGAAAACCTTGTTCAGGATTGCATATTACATGAGCTAAACCGTGCGAATATAATGAATTTTTGTTAATTGACGATTTAATTTAAATATAGCGAGGACAATGGCTGTAAAGGCAGAATCTTTCCTGAAGTGCGACAGATGATTAAACTATCATCAGTTGCGCGAGAGGAAAGAGATGGGAAAACACTATAAACAGTTAACGGAGCTAGATAGGGGATTTATTAGTTTAATGCTGGCCAAGGGCTATGCTAAATCAAAGATAGCAATCCTGCTCAGGGTTCATCGCTCAACGATTTATCGAGAACTAAAGCGCAATAGCATAGTTAGTTCTTGGACTGATAATGAGCCTTACTATTTAGGCCAAACTGCCCATAAGCGTTATTTAAAGCGCCGGAAACGCCATCGAAAGTTAGATGATAACAAACTACTTCAAGATTATGTTCATAAGAAGCTCGCAAGGGGTTGGTCACCTTGGCAAATTGAAGGGCGTTTAAAACGTGAAAACAAAGTAGGGATGCATATCTCTCATGAGACAATTTACCGCTATATTTATAGTGATTACGCCATCCGTAATCGATTTTATTCATGTTTAAGACGTAAACATAAGTTACGTATTAAACGTTATGCGCGTCACTCGAGGTTTCCTAGTGAATTGCTGATTACTAACCGACCTCAAGTTATTAATGAACGTGCTGAATTTGGTCACTGGGAAGGTGACCTTATGATGTTTAAGCGAGGTATCAAAGGTAACTTATTGACGTTAAGGGAAAGAAAGACACGCTATTTAATTGCCATCAAAAATGAGAATAAAACAGCAAAAGCTACCGCATTAGCGCTTATCTCAACTGTAAAATCGATTAAGTCTGCTATTAAAACAATTACTTTTGATCAAGGCTCTGAATTTCAAAACTATCGATGGTGTTTTACGTGTTGAGCTGCCAAGGCAAACCAATATTGATGTCATGAAATCACATGCTATTAATCAGCTCACACATGAAATTAACAATAGACCATATTTGATGAGCTGAACTAGTGGCTTGCAGAAGGGATTTGTTGCACTTCGTGTGAGATTCTCCAAGATGCCAATTAAGTCTGATTATTGTGATAATCAGACTTAGTTAATTTATTAAACCCGCTGTTGAAGCCAAAAATAATATATTTGGTGTTTTAAAGCCTCATGTTTTTCTTGGCCTGTCATTGAGTTTTATCCTTAATTGTTTTAAGTATTCATCAGTGATTGATTCAAAGCTTGCACTTTTTTAAATAGATGAATGAAAAAATCGGTATTTAATTGCTCGGCTATTTTTTCATGTTTGGCAAATTGGCTGCCGTTATCGGCTGTAATTGATAAAGCTAAATTATGATATGGCTTTAAAACATCTATCGTGATTATAGGCAAATTCACTATCATTATTAATAGTCATAATCGTTCTTTTCCCACGTGTAACAACTACTTTCATGTTTTCCAAATTAAGAGCATATTTCAAAAAACAATACTCTCTAACATTTGATAAAACATTACTTCTAAAAGCTACTATATTCACACCTTCAAAATGTCTAGCTGATCTCACTCTTAACAATGGATGACCTTCTCTGGCAACTCGTTTTCCTACTTCCTGACATCTATAATAGTTTATTGGATCTAAAAGCCACGGGTACTCTTCTGTTTTAGATGACAAATCTATAGCTAAGCCAATACAAGCTACTTTAGCTACCCGTCTGTCTACATAAATTTGCTTTTCACCACTAAATGCATCAAGCGCATCAGTAATGCTCTTAGTAAAATGATATACTGTCTCATATATAGTGGTTTCTAATGTTTCAGATGCATACCAGCATGGATTTTGCCCATCACTAAAGCGGGATGCAGTTAAGTTCTCAAAAGGATAATCAATGAATGAGTTTTCACTATACTCAAAACCTCTTTGTATTAGTTGGCTATTTTCAAGACAAGAATGTGTAGCGGCTTCTAAATTATTAGCTGCTTCCCAATTATTGGGATTCTCACTTAGATCATCAAATAAATCTTGCGTTGGCCTTACAGAAGGGATATTTCGAAAAACATCTTCAGAATAATCAATTATTATCTCGAACAATGACATTAATTTCCTCTCATGTAATCCGTTAACTTCCTAACTTGAGCAATGCCAATATAGCCTTCAGATAACATAACTTCTAGAGGAGTTAAGTTATGAAGTCTTTTATTTCTAGCTTTTATCCACTTGTAGACAACTGCTCTATTGTAAGGATATAGAATTCTTAGGCTTTTATGTATGCCAAGCAGATTTCCAACACGCTCTATGGTATCTCTACCCGAAATATGAGCTTTACCATTTTGGAAATTGTTTAATTGTTGAGGGCTTATGCCACCCAATAAATTGCATTGTTCATCAACTTTTAAATCCCAATGCTTGAATAATTGTACTATGTTTGCCGTATTTCTCTTTAAAGTATCAATATTCAGATCAACGGATCGGCTATTTTTTAAAGCTATAGAGTTACTCATTACAGCCTCCCAGAATAATCTATATATGTATTAAATTAGCCTATAAATGGATTAATGTCAATTAAACATCCACTAATAGGTATTTTTCATCTAATTATAGATAATAAAGGGGTTTAACTAACCGCAATTTTTTGCCTAATTGAAGCTTTTGGTTAATGCCGGTTGCTGTTAACTCCCCTAGCCCTTCTTGCCAAACATAGGGGATTTAGGAATTTCAACTGTGGTTTTCATTTTACAATAAATAGCTCAATTAATGAATAATTTGCTTTTTATTAATGATTTTAAATCCCTCTTGAAATATAAATTTAAATTTAGCTGTTATTTAATAATTTCTTAAGAATTTTCTTTTAAAATAAGGCTAAGATTATAAAATTGTATTGCATTTTTATTAACCTATCTTACCAGAGCTAAGTAGATAATTCTGAGATACTATAGAATTTAGAGGTATACAACATGCCTATTACACTACCATCAGAAGCAGAGAAAGCTTGGGATAGTTTTTACAAAAAAAGTTACTTATCTAAAAAAAGAAAATCTAATAGATTACAAGACTCCGCTTCAAATCGATTATCGAAAATTGAAGTAGAACAGTATATGGCTGTTATTTCTGCTAAGTTTGCAGATACAAATAAAAAGCACAAGTTTAATTCTGCAGATAGTGCAGCAAGAACAATTCAAACATTCTGGCGTCATAAAAAAAATGTTAAGGATTTTTTTAGTAATAAATCAGTTTACCGCTCAGTTAATAAAAGATTAGCTGATGAATTGCTGCTTGCAATAAAGAATGGAAATTGGGAAGAAGATATTTTCTCTGACGTCAAATTACCTTATGTTGCCCTAGCGCTATTTGATCAAGGTAAAATCTCATATCATCAAATTTGTACTATTTTTGAGCGTTTATATGTATTTGAGGATTTTAACCCCCGAAAAACATATAAAATTTTAGACCACTTTGGAAATTTTACGCCAGAGGCAGAAACTATATTACTGCCTTCCATCACACGTCCAAATCTACCTTTAGATGCAACACAAAAAGAAGCATTTAGGTTATTATTATTATCCCTTCCTCCTTCAGAGCAAATCTTTTACACAACAGAAGTTGGCTATTTAAAATTCAATGATAATAATGCAGATCAATTAGGCAATACACTGTATAAACTGGGAGCCTTATATGTGCATGACTACAAGGAAGATGCGGTAATTGAACACGATAAAAAACAAACCTCGTCTTTTACAGCATCTGGTCATATAATATCTGAGTCTGGTGAGGGCCCCCTAGATAAGCAAGATGAACTTGAACAACAAGATGATGGCAGACCTTTAGCAGAGAAAAACATCACAGAGGTTGAAGTAACTAAGAAAGAAATCGTTCGACTGTCTATGGGCGCCTTTGATGCCTTAGGTATTGCGCGTTTTGAAGAAAATTATGTCAAGCCTACTTTTCGCTTAGGTATGCTAACCATTGATGATATTATGGCTGGTGTAAGACAATTTACTCGGCCATCTTCACTACCTTATCCTAAATGGCCCTTTTATTCTCAAATTCATGGGTTAAAACCAATTACAGTTTTAGAAGCAATAGATCATGAGAAGTTCCATAGTCTTCAGATGTCAAAAACGCCTAAGTGTATTATTAAAGCTCTGTGGCATATAAGTGATTTCTTTACGCGGCAAACAACGATATTAAAGAGCAAAGAAACTTGGAATTGGCATGATGCTGAGTTTAACTATGCTTATGATTCTGATGATGTCAATATTGCACTTGTCTATAAGGATAGTCTTGAATTTTTAAACAACGCCGTAAAACCGTTTAGCTATTTATCACAATTTAACTTAGAGAATCTATCTATTGAAGATAATACTGATTTATTTTGTAGAATGCTAAGTACGGGTAAAGATTATATAACCAATGGTGGTTTTTTATTTCTAAACAATACTCATATTACACCAGCTGGTATCCTGACCTTCATTGATATGATTGAGCATCCAGATATGTGGCAAGAATTTAAAATTGATCCAAAATTTTTTCCAGATAATAGTAGCCTTGTTATGGCTCCTTTTAAAAACTATTATCAACGTATTTTATCTATTTATAATAATATAAGACACGATAGGCCCGAGCTCAAAGTGTTCAAGTGCCAACTATTCTTTTATTTAGTAGAGAAAAACAAAACTGATCAATTTGAAAGTTTATGTCATTATATTAATGAGAACCCAGACTTAGTTAAAACCTTAAAGTTTGAAAAAGTGACAAAAAGTGCACGATGGTCAAGCCAATTTCAAGAAATTCTTCAATGTAGAATTGAAGATAAGGTTGATTTAGCGCAAGCATGTAACTTAACCGTCCTAACCAATTCTGAGTCTTTAGTAAGTCCCAACTACTTGAGACGCTTTATTGCTGCTAAAGAACTAAGAACTAGCCTTTCATCATCAAATTTACTACAATGGAGAAATAATAGCTTCGGGTAAAAGAAAACAGGCGCCTTCTTTGCTTAAAGTTTAGCGCTGCAATTTAAGAGCGTCTTTAATTTACTGATGTAGCTCCTATACTTAAGAATTGAATTTAGCTTCCGCAACACATTTATTTTCTTTAATTAATAATCAATATAAAAGTTGAAATGCTTAGCATGAATTTAAAAATAATAAAACTGCTTTTTGCACATGTAAGCGATTTTCACTTTGGTTAAAAATAATAGATTGGGGGCTATCAGGTAGCGTCACAGAAACTTCTTTGCCACGCTCCATTGGCATACAGTGCATAAAGACAGCGTTAGATCTGGCCTTCGTCATCAATGCTTCATTCACTTGAAACTCATTAAAAGCGCTTTGGGTCTTTTGCTGCTCAAATCCCATGCTTACCCAAACATCAGTATAAACTGCATGGGCATTTTGCACAGCCTCCTTGGGCGTTGCATAACAATGAATTTTATTGGGGAATAAGTTTTTACTATAAGACAAGATTGTTGCATCAGGTTCATGGCCTTTTGGGCAACAATAATGGATAGTTACGCCAACACGCGGTGCCATAGTAAGCAGGCTATGCAAAATATTATTACCATCGCCAATGTAGGTTAGTGTTAAGTCTTCAAGCTTACCAAAGCATTCTTGTAAGGATAATAAGTCGGCCAGTATTTGACAAGGATGATATAAGGCCGATAGTCCATTGATGATGGGAATTGTTGCATATTGCGCTATCTCTTCTAACAGCTCATCTGCATGAGTTCTTACCATGACAAAGTCACAATAACCGTTTAATACCCGCATGAAGTCTTTGGGCTCTTCTGTTTTTCTCGTACTGCTAATGCTTTCTACTGCTATACCCCCTAGTGTCTCTATGGCTAAATTAAAACTTAAGCGGGTCCTAAAAGAAGGTTTTTCAAAAATCATTGCTAATGCTTTTTTGCTCAGCGCGTTGTGATATTGACTAGGATTTTGTTTAATGGCATGGGCTAAGCGCAATATATAAGCTATATCTTTCGCGGATAACTCATTCCCTGTTAAAAGATGTTTGGTTTTATTTGGATGCTTTATTTGCCCATGCAGCTCTTGCAAAGGTTCTAAAAGTGTTTGTTGATTTTTATTAGCTATCATACGTAGCCCCTTTGATTAATACATATTAAGATACTGAGTGTTTTACAACTGAAAGGCATAGCTATTAAAACGCTAGGAAGAGTTTTAACAGCTACACAACGCGCCTGCTGCAAATACGCGTTATCAGCCAACAGGAGATATGCCATCATCGCTCTCCTTTAAAATCTCGGTTAATGAGCAATTTTTCTCAACAGCTTTAGCTACCCAAGCACCGACTTGATGATGCGCATCTCTAAAAGGAATGCCCTTTTTCACCAAAGTTTCTAGTAAGGCCGTTGCATCTAGATAGCCTTGATTGGCTTGCTCACTCATCTTAGCTGTATTAAAGGTTAAGCTTTTTAAGAAGGGAGCAAGAATCGTCAGACAAGAGGTTAAGGTTATAACGGTATCAAATAAGCCTTCTTTATCTTCTTGCATGTCCTTATTATAAGCTAAAGGTTGTGCTTTCATGACCGTTAAAATACCCATTAAATGCCCAAAAACGCGTCCAGTTTTACCGCGTATTAATTCTAAGATATCAGGATTTTTCTTATTGGGCATAAGCGAGGAACCTGTGGCGAAGGCATCATCTAGGATTAAGAAATTAAATTCAGTGGTTGCCCAAAAAATAAAATCTTCACACATTCTTGATAAATGCACCATGGTAATAGCAGCAGCGCTGCAAAATTCCATAATAAAATCGCGGTCACTCACCGCATCAAGGGTATTTTCAATAACCCCTTTAAAGCCTAGTTCTTGGGCGACCCATTGCCTATCTAGAGGCAAGCTACTACCCGCTAAGGCGCCAGCGCCTAAGGGGGAGAAATTCATGCGTTCTTTTAAATCGATAAAGCGGCTAATATCACGTTCAAACATGTTTTTATAAGCATCCAGATACCAACCTAAATAGACTGGTTGTGCTTGTTGCAAATGGGTATAGCCAGGCATTTTAGCGCTAGCATGTTCAGCACTGAGCGTGCATAAAACGGTCGTGACTGGCTGTAATAGGCTAACAACTTTATCAACTGCCTCTCGGGTATAGAGACGTAAATCAAGAGCAACTTGATCATTACGGCTGCGCCCCGTGTGTAATTTTTTCCCAATATCACCAATTTTTTCAATTAATAGATGTTCAATAAACATATGAATGTCTTCAAAATGAGCATCTAAAACATATTGACCTGCCGCAAGCTCTTGTAAAATTGCATCCAGGGCATGGCAGATCATATCTGCATCACTTTGAGGAATAATGTTTTGCTTGCCCAGCATTTGTGCATGAGCCTTACTGCCTAAAATATCATAGGTATAAAGAACATGATCAAAGGCTAAGGAAGCGTTAAATTGAGCAGCAAGCGGATGCAATGGTTTTTTAAAGCGTCCGCCCCAAGTTTTATTGCTCATTTTTTCCTCCATGCACCATACCAAAGACTTTTGCTGATAAAGAAAATAAATTAATAAAGCCTGCCGCGTCTTGCTGATTATAAACTTCATCTTCTTCAAACGTTGCAAAGGCCGCATGATGAAGGCTATAAGGTGAAGTCATCCTGTCAGGCACAATATTGCCTTTAAAAAGTTTAAGTGTAACCGTGCCGGTAATATATTTTTGTGTCACGGCAATAAACGCATCGAGCGCTTCGCGCGTTTGCGAAAACCAACGTCCTTCATAAACTAAGTTGGCATAGGTGCCTTGCAACGATTGCTTAAGGTGCAGCGTTGCTTTATCAAGACATAAACTTTCCAGCATTTTATGGGCTTTATAAAGCACAGCCGCCGCCGGCGCTTCATACACGCCACGAATTTTCATGCCAACTAGACGATTTTCAATAATATCAGCAACCCCAATACCGTGGTTACCAGCGATTTCATTGAGCAGCTTTAAGAGTTGAACCGGTGGTAATGGTTGATCATTAATGGCAACCGGAATACCCTCGTTAAACTTAATACTGAGTTGCTCTGGCTGATTAGGCGTTTGCTCCAGGGGTTTAGTCATCAGTAATACATCATCAGGGCAACTTTGGGCTGGATCTTCTAACACACCGCCTTCATGAGAAATATACCAAATGTTATGATCGCGCGAATAAGGTGCTTTCGGGGTTAGCGTTAATTCAATACCATGCTCTTTCGCGTACTCGATGGCTTGTTGCCTTGATTTAATTTCCCATACTCGCCAAGGTGCAATGACTTTTAAGTGTGGTGCTAGTGCATTAATGGTATATTCAAAGCGCACTTGATCATTGCCTTTGCCTGTAGCACCGTGCGCAATTGCTTGAGCTTTTTCCGCTAGTGCAACTTCCACGAGTTTTTGAGCAATGAGGGGGCGTGAAATGGTTCCTAGAATGTATTGATCTTCATACAAGGCACCTGCTTTCATTAAGGGCCATAAGTAATCCTTGATAAATGTTTCTTGGACATCCAAGACTAACGCTTTTGTAGCACCACTTTTCAAAGCCTTTTTTTGAATAGCAACTAAATCTTCCTGTTGCCCTAAATCACAGATAACAGCAATAATTTCAGTATTATTATAATTATTTTTTAACCAAGGGATCATGACGGAGGTATCTAAGCCACCAGAATAAGCTAAAATAATTTTATTGACAGTTTTATTCATTATTTCTCCTCAGTTATGGGCTTAATTTGGGCGTTTAATTCATTGTCTCTTTCATTTTTAAACATAATGTGCCAGGGTTTTGTTGATTTAAAATTGCATTTATTAAAATATTTGGTTGCCTACCATTGGCAATCATGACTTGGTCTAAATTATGCTGCAACGCATTTAAAATAGCATTTACTTTGACTAGCATGCCATTGTTAACGACTGCGTGCTTTACTAATTCTTGCAGGGCATTTTCCGAAAGGGTTGCTAATAATTCGCCTTGATTATTATAAATACCATCTTGATCAGTTAAATAAATTAGCTTATCGACGGACAATGCACTCGCTAAATGACACGCTGCCATATCACCGTTTATATTGACAGCATTACCTGCATCATCAACCCCGATAGTTGCAATGACAGGGGTAATCTGATTGGCTAATAAGTGGTGAATATCACCTGGATTAACCTGCTTTACCTCGCCGACAAAACCATATTTATTATCTAAATAATTGCATTGAAGCATGTGATTTTCAGCACCCGATAAGCCGGCTGCTTTGATACCAAGTTTATTAAGCATCCTTACCAACATCTGATTGACTTGCCCACATAAAACCATTTCAATAATTTTTATGGCCACGCTCGATGTTACCCGCAGACCTGCAATGAACTTTGACTCAATGCCATAAATAGTAAGTGCTTCATTGATAGCTTTACTGCCACCGTGAACTAAAACAATTTGATAACCGCTTGCCAGTATGGCTTTAAGATCATTGCATAATGCAGAGGCTGCCTTGAGGTCATGTAGAATAGAGCCACCAACTTTAATCAAAATGAGTTTACTCGCTGATGTATAAACCTTTGGGTGCTTGAGTGGCTTCATGAAACATACTCCGCATTAATTTTGACGTACTTCTCAGTCAAATCACATCCCCAGGCAGTGGCCTTTTTATCGCCTTGAAAAAAATTAACCGCAATAATGATGGTATCTTTTGCTAATAATTCTTTAAGCGCCATTAAATGAGTGTTTGGTCTGCCTTGTGCAAATAAAGTGATGCCTTGTATTGAAATTTCGCACTGATTAAGCATTTTTTCAGTAATCGCTTCATTGCCAATGCGAGCAAGAATTCGCCCCCAATTAGGCGATTGACCATAAATTGCTGTTTTAATTAGGGGGCTTGTGATGATCGCTTTAGCAACGGCTTTCGCTTGGGTTTCAGTTGCAGCGCCACTGACTTTCGCCTCAATTAATTTTGAAGCGCCTTCCCCATCGCGAGCAATACTTTTGGCTAACGTGGTAGCTATTTCTAAGAGTGCTTGATAGAAAATAGTTTTATCGTAAGTAGAATCGATAGAAACGTGACTATTACCATTAGCCATTAAAAATACACAATCATTTGTGGATGTCTCACCATCCACACTAATCATATTAAAACTTTGATCACAGACTTGTCTTAACCAATTTTGTGCCTCTGAGATAGCCAGTTTGGCATCGGTTAACAAATAGCCTAACATGGTAGCCATATTAGGATGAATCATGCCTGATCCTTTACAAATCCCGGTAATGCGTATAGTGCCTTCTGAAAGTTCAACATCCTTGTAAACTGTTTTAGGCACTAAATCAGTGGTTAAAATAGCCGTAGCAAAATTTTCAGCAATATCGGTAGTTTTATGAACTAAAGTGGGTATTGCTTGGGTAATTTTCTCAATGGATAAAGGTTTGCCAATGACGCCCGTAGATGCCGTGAGTACTTGATTAGGATAGCAATTTAAATTCTTGGCAAGCGTTTCAGCCATCACAAAATTGTGAATAACACCTTCATCACCTGTGGCGGCATTAGCTTCACCGCTGTTGGTAATAATGGCTTTAATATTATCAGCCGGTAAACATTGCTCACAATAATTAACAGGGGCTGCTTTAAAGTGATTTTGAGTAAAAACGCCTACGGTCACAGCAGGTGAATCAGAAATGATAACACCTAAGTCTGGCCGATAGAGGCGCACGCCACAATTAATACCCCCTGCTTTAAAGCCATCGGGTAGCTTCGTTCTAAAAATGCCAGAACCAAGGATCATAGCCCCCCCTGTAATGATAATAACCCGGTACTCAGCGGTAAACTAAACGCAGCGTTGAGATTTTCTATTGCTTGACTTGCGGCACCCTTTAATAAGTTATCTAGCGAAGTAAACAATGTAATTTGGCCATCTTGCACGAAATAACCAATGTGGCAATGAGGCGTACCGATAACCTGGTTGAGGGCTAAAATAGACTGATTATCTGCCGATTTCTGGCCTAACGCTTGATAATAAACAAAAGGATAATTTTGATAAGCGTCTTGATAAGCTTGCGCAACAGTTTGACTAATTTCAGTATCTGTTAACCCAGCGTGGGCCTCGCCATAGATAGTCATAGCAATCCCTCGAACAAGCGGCAGGAGTGAAGTCGTTAACCGAAGCGTCACATCTTTGCCACCCACGGCTGTGAGTGCGCTTTTAATTTCTGGTATATGTTGATGACTTCCTATCTTATAAGGCAGAAAATTATTAGCCATTTCACAAAACATTAAATGGGGATTTGTTTGCTTTCCACTACCTGATACACCTGATTTTGCATCGATAATGATCGTGTTTTGGTTTAGTACATCTGCTTTAAGCAAAGGCAGTAAGCTCATTAAGGCACCTGTGGCATAACAACCTGGATTAGCAATTAATTGATGTGTCGGTTGCGAAGTTATCCAAGGCGTTAGGCCATAACAAGCTTTATCAATTAGAAAAGACGCAGCATGTTTTAACCCATACCAGGTTAAAAATTGTTCTTCAGGTAACCGAAAGCCGCCACTTAAATCAATAATCCGAATTGCGTTATCAAATAAAGCTGCAGCAATTTCAATGGAAACCTGGGCAGGGGTTGCTAAAAATAAAACATCGATTTGGGCAATACATAGCTTAATGTCTTCATAACTATATACTGGAATATTTTGTAGCTTTAAAGCTGGTAACTGTTGGTGTAGCTCAACTTGAGTTTGACGACTGAAGGCGGCAACTAGGTTTAAATATGGGTGACATTTTACCAGTTGCACTAATACTTGACCGCTATAGCCTTGTATACCTGCAATAGCAACATTAATTATCTTTGTCATGAATAAAAATCCAAAAATTAGCTTTCAAATTGAGTAAATATTCAGAATTATTGAATATTAACTTATTAGAATTTTTTTTACAAGCAAGAATTAACAAATTATGCAAATTTTGTGGCATAATATTGAATAAATATTCATTCTTGATGAATTAAATGAAGGATAGATAAATGGCCAGTTCAGTGAGTCGCAAAGATGATCACGATCAAACATTAATGGACGATCTACGACAATTACTGATAGAGGGAACTGTAACAACCCAAGAAGATATTTGTGCAGCGCTGCAAACTAAAGGACATCATGTCAATCAGTCGAAAGTATCACGCTTAATTCATAAGCTCAATGCCATTAAATCTAAAAATGAGTTAGGGCAAATCGTTTACCGGTTAGCAAGAGAGCCTGCGCCCCCTACTACCTCAAGTCAATTATCAACTTTAATTATCGATGTGGTTGCCAATGAAGCCATTATTATTGTTAACACAAGCCCAGGTGCTGCGCAATTGGTTGCTCGCGTATTAGATTATCATCGCGACAGAATTCAAATTCTGGGCACCATTGCGGGTGATGATTCTATTTTTATTGCACCTAAGTCAATAAAAACAATCAATGATTCGTATAAGGAGATAAAAAAGATATTATTAACGTAAGTATTAATATTATTTTGTCTTTATTAAATGCCTACTTTATGGCTTGAGGCATTGTATCACCAATCAAATCATTATTATCTACAAGGTGATTATCTTTTTCCTCAATTCCATAAGAAGTGCTAGTTGATTTATGACCACTATTAACTTCAATTTCCTTTTTGCCTGCAAAAAGGCCTATATTTGCTGTGAGTGTCGAAGAACTGATTTTTTCACCGTCCCTATTTAATGGATTAGGGGGCTGCATTTTTCTTCTGATGACCTCATCATATTCAGAATTAAGCATTAAAAGCTCTAATGGAATATGAGTTACTAAAGCTGGAATCTCTTCCTCCTTTTGCGTGCCACCCTTATTTCTATAACGATCAGACAGAGTCCCTTTTAAATTAAACTCGATGCCTGCTAAGCGATGACCTAATACATTCTGCACAAAATCATCTTCCGTTAAATCACCCTTACATTCGCCACTATAACTGGGTTTCATCCAATCAGGGATAACAATGCCATGCTCTAATAGTTCTTTTCGCCATAATCTTGCCTGCTCACCAATGCTATCATGCCAACTTTGGCCATTCTGATTAATGCCTCTCATAAATATAACTTGCACCGGCTTTTTTATACCTTCCTTAGTAGTAAGTAATGCATTAAAAGCTAGATAAGCCGTATTATAGGGATTTGTTCCTGTATAAGGAGTAGGTTGAGGCAATAAAAAGCGATTACTTAAGTTACTAGGATAGGGTGTTCTGCCCCCTAGAATTGCGACACTTTGCTCATCTAACACAACGAAACTTTGCCCGCGCATACCATTTGTTACATACAAAGGATGTTTTACTTCATCTTTGTTTATGTTTTTGGTTTTTTTTATATTGTTTTCATTACAGTTATTAGCATCAACTGTATTCTTAACCACACTAGCACTGTCTGCTGCTTCAGATAATGCTGATCCTCTTTTCCTACTTAATGGGGAATCTGTAATTGGATCAGTCTTTAAGCTTCCTACATCAATACTTACCGATGTGTACGCTGGTTCACTAGAATGTTGATCTAGAGACGCTTCTTTTATTTGAACTTCAGAGGTGGCAGTCGAAGAAGTACTTTCTGAAGGATTATCCTGTAATTCAAATCGTTTTTGCATAATATACTATTTAATCTTAAATCTTCTGATAACCTAATGTAACACAATCAGCTTAAGGTAAAATTAACTACTTTTTGTTATTAAATTGCACTATTTATCTAAGTAATTTAAAGGCTAATTTTGGTTTACAGTTATCCTTTATTAGATGTATTAATGTCTAAGACTCATTTATATTCTGCAACGCTAGTATTCTCATTCGTGTTAGAAGCAGTCTTATTAAGCCCGCCACCAAAAAATCCAAACATTGATGCTGCTGAGCCAGTAGATAATTTATTTGCGCTTGTGTGGCTACCAGACGTAATAGATAGATTCTTAGTAGGGTCAATTTCCTCTTTATTGAGTACGTCAATATTGCTACCTTCACTACCGGTAATAGAAGCTGATTGAGATTGTTCTTTTAAAACTTCTCCATTTACTTCTCTTACTGGCTCAGGGGTAAGAAGTTTGAGTTCTCGAGCTAGATCATACTTATCTTCTTCCTCCTTGCTACCTTCGCTGGTAGTAGAAGTGGATTGAGACTGTTCTTTTAAAGCTTCTCCATCTAGTCCATCTACTTCTTCTAGAGAGTCAGGCGGGCCAAATTTTAATCCTTTAGCTGTATCATGCTCATCACTTACTTCAAAACATTCCTTAGGAATATGTGTTATTAATTTTGGCGCTTTTTCGCTTCTATAAGTACTCGTTGTTTTAGTACCCTTTAAATTAAAGGTTAACTTTGTTAAAGATTCTCCTAGGGTATTTCGCATGTTGTCTATAGTTAGCTCTGCGTTTTCACTGGCTACATTAGGTCTACATTCGCCACTATAATCACAATCATTATCATAGGTAATGTCCAGTTTTTCTTTTAATAATTCTTTAACACGGGGGTGTCTAGCATTATCTCTAACGCCTGGATGGTGGCTATTTCCATCTTTCTTAATACCTTGTATAAATATAATTTGTATAGGTTTGTTATTTTTATCCCTGCCTTTAAATACAACATAAGCATATTGAAATGCATTAGGCCCAGTATAGGCGTCTTTTTGCTTTAATAAAAAAGAATTACTATTATCTGTATTTCCTCTTATTATACCGGCACTATTAACCGTGCTATTTGCATTTAAAACAATAAAACTTATTCTTGGCACACCGATTATCTCTATAAAAGATGGATCACTTTTATTATCTTTTTGTCTTTTAACTTTGCTATTATTATTGCTAATATCTTGTGATGAAACGGAGCTATCTTCTTCTAAATCCTTATTAGTTCTTTTTTTATTGTTAATTAATTGCGAATTTTCTGTAGTTTGAGATTCTAAATTTTCGCTATTTTCTGACAAATTACCTTCTATCGTAGAATCCAGAATCATAGAATTTTCTACTAAAGGCGTATCAGTGATAGAAGCCGAATTTTCTATTTCTATGGGATTTTTCATGATAAAACGCACTAATTAATTTTAAATTCTAATGATCTTAATGTAGCACATCCACATTAAGATAAAATTAACAATTTTTGCTATTAGCAGGATATTTTTTAATATTTTTTCAATGATTAATCTTAAACTTAGCATTTATTTAGCCTATTTAATTACCTCTGGATACCAACTGTTAAGTCGCCTAAGCCAAAATTAAGAGATAAATTTACCCGGCAAGGTAGGTTAATAATAAATCAATTAGAATTTTCTTAATACACTCTTAAGTATTTTTGTTTATAATGGAACAAAGCCAACCGGAGATTATCATGACCACCAAAAAACCTATTAACCTTAATGAGTATGAGCTGACTGAATTTGATATACCTGTGTTAAGGACAGAGCCAGTTCAAATAGAAAACAAAAAATTTAAATTACCGCAGGCTGAAATTAAGGCTATACTTGATTGCGTTAGCGATGTGGAGCAAGACTTTTCAACAAAAGAACCTGTTAATAGCAAAAAGCACTAATTAAACCTTTCTTATTTTAACCTAGAAAGCTTAAGCGGATAGTCACCGCTTAAGCTTTCTCAATTAGATTTTATTGAATCCAACCTAATATGATTTTTTTATTAACCAGTTCCGAGAATTGCTTTAATTATTCACTCCAGTGATTATTGACGGCATGGATTATGGTAAAAGTAATAAGCCATTCTCTTTAAATTATTTTTTTCTTAGCACATTTGATGTTTTAATAAGGCTCCAATCATTTTTTATTAATGTCTTAAGTTTATGATTTTATATGGTGATCCCGCTTCTGTGTTTGTGCATAAACCTTTTGTTTTATTACTTGAAAAACAAATTCATTTTGTTAATGACCCAATTACTTTATATGATTATGTGAATGATAATTTCCTAAAAGTAAGCCCATTGCAGAAAATTCCAGCGCTGCAAGATGGTAACTTTATGCTTGCCGATTCCTCTGCTATCTGTGCTTATTTGGAAAGAAAATACCCTACACCATGTTTTTACCCTAAAGATAGTCAGGCCTATGCCCAAGCGCTATGGTTTGAAGAGTATGCTGATACCGTTTTATTTACAGCCCTTGCCCCTATTTATTATCAGATGGTGCTTGCTCCCTTATATGGTAAACAAACTAACCTAGGTGCTATTGAAACAACCCTAAAACAGCAATTGCCGCCTGTAGCAACTTATTTAGATAATCAATTGCTAAATAAAAAATATTTAGTAAATAATAATTTTACCATTGCTGATGTCAGTGTGGTCAGTATGTTTTTAAATATGGATTTGGTAGGTTTCCCACTTAATAAAATGGCTTGGCCTCATCTAAGTGCTTATCTAGATCGTCATTTTAAACGAACAAGTTTTAAAGTTTGCCAGCAGGCTGTTAAACATGCTTTAGAAAAAGCTCGAAAAAGCGCTACTACTAATTTGGAATCCTTCATTTAAGTAATGAGTTTATAAGAGTACGCCTTGTAAATAACTAACTATCTTTTCACTCGCATGCCCATCACCATAAGGAGAAATACCTTTAGCGATAGAAGCATAAAATTCTTTATCTTCAAGAAGGCGCGCAACAGTGCTTACAATATTATCTTTCTCAGTGCCGACAAGTAACCCAACTCCTTCTGTAATGATTGCAGGTCTTTCAGTCGTATGTCTTAATACTAAAACAGGCTTACTTAAGGCTGGCGCTTCCTCTTGGATACCGCCAGAATCCGTCATTATCAAAATGCACTGCTGCATTAGATGAACGAACTCTTCGTAACAAAGAGGTGGTATTAAATGAATTTTTGGATTGTTAGCTAACATCTTAGTGATTACTTCTTGTACATGTGGATTGGGATGCACAGGGAAAACGAAATTAATGTTATACTTTCGTGCTAGTGCAATAATTGCTGCACAAATATTTTCTAAATGCTGACCAAAATTCTCACGTCGATGAGCAGTCACTATGATAATATTTTCAAGGTGCTGAAACTGGCCTCGATCGGGGGTATGTTTTAATGTCCAATAAAGAGTATCAATGACCGGATTACCCGTTACAATAATCTTTGCCGGCGAAATATTTTCACGTAATAAATTATCTTTCTCATTATGCGTTGGTGCGAAGTGCCAAGTGGCCATTGGCGCTGTTAGAACACGATTTATCTCCTCAGGATAGGGTTCCCGCACATTATAAGTTCTTAAACCCGCTTCAATATGGCCAAAAAAAATATTATGATAAAAAGCCATCAGTGCGGAAACAAAAACAGTCGTTGTATCACCGGCTGCTAACAATACATCAAACTTTTGTCTTAAAACAAGCGATTCAAGTTTACTACAAAGCCTACTGGTTAAGGTACCTAGCGATTGATTAACAGTCATGGCATTTAAATCAATATCAGGCGTAATTTGGAAAGAGGCTAAAATACCATCTAAAAGATTACGATGCTGAGCTGTATTTATAACAGTCAATTTAGCCCAAGAACAAGACTTTAAGAGCTCAATAACAGGAAACATCTTAATAAGTTCAGGCCTTGTGCCAATAATGCAACCAATATGAACGCATCTTACCATGAATTAATCCCTTAATTAAGTTGGCTAATACATGAATTAAGCTATTTAAATACATTTATTTTCTATTAGTATAGTTACAGTTAGGGAAACTTCTCGTTAAATAACTGCATTGCATTTCTTTTTAGCTCATAGGCAAGTTAAATTACCTTTAAGAATGGGAATTAGTATCGAGGAAGAAGAGGCATTGACCTTAACGATGCCAGCTTATTTAGCGCAAAGTAAAGCCTTAGGACTTAAGGTTGTTTCTATCTTTCCAAAAAATTTAACTAAACATAAGCCCTCTATTACCGGTTTTATTGTGCTGCTTAATGCGACAACCGGTGAACCACAGTTATTAATGGATGGTAGATATTTAACGGCATTGCGTACAGGTGCTGTATCAGGTTTGGCAACCAGGTATTTTGCTAAAAAAGATGCCTCACACTTAGCTATTATCGGCACAGGGGCTCAAGCTTATACGCAATTAGAAGCCATAGCTGCTGTTTGTCCTATTACGCATGTGTCTCTTTGGTCACGTACTGAAAGTAATGCCAAATTCTTTGCAAAAAAAATTGCTAATGATTATGAAGTACAAGTTCATTCCACCATAGCAGCTACCGTTAGAGATGCGGATGTTATTTGTACGGTTACAAGCAGTACAGAGCCTCTAATTGATTTATCTATGTTAAAGCCTGACGTCCACATTAATGCAATTGGTTCTCATACGCCCTTAATGCAAGAAATCGGTGCTGATATCTTGCAACAGGCTGTTGTGATTGTTGATCAGGTAGAAGCGGTATTAAAGGAAGCAGGTGAAATCATTGCGGCCATTAACAATCATCAATTAGAGCAAGAAGCCCTTATTGAAATTGGCCAATGGCTAGTAAATAAAAATAAGAATTATCAAACATCACTTACTGTATTTAAATCCGTTGGTCTTGCCATTCAAGATTTAAGCGTTGCCGAAGTCGTTTATCGGAATGCATTAAGACGGAACTTAGGTTTTACGTTTGTCTTAAGTTAACAAGTCCTAGCCCATAGGCAATTTCCGTAGCTTATAAGGGTTAACTAACTTTATCAAAGAGGCTCCCTATAACTGGCTACAAGACCGCCATCAACAACTAAATCAGAACCGGTAATATAAGTAGCCTCATCACTGGCCAAAAAGCAAGCAGCATAAGCAATATCTAAAGGCGTGCCAATTCGCCCCAAAGGAACTAATGCCTGCCTTTTTTTTAAGTAATCAGGATCCTGACTTAATACCTTATTAAAAATAGGCGTCTCAATATAACCGGGTGAAATGCTATTTACCCGAATACGACGTGGAGCTAAGTCAAAGGCAAAGCTCTTAGCTAATTTTACAATGGCGGCCTTAGTAGAGGAATAAATACTGTGATTACGTATCGTTACATGGGCAGCAACTGATGCAATTAATATAATAGCTGCGCCATCTTTCAAGTGAGAAAGGGCATGCTTCACCGTGAAGTAAGTGCCTTTATAATTGATATTAACCATATAATCAAAATCAGCTTCTGTCATATCAGCAACAGAAACGCGTACCCCTACCCCTGAGTTTGCAACTAAAATATCTATTTTACCAAAGGCTTGCGCAGTCTCTTGAAATAAACGAATTAAATCTTGTGATTTCGTCACATCCCCATTTATGGTAAGGATTTGAGGATGGGTCTGTTTTAACTCAGATAAACTTTGTTCATCGCGAGCAAGGGTAACGACTTTCGCACCTTCTGCTAAGAAATGCTCAACAATCCCGCGACCAATCCCTTTATTGCCACCCGTTATAACGGCTACCTTATTATGTAATCTCATTTATTAATTCTCATGTTATTGGTTTAAATCAGTTTAATATAAAAATAGCTTAGGTATAGTCAAAGTAAAGTTAAATGCTAAGAAATTGAGCTTAAATTAAAAAAGAAATTCCTGCACCAAAATAATGGTCAATATTATATAAATAACCTGTTAAGCGTTGGCCTGCACTCACATCAAAGACAATATGGGGGCGCCATAAATAAAGAAGGCCGACATCTGCATTAAATCCACTACTTTCGGTAGCACCTGTTTTAGTTTGACCGTAAATTTCACCATAGAGTGACAATTTTTCCGTTAACGAATAGGATAAAACCCCATCAGGATTAAAACTATTATAATGTTGCCCCCCAGCGGTTATTGGATCTGATTGGATACTGCCGCCCACTACAAAGGTAAAATTTAATTTATCCGTCATGGTGTAATTAATAATGGCATTAGCAAAACTACCAAGCGCTTTACTGCCAAAATCTCTACTTCCGCCCGCTAATTCAAAGGCACCTTCAATAGTTAATAGCCATTTATCATTAAAACCTACCTGATGTTTAAGACCTATTGTTGAGTTAGAAAATCCTGAACTAACAGGCGAAAATTGATAATTATAATTGGGCAAAACAAAAAAAATTTCACTTTGCATCGGTAGGCCAATACGTAATTCAGACTGAGGAAAATTATGTAAATTACCCCTCCCTGGTGCTAATTTTTGATAATCATAACCCAATTCAAAGTCAATATTTCTAACAGGGATAACGCAGGGACTATCCGCATTGTTTGGTCTATCAACTAAATTGATAAACGCATTTTTGCCTGAGCAAGGATTTGAATCAGCATAAGCGATACTGTTCATACTTAAGAAAGCTATTCCCAAACAACAGGTGCTTATTTGTCTTAGCATTATTCCAATCAATCCATTGCTTTTATCTAACCATAACAAATCTCGTTTTATAAATAAATGTGTTAAAATTTTTTCATTGTTGCTATTTTTGATTTAACTTAAACCCATGTTAATAACGAAACAATTGGCTTATAGCGTTGAAAATTGTATCAAGCAAAGTCATGCTAATCTTACTTATCGTATTCCCAATAGTAGCCTTTTAGAAGTCGGCTCAGGCACGGCTTTTTTCATGGGTCAAACATCATTTTTTTCGCAAGTCATGGGTTGGGGATTTAATTCAAGCGACAAAGAATTTTTAACCCAAATTCAAGCCATAGAAAATTTTTATAAAAAGCTTAATCATCTATCCATTAACATCGAGTTAAGCCCTTTAGTAGGCAATAATATTGTAGAAAAATTAAGTGCCCGAGGTTATTGTGTTTCCGAAGTCAATAACATTTCTCTACTGCAGCTTCAGCTTTCCCATGAAAACATTAGCCCTCTACCCCTTAGCGCCGATTATCAAATTAAAAAAGTCAGTCAGCCTGAATTACAAGCTTGGGCTCACTGTGTTGCTTTAGGATTTGATTGTCCAAAAGCTTGGCAGCAGTTTTATCATTATGCCTGCACTGCCAATGTAACGGTCTTTGGCGCTTACTTTAACGATCAATTAGTGGCAGGTGGCACGATTGCCATTCATCAATCCATTTGTGATTTAGGTATTACAAGCACGCTCCCTGTTCACCGTGGCAAGGGATTGCAAAAGGCACTTTTAGCTTATCGCATTGCTTTTGCAAAGGCCGCTGGTGCCGAAATTGCCTCCGTTACAACTGAGCCTGGTTCTATTTCTGATTTAAATAGCCAAAAGATGGGATTTTTAATTGCTTATACTCGCTTAAAATTTACCCGTTTAATCGCACAATAAGTGCCACGAAATCTTTTAAGCGTATTTATTCACCTTTTCAATGATTACTTGCCAATCAGGGCCGGTTCCTAGCTGATATTTTTTAGCAAAATTACCTTGATTAATACCGATAGCGATATCCATTAAACTATTTAAATAAAGTAATTCTTGCTTATCTTCAACGGCGCTAAAGGTATTTTCGAAAGAAAGCTCACTTTCATACTTTTTCTGCTGTTGGTGCCAAATAGTAACCTTATACGTTTGGCCTGGGGTAAAGCCAAACTGCTTGACCAGCTGCTGGTTAATATCAGTCCACACATTGCCATACTGCGGATCAAATACCATTATTTTACCCTTAAGTTTATTGTTAATAAGTGTTGCTTCTTGATTAGGTAAGGTAACGATAGGTTGAGTAAAAAGCGGTCCGACTTCGGCAAAGGTAATCTTGCCTGAGGCGAGTCGTGCACCTGTATAACCATAAACATCACGCCCATGAAACGTATAAGAGGCTTCAGAGCCTTTTATACGATTAACTGATTCATTAATTAATCGCACTGCTTTAATACCAATTTTATGAGCAACTAAAGTGAGTAAACCATTATCTGGACCTACAAAGTATTGGCCGTTATTTAACTCAGCCACAATCGAATGTCGCTTGCTACCAACACCGGGATCCACAACAGCCACAAAAACTGTTTTACTTGGCCAATAAGGAGCTGCTTGATACAACCGATAGGCACCTTCCCAGATATTATAAGGTGGAATTTCATGAGTCAAATCGGAGATAACTAAACCTTGATCAACAGAGTAGGCAACCCCTTTAATGGCACTGACAGCACTGTCTTTTAAGCCAAAATCCGTTTCTAGGACTAAAATACCAGCTGAAGTGGGCATACCAATAAACAAGGTAAGCGATAACAATAGACTTAAAAGTAATGATTTTCCAAGTTGCATAACGATGCTCTTAAAAATTAAAATCAAATAGTATGTATTTAAATGTTATCTGGCAACTACTTAGCGTTCTTTGCGCTACAAGAAAGATAAGCTATAATCCTTAACTTTTAAATTTAAAGTGAATATGACCCTTTCTTTAGCTAATAAGACTGTATTAATTACAGGTGCCTCAAGTGGAATTGGTGAAGCCTGCGCCAAAGTTTTAGCTGCACAAAACGCTAATTTAATTTTAACTGCAAGGCGTTTAGACCGATTACAAGCATTAACCACGTCGTTGCAAAAAAAACACGCTATAAACGTTTTGCCAATCGAGTTGGATATTCGTGATAAAAATAAAGTTGGAGAATTGTATCAATCGTTACCCACCCAATATCAAGACATAGATATTCTTATTAACAATGCCGGTTTAGCATTAGCAACAGATCCCATCCATGAAGGTGACTTAACTAACTGGGATACCATGATTGACACTAATCTTAAAGGCTTACTGTATATTAGTCGCTATGTGCTACCAAGTATGGTCAAGCGCAACCAAGGACATATTGTGAATATTGGCTCCATTGCAGGTCAAGATGTTTATGCTAATGGTAATGTCTATAGTGCTACAAAGCATGCCGTTAGAGCAATTACGAAATCAATGCGACTTGATTTAGCTGGAACCGGTGTGCGTGTCACTGAAATTGCGCCAGGCGCAGTAGAGACTGAATTTAGTATTGTCCGTTGGAATGATCAAAAACGCGCAAAAAAGTTTTATCAAGATTTTAATCCTCTCATTGCTGAGGATATTGCTGATGCAGTGCTTTATGCAGTCACGCGGCCCTTACATGTAGACATTACTGAAATGACTATTTTGCCGACAGCACAAGCAGCTTGTAGTGTAATCAGTAGAACAGGCAGAAAGTAATTCTTAGTTAGTAAGCAAAATAAAATAGTGCAATAACTCGTGCTACCTTATCATCAGGTCATAAATATTCAGTGCACAGTAGCCTTTCCATCTTCTTATTAGCAGCTATTTAGTCAGTTTTGTCTAGTGTAAAGTTTATTTATTGGTGCAATCGATTTACTTAATCTTTAGTTAAGATTAATAATATAAAATAATAGAACAATATATAAATTTTAAAATCTTTATGAAAGAGAAATATGCTACAGGCAATAGGGCGCTTATAAAAAAATGGCGTCGACAAAAAACGCAATGGGAAATGATATTTAGAGGGGAAGTTCCAGAAACCGATTTAAAAACTTTAATTACCTCCTGGGATGATTTCAAGGATAAAACAATCAGAATAGCTGCACTTCATCCTATGTACCAGATGTATCATCCTGATTTGTGTTTGAAGGAATTATGGGATGAAGTTAGTCTTTTTATGCAGCGGGCGAATAAATTCTTTTTTGGCACAGACTCGCAGATTACGCTAAAGCCATATGAGAAGTTCTCCACGTCAGAAGAAGACATTGCTTTAGTAAAAGCAAATAAAAAATTAGCAGAAAACTTGCCCTCTCAAAAAGTTTTAGTAAAAACGCAACAGGCTATTGCTTTTAAGGCACTAAATAAAATACTTGATCATCATTTAGAAGAACAATTATATAAGAAAGAAAAAAGTCTACGAACCTGTTTTGGTCTATTTCAGCCAAGTAATACTAAGAATCCAGAGGCTATTAATGCCCTTAAATCAGCGCTAAGGGGTGAAGTTGATAAAACTTTATTATTAAAGCACCTCAGTACTTTACGTAGTGGTGAGCTTGGTAAAGCTATTCGGAAATTTGTAAAAGACGGCTCAGCAAATGATATTGTTGGTCAAGAAGTAAAGACTGTCAGAGATTTTATAAAAGCGCTGGCTGGCGTTGTTGTAACGCCATCCTACAACAGTAATTATTGGGCAACGAAAACAAATACCGGCCTGCAACGAATCTAATCTAAAATATTGGCTAGCAATTTAACAAATGCCCTTGAATCATGGATCGACTAACATAGCACCGGCAGCAATTGTGTTGTTTAGTAGCGCTTTAAATACGATATTTTATTTGCACAAATCCACCACTTAAATTCTTTGTTTCCATGTGTTTTAATTGAATATCGTGCGATAAATAGCCAAATAGAGAGCGGCCTGAGCCAATTAAAACAGGGGTAATGGTTATTGTAAGCTCGTGAATTAAGTTTTCAGCTAAAAAACGTTGAATAGTGATGCCACCATCAATATAAAGATGGCTAAACCCTTGGTCAGCTAAACGTTTAACTAAAGCCTTGGGGGTTTCAGAAGAATTTGAGACCTTGTCTTGTAGATGTTTAGGGATCAAGATTGGTTTACTACTTAAGACAATGACTGGCAGATTGCCATAAGGCCACTGCTCAAAGGTCAATACTTTTGCAAATGACTCTCTACCCATCACTAAAGCGTCAACCGTTTGGATAAAAGAATGATACCCACCATCCTCCGTACTAGCAGCTTGTGTATTAGCCTTCATGAGCCAATCAATGGCGCCATCTTTGCGCGCAATAAACCCATCTAAACTAAGAGCAATAAAGACAGAACATTTAATTGGCATCATCTACCTAGTTGACTAGTTACTTAAATTAATTGCTGAAAGAAGCGTTTAAATCTTGGTTTATAATAATTCTCTTTATCCCAAGAGAGCAGTACCCGCTCTGCTCGACCTACAATTTGCTTGCGCGGCACAAAACCAAAATAGCGTGAATCAGCACTGTCATCTCGGTTATCGCCTAACATCAAAAATTGCCCTTGAGGTACAGTGATAGGCCCAAATGTTCGTACAGCAGGTTTAGAGGGCAATGCCATAACACGATGTTCTTTCTTAGCTAAATATTCAGTGGCAATGACTGCTTGGTGTTGTTCATCCTTTGGCAAACTGTATTGAAGAGATTGTTTATCAAGTTGATAGTGCGTGAGATGTCCATTAATCATTAAATAGTTATTTTTCATTGCAATAGTATCACCCGGTATCCCTATGACACGTTTGATTAAACGCTGGCCATCTTGCGGTTTATAAAAGACAACGATATCACCGCGCTTAGGTTCAGCCCAATTAGCAAGATGCTTAGTTGTGAAAGGAATTTTAAGATCATAGGCTAATTTATTAACTAAAATTAAATCACCAACATACAGGGTAGGTTCCATAGAACCAGATGGGATTCGGTTCCAATCAGCAATAGCGGAACGGCCAGCAAAAAGAAAAAAAGCAAGTATTAAAAAATGGATACTTTCTTTAATTGAGTGAATAGTAAGATACTTTTTCTTCATTGTGCTCCCCAGAAATTTTGAATTATTAGAATAACATTTTCCTCTGACTGAAAGCAAAAGCAGCAAGAGCATTTCATTATTAATATTAGTGCTCATTTAATTCATAGTTTGATTACTAAAAATCTTATTGTAAAATATATCTTCATTTTCAGCAGCACGTTAGTTAAGAGGTTTAAATGAAATTTAAGTTAAAAGGGCTAAAACGCGCTCCTTCTTCCAGTTTGGGTGAAGCCTTTGAAAATATTCCTATTAATACTACTGTATTAGTTCTAAGTTGTAACAGACTCTTTAACAAAGGGATCAATGATCTAATTAATGCTTTTAATTTAACTCCAACTACAGTCACCATTCTAGATCTAGGAGGTAACCTTCTTGGGAATATGACCACAGAAAATTTAACTAAATTATTTGCAAGCATTCCGAACAGTATTACAACACTTAATTTGCGAAGAAATAATCTTTGGAATAAAAATGGCAATGACTTGGCAACAGCTTTTACTGCCCTTATGCCTAATGTAAAAAGACTAGTATTAGGCAGCAATAATTTCAAGGATAAAAAAACATCAGATTTAAACCTTGCTTTTAAAGCTATCCCGCAAAGCGTAACTGAACTCGATTTAAGTAGAAGTAATTTAAATCTTTTCTCTTTAAAGAAGCTAAATCAGCTTAAAGGATCTTTGCCTCATATACAAAAAGTGATATTAAGTCATAATGAAATAGAAAAAATGACAGCAAAACAACGTTTAGCATTAGCCAATCTCTTTCCAAATGTCAAAAAATTAGTTTTTATAGATAAACATGGGAAAAGGTTAGCTCCTTATCTAGAATCTAATTTAGCACGAGATTTAGGTTTAAGATTAGATATACCCTCTTTACTTAAACAAGCTTCATTCTTTGTTGCTAAGAACAAAAACAATGAACAATTAAAAAAATGTAACACTATTTTGAATGCTGAAGCGGAGGCTTATGTCGCTTCTGCCTTTTCTTATTAGTAACTTAAAAGAGCTACTTTATAAGTCTGGACTAATAAAGGTAGCTCTAATTGATTTAATGATAATTAATAAAGCATTAATATTTTTATTACCTCTACTTTTAGCACTTAAAATGATAAAGCTTAATCGTGATCTTTATGCAAATGATGCATTAACTGTGGCCAAGCAGCTTCTGGGCAAATATTTAATTCATGTTATTGACGGCCAAGAAAAAGTAGGAAGAATTGTTGAGGTTGAAGCTTATATTGGCCCTCATGACTTGGCCTCCCATGCTTCTAAAGGCATTACACCGCGTACTAAAATTATGTATGGCCCGCCGGGTTATGCTTACGTTTATTTAATTTATGGTATGTATCATTGTATGAATGTAGTAACCGGTCCAGACGGGTATGGGTCTGCGGTATTAATTCGTGCGCTTGAACCCATTCAAAATATTACTGAGCGCACGCAAGGCCCGGGCTTACTTTGTCAAGCCATGCAAATTAATAAATTATTAAATGGGCATGATTTGTTAAGTGATAATTTTTACCTTGCAAGCGATGGTGAAACATCGTTTACGATAATAAGTCGGCCACGTATTGGTGTTGCTTATGCTAAAGAATGGGCAGAAAAACCTTTTCGTTTCTACATTCAGGGCAATGAATTCATATCAAAAAAGTAGAGCTAATTATAGTTTGGTCTGCTTACAAAAGATGTTGGTAAATCTTCTGGAAAATCATAAATATCTGGATTTATCTCTTTAAGAATTGGGAGTCTATCTTGGTAGGGATCAAATTGATAGACATGAAAAAAATCATCTTTCGCTTTTAACATTTTACCAAAGTTAATTGAATCATCGAGATCTGAATCAATACGAACAGTATAGTCCCCGCAGGCAAATTCTGGCACCATGGTGTTAGAATCAGCAATAATAATGTGTACTGTTGGTGCTTTTAAGCCTTGATTTTTTACTAAATGATGTAATAAACCTACTGAATGCTCAAAGCATATTTCAACACCTATAGTTATATTATTTTGGGCATCTAACGTAAAAAGGAATTCTTGCTCTTTAAAAGTATAGGCACTTAGCTTTTGCGGCGCATTTCTGGGTATTTCTTCACAAGGTGCTATTTTATGTCGATGATAAGCTTTTCCGCCTTGCTTAAAAAAATAGCATGTATTTTTAATATTAGAAAAAGAATCTTGTGAGCTCGCTAGACTGAACTGTTTTTTATAATCTAAAAAATGGTAGCTAGCATTATTTACATACTCTAACTTTTTAATAAATTGATACTTATCATAGGCAGTGCTAATGTGTCTTATTTTTTCTTGTTTATCATTAACTAACATTATTTTTTGCGAAATAAGGCTGCCTGCAATAATTAAAAGATCTCTTTTATTAGTCACTTGAGACAATAATTGTTTGAACTTACGAATGTTATCCTGGCTGACTGCTAGTTGATTGCTTATCCCATACTCTCGCCAAGCGACAATGACATAAGCGTCAGGATGTAACTGTTTCGCTACTTTATAAGCTCGTAAGGTAGAAAATGCTAATGCCATTAATTGATCATCGAAGCTCTTTTTTTCAAATTCTATATTATGAGTTAAATTAATTGCGACAAGAACAATCTTTTTCATAAATCACATCACTATACAATTGTTTAAATCCAAAGCAATATTGCCTTAAATATCTATACAAAATTGATTATCTTCTAGAGATTTTAAAACCTAGGATAATATCAGAAAATTCTTAAGAAAAAATTATGAATAAGCAGACTTTTTACTTGTTGATTTTTATTTTTTGGGAGGTTAATGGCAATAAACTAATCTAAATATATTATGTACATAGTGCTTGTAATTTAATAACAAAGTTATTTATTATTCATTTACTTTAAATAGATAGGGGCTTCCTTAATGGCAGCGTAAAATGCAAAAGGCGTTTGCGATCAGTTAGGATTTAAAACCTACGCTCATTTTACGCCCTTATGTGCTGGTTTAATTTAGAAGCCCTTTCAGCTTAAGCGCTAGCTGGGAAAAGACATTATTTAATACCGTAGTAATCTACAGTATTAAAATCTATGTACCGGTTTTACCTATTTGGTTAATCTGCTTTTGCAATTGTTGCATTTGCTGTTGGAAATTAGCTTGAATTTGCCGCATTTGATTTTGTGTTTGAGTACTTAATTGTTGTATCTGACTTTGAAAAGCAGCATGTATATCTTTGAATTGCTTTTGTATTTGATTATTTAAAGCCGTAATTTGTTGTTGATTTTGATTTTGTAGCTGCTTGAGTTGATTCTGAATTTGGGTATTTAGCTGCATAATCTGTGCGTTTGCGGTTTGGGGATTTGTAGAGGGGGTATTAGCTGCAGCATGCGCAATGGACATGGTAGATAAAAAAATTAAACCATAGACTTTGCTTCCTCGTAACTTCATGATTTCTTCCTTGTTATTAAAAAGATAACTGCAAATACTTTAACTAATTTAATTGGGAATGCAAGCTCTAAAAACTTATATTAATTTGTTTTATTTGAAATTTTTAATTATTTATCTATAGTAGAGAGGTATTTATTTTTTCTTCAGGGATGAGGATTGGTATGCAGGTTTTTAATATTAGTGAAACATTTCCAGCACTAGTAACGTTAAGAAATAACTTAACATTTAATGAACTATTGAATATTTTACCTTCACATATGCCTGCCTTTGAAAAATTACTATTGACCCATGGCGCAATCCTTTTTCGTGGTTTTCCCCTAATAGAGCCTAAACAATTTGTAAATTTTATTGAAAAACTGAACTTAGGCAAATTTACTAATTACATAGGGGGCGATAGCCCAAGAAGTAAAATTATGGATGGTATTTATACTTCTACTGAAGCACCAGCTAATATTTATATTCCTCTCCATCAGGAGCTTTCTTATCTTTCAACATATCCTAAACATATTTATTTTTTTTGTGAAATCGAACCTGTTATGGGCGGTGAAACAATTATAGGTGATGCTAGAGAAATTTATAGACAACTTAATCCGCAGCTGGTTTCGCGCTTTACAGAGAAAAAGATTACTTATGTAGCACACTATTATCATAAAAGTTTAATAATGGATTTCATTAATCGTATAGCTCGCTCGCATAAATCCTGGTCAGAAGTCTTTGAAACAACTAATCCCGCTGAAGTAGAGAAGTTTTGTGCAGAGAATAATATTCAACTAAGATGGCTAAAAGATAAATGGCTTGAGATTAAGCAATCAATGCCCCCTCTTCTACAACATCCAATTACTAAAGAAACGGTATGGTTTAATCAAGCTCACTTATATGATTTTAACCCAAAGTTATTAGGTATATGGAAATTCTTAGCCTCTAAAATTTTGTATTTTCGCCGTCTAACGCGTTTACATGAAGTTTCCTTTGCTGATGGGGAAAAAATACCTCGTAAAGATATTTACCATATTATGGACACTTTAAAAAAATGTACTGTCCCTGTTCCTTGGAAAAAAGGTGATCTAATGGTATTAGATAATATTTTAACCATGCATGGACGGTCGACTTTTAAAGGACAACGACGTATCTTAACTTCATTGACTTCCTAGGCTTAGATGATTGATTTCAGGCATTTCTTGATCAAGCGCTGCATTAGGCTTATCTAGAAAGCTTACGAACTCGTCTATCTCTTTAGCCTGTTTATCTCCTAGGAAACGTGCGTCCTCAATAGCTTCTGTTGCTGAAATTACCGCAATGGCTGTACCTAAGATTGCAAGACCAAGGCCTAGAGCTAATAATCCCCATGGCCCTATCGATAATAACATTGCGCCTGCAGTGACTCCAGCAATGCCTGCCAAGGCTTCATTCATAAACATAAAACCAGTCATACAAGCTATGAAGCCCGAAACGGTAAAAATAGAGTTAAAGAATAAATTAGCACCTACTGTTACTTTATTATAAGTTTTATTTTCATTTAATAATTGCTGCAAAAGATGGTATTGACTTTTTAAAGCAGTAATATTTTCAGAAGACGGATCTTCAATACAGCGAGTAGCGGTTAATAAAATGTAAGTTAATAGCTCATGGCTTTCTTTATTTAGAATATTTTTTAAACCTTCAAGGCCACATAAAAAATGACGTCCTTTTATAACAATATAGTTATCAAAAAATTTGTTTCTTAACTCCCTATCATTAGTTGACAGGGATAAATTTAATCGATTTTCTAACTGAGCAAGAAATTCTTTACGCTGTATATTCCAAGTCACAATACTTCTAAGTCCATAACTTTAAATAAGGGCTAATATATAGTAGTTTTTTATTAATGTATATCTTTCCTTTAAGGTTTAGATCCGTGCAAATGACACATTGTTTTACATTCTTGCAGGAGATTTTAAACCCCTACTAGTTTAGCTATTAAAAGAGGCAAAATATTGATTTGTGCTTACAGTTAACTAAAATTTGATATGGATGTTTTGATTATGGAAACCCAGGAAAAGGAAATCCTTATGAAAAAACTGTTATTACCAACTTTATTAGGTATTTCATGCTTCACAATGGCAAATTTAGCATTTTCAAGTGTAATGCCAGGAAGCCCATGTATAGGGATAGATGGGAAAATTTGCAACGCCGGTACGCGAAACTGTGTCTGCCAACAGAATAAAATAGGCAAGTGGTGCCGTGATGTAAATGGGGTTCGTTGTCACCGTGGTACTCGCGGTTGTATCTGCAAGTACTAGAAACTGGATTGTTTATGCTCAAATTTAGATGGGGCCTCTTATAACTGAGGTTCCCAGACTATATGTTATAAATCTCTTCTAGACTAGATTCGTTTGTTTAATATTCTTTCTTGCTGAAAATTTACTAAATTCTAGATTATCGCCTCTCAATTGCAAGTCGCAGGAAACGACCCTTTACAAAATCGATTGCACGACGAATTTTTTGTTCAGGCCGTGCTCTATACGAAGGCGCTTTAAAAAAATACGCCTCGCCTTCAGGCGACTGTTCAGAAAAAAAGTAATTGAATACGCAGCATCGAGGCGCGTCACATAAAACTGGGTTAACAGCATGCCAAGAGCTACGATTTGTTTCCATAACTACTAAGCGATTAAACAAGCATGGAATAATGATGTGATTTTTAATTGATTCATCCCATAATTCAAAATTCCCACCATTTTCTAGCTGCCAATTAGGAGAAACATAATAGAGTACGTTGACTACTCGATAGTATTGTTTTTTTTCTACATCATGTGAATGATCGATATGAGGATTAATATAGTAGCCTTTAAGTAGCGTACTAATTCCTCCTGCATAACGGGTAGGATCAGGTATTTGATTTTTAATTCCTGTGATTTCCTCAATGATGGCAACCACTTTAGGATCTTGAATAGCAGCATTAATATCTTGCAGTAAGGAATGTGTATCTTTCAAATGGCTATACTTTAATCTTAATCTTCCAAAGATGCTCAATAAATGCATTTGATTTGGTTTAGGAAAGTTCGCATATATTTGTTCGGCAATTTCAGTGGGCAAAAGATTATCCAATACAAAATGGCGAGCTACTTTTATAGGGTGCTCCATAAAAAATTCTTTTTTGAGGTGATCCTTGGCCTCAGTTAGCCGGCTGACAATCAGATCAGTTAATTGATTTCTCATAGGAATGCCCTTTGTCTTAAATTGATCAAACAACACTCTTTTTTATCATGATCTTTACAATATGATTTAACACTATTTAACAGATAATGCTTTAAATTATAGTTCAATTAAAACAAATAACTTAGGGTTTCCTGTTATTAGAGTAATCACTTATTAAAATCAGGTAATTTTTTAGAACTCATAGATAGGTTATAAAATTAGTGGTTATGCGCTAGCTTTATTTTGCACAGCACCGTCTCGAGCGCGAAAACAGATCATTTAGGGCTCATCCGAAGAAAATCTTAATTTATCTCCGTTTCGTGGGTTCTCTTTTTGAGATAAAGAAATTATCCATCTTATTTGATACGAAGAAAATTATTGTTAGCTTTCTTAGTTTGATACATTCTTTGATCAGCCGCATGGATAATATCATCTATTTTTTTACCGTCTTTTGGAACATAGGCTATGCCTATACTGACGCGACCCTCAATTTTATTTCCTGATAAATTATAAGTTGTATTTAATGCTTTATAAATTTTCTGCGTAGCTATTTTTGCACTACTATAGTTCTTAATTTCAGAAATAATAACAATAAACTCATCACCACCCATACGTGCAGCAAAATCTTCACCCCGAATAGAATGAGCTAACCGTTCAGCTAATTTTACTAAAAATAAGTCGCCAATTTTATGCCCATAGGTGTCATTAATCCTTTTAAAATGATCGACATCGATAAATAGAACAGCAAATTTACGGTTATAGCGTTGTGCTTTTGCAAGCTCACGCTGAAAGTGAGTTTCAAATTGCCGACGGTTTGGAAGATTTGTTAAGAGATCATAATGTGCTAGGTGCTCCAATTGTTTCTGAGCTTTCCTCTGCTCTGTGATATCGCGAATAACAATAAGATAGGATTTTTCTTCCTCTTCGAGACCAAAATTTCTTACAGAAATTCGGAAAATTTTTTCCTCTTCTTGATCAAGAAAGTAAAATTCGAAATCCATCCATCTATCCATATGTAAATTAAATAATTGCTCATTGCCATAAGCTGGATCTGCAGGATAAATCCTCATAAGATCGAATAGCTCGATGATATTTTTACCTAACAAAGTAATGTGGGGCTTGCCAATCAGATCATCAAAAACCTTATTGCACCATTGAATATTGCCTTTTTTATTAACCCAAATTACTGCCTCATCAATAGCATTGAATATAAGCTCCATTTTTGTAATGGTGTTACGTAAATGACTTATTTGCTGATTATTTAGTTCCGCCATTTTCAGACTCCGTAGGTCTAATTAGTGCACCAAATATCCATTTACCCTCTTTTTTTTCAGCATAAATGGTGTGTTCAGCAAACAATGTCCCACCAGTAGCATGCCGAATAGAAAGTAATAAGGGTTTGCCTAGTAGTGTAGGTTTTTCCGTTTTTAAGAAGCGCGAAAAACCAATATCATGGGCTGTATGAAATTCTTCTGGGATGATGATAAAAAGAGGTTTGCCTACAAGGCTTTGCTTGTTCCAACCATATACCTTCTGAAATGTCTCATTAATCTGGGTTATTATTCCTTCCTCATTTATTGAAATAGCGGGAATATCTTCTTGAGCAATCATTTCTGAGATTTTTGTAGACATGTCCTGAGCCTCGCTTTTATATTCCAAAAGTGTAGCATGTGACTTCAATATAATAATATTGTTACCATATAAAAATCATATAAAAAACAATATCGTACAAATTATATCAAAACATTAGGCTATCGTAGATTGCTTATTGACACATGGATTCAAAAAATGTGGCTAACCATTACCATCTTATAATGTATCCTCTGTCAAAATCCTGCTGGTTAGTCAGCAAATAGCTTATGAACTATCAAACTGAACTTGCTCTACGTAAACCGATTAAAATTGCCTTAGGTTAAATCTCTTTTTTGATTTGACTTTATAATATACATTTATCGACAAATTATTACAAATTGATAAAATTAATCACCTCTTTAGACATAGAGATAAATTAATTATATATAGTTTTTTTAGACAAGCAGGTATAAAACTAGCTGATTCTAGTTTCGCTAAGAAAGTAGGTAAAGAATTAGTTGATGGCCGACTAGGAGATAGAATTATAGCCAGTGCTGCTGCTTATGGAATGTACAAGGTCCAAAAATTAACTGATGATATATTTACACAAGACTTAAGAAAGCCGGACTCTGAATTAAAATTAAAATAAATATTATTTTAGCCAGCGCGTAAAAGGTTTCATTTGCCAAAATGACATCCGTATCTTTTATTTGTCTTGAATGTGTCTAATCTTTTGCATGTCTTGATCATGCAATGTGCATTTGTTCTTAAAATTGATGTAGCTGTTAGTCAACTTGTCACATAAGTGGCCGATTATAAAACTACTTGTTTAATGATTAGTTGGATATTTGCTGAACAAAATAATGTTGTACATAATGGTAATGTGCTAAATTTAACATGCACATCATAAATTAGTTATCCCCAAAATTTGTGAATAACTAATTTAGGTTCATAGAAGGCAAGAAATTAAATTTAATAAGTTGGTTAATAATACTTTGCCAGTCAAGGAATACCCTATTCAAAGTAACATTTTAGATAAAGGCAACAACCTAAGAACATTCTGTTGCTATATCGAACGTGTAGTAACTAAAATAGTATTTGGCTTTCCTTGGGCGTGAATAGCTGGATAATACATTGATTCTGCAAAGATAGGCGGCACAACAAACTGCCCTACATTCGTTGGCTTAATTCGATAACGAATTTCTTTAGTTTCACTTCCTACACTAGTAAATAAAATCACCCTATCCTCTCTCAAATCAATATAATCTATATTTTCTGAATTAATAGAGTCATTATTTACTTCAAAACCGCCAGGTAATAAATCTAGAATCACAACATTATTAACAAATTGATTATCTAAAGCTCTTATTTTGATACGAACTTCAATTTCGTTACCTAAAGGAAGTTGAGTAATTGGCTTACCATCTAGAGATAAATATTCTCGATAAATTTCTAAGCCTTGTCTAATTTCTTTTATTGGAAGTTGCTTATTAAACCCTGCTTGGGTTAATTGATAAAAATAACGCTGATTATTCGGGTTATCAATCACTATTTGTTTTAAAGTATCACTTAAAGTTAATTTTTTATAAGTGTTATTTGCTGTGTCTAGCATTTTTTGCTGGTTATTGTTAAGTACTCCAGTAATGACTAATGGCTCAGTTGTATTAAGCTGGACGCCCTGATTATAAGAAGCTAAAGCTAAACTCATATACCCAGAAAATAAAGTATTTATATCGCTACTATTAATCGCTTTAATAAGTTGTAAAACTAATTTATCGCCTAGTTTTTCTAATTGACTAGGAAAATGTTGTGCTAATAAATATAAATATTGAGCGTCTGAAACATTGGCATTATAAAAGTCATTATTTTTTAAATTTACACTTTGTATTTGATAACGATCAATTAATTGCGAAGCAATCCGATCATTTTTCAGTAATTTATAGGTAGCTGCAATATAAGCACCGGTGATGGTTTTTTGCCAATTAAGTGTTTTATCTTTATCTAAATATAATTGTAAATTAATTAGATAATTGGTAGTTACAATTTCATTACGAGTTAGAATATAAATAGCATAAGCTTGTAGTCGCGCTGTTTCATCGTTACTAGCATTTCGGGAAGCGAAATCTTTAAGACAACTGATGCCTGTCGATAACATCTCCGTTGGCACAGCATATCCTTGATTTCTTGCTTCAGTTAAAAAATGCATGGCATAAATCGTTGCAAACGTATCATTTATGTCATTATTTACTTCCGGCCAATAACTAAAGCTGCCATTAGACATTTGACGTTGTCTTAATAATTGCACAGTATCTTGTATTCTTTCGTTAATCTTATTTTTATCTTGAATAAACCAAGGCTGATTAGCCATTGCTAATAAAGGTATGGCTTTACTGGTAAGTTGTTCGGTACAGCCATAAAGAAAATTATCTAAGTAGCGTTCTAAACCAGTGACTAAAATAAGTGGACTAGTAGACGTAGCGATCTCGGCTTGATGATACTCGGTATAAAAATTCTTATTAAGCGTAAATGTTTTTTTCTTTTCTTTAGATGCCCCACTATCAATAACAGTTATAAAATTACTAGCGGGCCTTATACTTAAGGTGCTATCAATCTTGCCCGATTTATCGCCTAAGTAAGCTTCTAGGGTAAGATTAGCATTCCCTAAATCAGGTTTGGCTTTTAATTTAAAGCGAACCATTTGCTCATGACCTTCACTAATATTAATAATTGTTGAGTCAGGGCCGAGGATCGTAAGGCTAGGTGAGGCTTTTAATTTAACAGTAACGGGCGCATTTGAGCCTGAATTCTCCACATTATTTGCAATGCTAGCTGTTATCTCAAATTCATCGTTAGGGGCAACAAAAGTAGGTACATTGGGCATAATAACAAAATTACCACGCACTACTACTTGCTTATCAGCTGAGCCAACAGCATCATCCGTCACGGCGATGGCCATGATTTTAATACTACCATTAAAATAGTTAGGTATTTGATAAACTAACTCATGTTGAGTAGCATCACTAGCAAGAATTCCAGGCCAAAACACAACGGGGAGATCATTTTTTCGTTTAAATGGATTAAGATGCTGAGTTAAAAGTGCCTCACCGCCATCGCCTCCTACGGTTGATAGCTCTCGCTCTCTAACATATTTTGGTAAAATTTGGTCAACCGTTTGTTGAGTAAGCACTTCTAGGGCGCGCTTTTGAAAGAAAAAAGCCAGTGGGTCAGGCGTTAAATAGTTAGCCACTTGTAAAATGCCTTCATCAACAGCAAAGACGATAATTTTCCCAGGCTTATCAGTGCTATAGTTGATAATTAAATTATCACCAGGTTTTACTAACTTAGTTGTATTAAGTTGAATATGAACCTTACGATCGTCATGATTAATTGTAAATGGAACAACATTATAACTAAGAGGACTAATAAATATCTCAGGCGAATTCCAATCACGAATAAAAGCGACGTTAACATAGCCATTGCCTTGAAAATTTTCAGGAATATGAATTTTTTGCACTGAACTTGTTGTATCTGTCTTAAACCATTGTAAGGCATATACTTTATCTTGCTCAATAGTGATTAAACCTGAGCCTGTATAGGGAGATGTGATTTGCAATTCAATATCTTCTCCTGCATTAAATTCTGTTTTATTAAGCTTGATATTAAGCTCAGCATTTTTAGCTAAAGGTAATTGGCTCTCTCCTACAATAGAGAATTTAACTCGACTTACTTCCACATTATTGTCATTTAAAATGCTTAAGGCAAAGTCACCAATTTGATCAGTAGGAAGCGTATAAGTAGTTCCTTGTTCATTAATAGATAAAGGCTTCGTATCTATTGCTTTTGTTTGAATGACGGATTGATATTGGTAAGTCCCATTGGGATTTTTAACCAGTGTTGTTATAGGCCGCAGTGACAATAATTGCGCTCTTAAATTATTAACTGTTTTGGTATTAAGTTCAGGGTTAACGGCAATTAAATTTAGATTACGTATACTATGCTGTTTAATATAGCTAAGATCACCATCAGGTTTATAGCCAACAAAATACGGAAGTGGGCTTACTAATGTTTTAATCTGAGTTGCCACACTTCGCCCCCCTTCTGCTTCAAAGCCTTGTGCAAAAAAAGTTAATTGATAAGTGGCGTGCTCAAAACGGTTTAAGTTTAAATTAAATTGTGCTTCTCCTTTATCATTTGTTTGGCTATCAGGAAGCGTTTCAGTATATACTTTGGGCGGCTTTTTAGGGTCAAATAAAGGATCAACAAAAATATAACCTGGGTATTTTGCAAATTCTACTCGTTGTGGGGTTAGTAATATTTTCCCATTAACTCGCCTACCCTCTGCTGGTGAGCCGTAAAGATTCCATAGATTAATATTTGCAGTAACTTGCTTAGGTGATATCCAACCTATCTTATTAGAGGGTGATAAATTCGTTGTTATTCGCATCCGGTCGGGTTGAAATTCAGCAACCCTAAAAGTAGTGCTTCCTAACATAGCTTCTTTATGCTTGTCTTTTATTGTGTATAGATAGACAGAATATTGCCCCGTTGGCGACGTTGTATTTGTTTTAAAGTCAAAGTTAAAAAAACCAATCTTATCAAGAATAAACTTTTGGTCATAAACGGTTGCACCTCGAGGGTCAATAATGACAGCTTCTAATGGAAGCTCTGGTGATTGGGCTTGCGCATAAGCCTTTTTAATAATTAAGCCAAAGTGAGTTAAATCGCCTGGTCTATAAATCCCTCGATCTGAGAAAAGATAAGCACTTAAGCTAGGTAATTCTTGATTATTACTATAAAGACCGCCTACATCAAAACGTGAATAATTAAGTTGCCGATTGGCATTACTGTAAGGAATGAAAGAAACATCACTCCCTAAGCGTGCTAAATAGACAACAGGTTCCCTATCATCAATAAAATCTTTAAGGGTTGGGAAATTAACATGCCCTTGATTATCAGTAAACCCAGACACAATGGGAAGGCCATTTTTACCTAAAACAGATACTTCTACTCCGCCGACTGGTTCCCCTGCAACAATAGACTGAGCAAAAACGTCATGACTGCCATCACTATTATCTTTAATTAACAGGCCTAAATCGGTAATTAAAACTAAACGGCTTGTTTTAATATCTAATGGTGTTTTATTTGTAATATCCCAACCAGTCGCTTTTAATAAAAATAAGCCTTTCATACCCTCTTGATTAAGAGGGGCTGCTAAATATTTTGTCAGATCTAAAGCAGTATATTGTTGTTTGGTTAAATCATTGTCAGCAAATGATTGGACTTCTGAGTAAATATCGCTAATATTTTGCTGGTTAAAAGTATAATTTATAAACGTTGGGTTATTAAAATTACCTTCAGTTTGAGTAATTAATTGATTGATATTACCAGGCAATACGCGAGCTATTTCAAATTTAACGCTAGGAACGCCTCGAACAAGAACAGATAATTTTTTTTCACCACTTAAAGCAAGCAAGGCACCTTTATGGAGGAAGCTAATTTCTTGAGGCAATTGGGGTACTTTTACAATAGTGGTATAGTCATTAGCCAACTTAAAATCACCAAAAGCAGGCGTGCCTTTATCTAATTTAATATATAAATAATGGGGGCTTTTTGCACTAAATTTATAACTATGCAAGGTTGAATAATTTCTATCTGAAGGTATTGGTTGAATTAGTACCGGTTTTGCTAATGCTAAAATTGCCGGGGTTACTTCACCAGGTGTTTGCCATGCGTAATTTTCTTTCTCAGCTGCAAAGCGGGTGACTGGATAATTAGCCGGTAACATATAAACATGCAAGGATTTATTTATTTGCTCATTGGTAATCCCAATTGAGGTTTCAATGGTTAAAACTTGTTCTGGTCTATCGTGTTCATTACGAACAATTGTTGCAGCGGTATTTAACACCTTAAAATAATTAGATACATCAGGAATTAATAGATTTTGAGTAATTTCCTGTGTTGTAGCATCACTGCCGGTACTAGATTGTACACTTTTATTAATTCTAAGTACTAAATAACGTTCTATATCAGTAATAGGCAAGCTTTCAGAGTGAATATAAGCAGTCCTTTTATGCTCATCATAGTCTATTGTCCATTTAAACTGTTTCGCTGCTAAGTTAAGCTTTTCATTTTTTATTTCTTGAAGATAGAGGGCTATTTTCTTTTCAAAGCTAACGGGATTGACAGGAAAATTAAATTCGACAGTCGCTACTGCTTGCCTAATTTTAGGATCGATGGGAGCCTGATAAAATTTAAATTCCTTTATTTTAGCTAGGAAATGTTGAGTAGCAAATTTATAAGTTAGACGCTCTAACTTAGTTCCTTTAGCAAAAAAAGCCTCTTCAAATTGAAGAGTAAACGTTTGACCTGCAGGCCAATCCTTTTTTGGTTTAAATATTAACTGATGATCATTTTCCCAAGTCCATACCCCTTCAATTTTTGGACTTAATTGAACACGCTCAGAAACATCTTTTGTGACTGATTCTAGTGGCGCAACCGATTTAGGAATAAATTCTTTTTCTAGTTGCAAACCAAAATTAATAATTAAATTATCTGGTTCGAGGGTATCTACAATAGGTGTAATTTTGGGCGCTGTAATCTTCGCCGTAATTAAATGGGGTTTGGGTAAATTTCTATACCAGATGTAACTAGCTACTGCTGATAAAAATAGAATAAGGAAAAGTGTTGCGATAGACCAAAATAAAAAAGGTCGATTTTTAGCTTTTCTTTTTAGGAAAGTAACCCATGGTGGACTAGTCCACTGTATTTGCCCTAATAAAAATATAAAAAAAGCACTAATCTTGGCCTTTTTTTTAGTAATGGGCGGGTTGTTCATATATAATTCAGCCAGTAAATAAATTTGCAAGCACCTGCCAGCGCAAATGCTTCAAGTTGCAAGGCATTTTATTTTTTTAAAAGCTAAAATTCAAGCATTATGAAATATTTTTTTACATGTGCAGGCTTGGTCCTCGTGGTTTTAATTGTAACAGCGTATGCTTCTTTGTATTTCTTACCAGCTCCACCTTTATTAAAAAAAGTAGACTTTTCTACAGCAGTTTATGATGAAGAACAACAATTATTACGGTTATCCCTTAGTAAAGAAGATAAATATCGAGTCTTTACCCCGCTAAAAAAAATTGACCCTACTCTGATTTCTGCCGCCCTTTTGCAAGAAGATCAGTATTTTTATTTTCACCATGGCATAAATCCTCTCGCTCTGATTAAAGCTACTTGGAAAACTTACTTTGAAAAGTCACGTCGACTAGGCGCTTCAACCATCACGATGCAGGTCGCTCGCTTACGATTTGGGATAAATTCAAAAAAAATATCAGGAAAAGTAATACAAATTATACGTGCTCTTCAATTGGAAATGCATTATAGCAAAAATCAATTACTAGAAGCCTATTTAAATCTTGCGCCTTATGGTAACAATATTGAAGGGGTTGGGGCTGCAAGTTTAATCTATTTTGACAAAGCCGCTGATAAAATTAATTTGCCTGAAGCGCTAACCTTAGCGGTCATACCCCAAAATCCTAATAAACGTACACCGCAAAATAAAGAATTAAAGGCAATTCGCAATAAGTTATTTCACCGTTGGATAGCGCTTCATCCTGACGATAAAAAGTATGAAATGGCAATGAATCTACCACTAGAAATGAAATCCATTCATTCCTTACCCTTTCTTGCACCTCATTTTGTAAACTCAATATTACATACTACGCCTTCCCACTTAAAAGCAATTCATACAACTTTGAACAGTAAACTTCAGCTACTTTTAGAGCGTATTACTAAAAATTATATTCAAAGAAAATATCATTTAGGTGTTTATAATGCTGCCGTATTGTTAGTTGATGTTCGTGACATGAGCATTAAAGCTTCTGTTGGCTCAGCTGATTTTTTTAATAAAGCTATCAGTGGTCAAATTAATGGCACTGATGCGAAACGTTCACCCGGTTCAACCTTAAAACCTTTTGTGTATGCTTTAGCTTTTGATCAAGGTCTAATCCATCCATATACGGTTTTAAAAGATGTTCCATCGAGTTTTGGCCACTATAATCCAGAAAATTTTGATTATGATTTTATGGGGCCTATTAAAGCTAAAGATGCGCTAATCTTTAGCCGTAATATTCCAGCCATCTATTTAGCTAGCCAACTTACGCATCCTACTTTATATGATTTACTCAATGATGCTCATGTGACAAATTTAAAATCAGAATCTTATTATGGTCTCGCCTTAACCTTAGGAGGCGCTGAATTAAGTATGCGCGAGTTAGCCAGCCTTTATGCCATGCTTGCTAATGACGGTTTATGGCGACCTTTACGTAGTCTGCAAGATGAAAGCAGTCATCCCGGCAAAAGAATGTTAAGTCCTGAAGCAAGCTTTTTAGTTTTAGAAATTTTAAAAGAGACGCCCCAGTCTATGGGTTATCTATCTAAAACAAATTTGCACAATTTATCTAATACGGTTGCTTGGAAAACAGGAACCTCATCAAGTTACCGCGATGCCTGGACGGCTGGGATATTTGGCCCATACGTGTTGATAACTTGGATTGGTAATTTTGACAACAAAAGCAATCCAGCTTTTGTAGGTAAAAATATTGCTGCTCCATTATTTTTTGAACTGATAGATGCTATTAAATATACACAAGGAACTTTACCCTCCCTGCCTAAAAATGTCAGTTCTCTCAATTTAATAAAAACAGAAGTATGTAAAGCGTCTGGCTTGCTTCCGACTCGGTTTTGTCATGATACCGAGCAAACTTGGTTTATTCCTGGTAAATCACCTATTCAAACAGATAATATTTATCGGGAAGTGGCTATTAATAAATTAACAGGATTTAGAACATGTCATTTTGATGAAAATACTCGTTTTGAGATTTATGAATTTTGGCCTTCTGATTTGTTAGCTATTTTTAAACAAGCAGGGATTTCTCGTCGCACGCCGCCTCGATATGAGCCAGACTGTGCTTTGACATCAACTAATAGTTTAAAACCACAAATTACATCTCCTCAAATGGATCTTCATTATATTTTTCGTATAGGTAGTTTACAAAAAACAGTTATACCATTCTCGGCTGTAACTGACGCTGATATTAAGACTTTATACTGGTTTATAAATGATTCATTTTTAACAAAGACCCGCTCAGATGAAACCTATTTTTGGCAAGCGAGACCGGGTAATTTTGTAGTTCGCGTTGTTGATGATCATGGCTTTTCCGATGCACGTAATATAGAAATTAAAGTAGAATCTTAACAAGTCACTAGCAAGTTAATAATGGCCTGATTTGCCTCGGGAAACGAATAAGTTGGTAACTCTTCTAAATCAATCCAACGTAAATCTGCTTGAGTTTCTAAGCACTGAGCAGTTCCTTTAAACTTAGTTATTCGATATACCAGCAAGGTTACACTTTTAAATGGATACTGATAATTAATTTCAGTTAAAAATTCAGCAGCTTCTACAGACAGGCCAACCTCTTCACGGATTTCTCGTACTAGAGCATCATAAGGCGTTTCTAAATCTTCTACTTTACCACCGGGAAATTCCCAAAGACCACCATGATCTACATGCGTAGGCCTTCGAGTAATAAGGACTTTGTTTTGAGCATTAATAATAATACCTACAACAACATTGATAGCTCCAGTTAACTTTTTCACAACTCTCCAAAGAAAATTATTTTACTTAATGTCTTTAAGGTATCTGTCAGTTTGGCAATTTAGCTTAATAAAACTTAATTTATTTTAATTAAAACGGCAATCAAATCTATCATAAATTTTTATTAGAATGCTTACAGACCTTTTAGCTATAATTATTGCATTAGACTTAAGCAGCAGATCTTAAAATAAGTCACAGTAGATAATGAACTACAAATAATTTAATGTGTTGGCTTGTTATATTCAAAAACGGGCTCACCTATAGCCACTTTTTCAATATTATCTTTTGAATTTACAACAGGGTCTGCTAATGACCTTTGAAATTCAGCAGGCTTACTTATAGCTTTTTCAGCACAGTCAACTGAATGAACTATTTCCTCCGATAACTTTGCTTTTTCATCTGGACTTCGCCATCGTGATAGAAAAGATTTTTCATTCATTTTTTTGACTATCGTGGAATAAAAAGGTTCCTTTTTTAAGTCGCTTAAAACTTGATTACTTCGAGATATGACAGCTTGCAGCAATAATTCTATAAAAATTAGGCTATGAGATATATAAACATCACCTTTAGGATTATTATTAAACAAATTTTCAATTTTTGCCCTTAACATCTCAATGTCTCGTAAGAGGACATACTTTTCCTCTAACCTGTAATCAGGATCCATGTTTTTATGAATCCAGTTAAGCCGTATCTGAACTGGAGCATCAAAATTATCCAGTATTGCTTCATCTGTTTGAAATCGAGCATGGGATACGTCAATTTTCCTTCCTTGATTATTCCAACATTGTAATCCTTGCTTGTCTACTACCACTTTTTGAATGCCTCTCATATCTAAAAGAATAATTTCAAATTTTTCAATTTTGTAATGTTTACATAAATTTCTTATATATCCTTCCATACCAACATTAGGATGACTTTCTAAATGGGTAGGATAATCAAAGTTATGCGGCGTGCCAATATAGAAAATTAGCTGTTCTCCTTTTGACTCTTGCGCTAATTTTCTCATCCAGTTTCTAAATGGCTCATTAGTATCTTGCACATTGAGCGTACATCCTATGTGTGGCTCATAATCCTCACTACTGCGTAAATGATAAAGCCCAAATAATCCCGTGTTAGTCTTAGCATATATTGCTGAGCATCCGTTAAAATCCTTGCTAAATAAAGTATTTGATGAGCCCGGTAACTCAACCTCTCCACCTCTATCCATTATGATCTCTTTTACTAATGGCATATATATAAGCAAATTAGATTACATATATACAAATATAGTAAAAATTACACTATCTTTTGTAGAAGGCAAAAATGTTAGTTAATAGAAAGAAGAGAGAAAACTTGAAGTTAAAACTTATCGATTAATATAAAACCTATGTAACTCTCTTTAATTTTTAAGACTTATAAAAAGATAACTTGATTAAGGTAAGATTAGCCTAGATATTTAATTATTATCTAGGCTACGGTTTAGAAAGTGCTTTCTTCTGCAATAGGGTACTTTACCCTCAGAGGCAATCTAAAGAGATAATCAGAACGATTACCCAATGCATGTGTATACTTTCCATTATTACAGCACCCTACAAATTAAGGCTTAAGCTAATTTTCCATGGCAGTTTTTATATTTTTTGCCTGAATCACAAGGACAAGGATCATTACGGCCAACTTTTTCTTCGCGGCGACGAAATGGAATTAGATTTCCCGTATCAGGTTCACTGTTATCAGCAGCTTCATCTTCATGAACGAACTTCATTTGATGGACTTGTTCAGCGCGTCGTTGCTCTTCAGCAGCATCAACATCTGCTTCACTTTGGATTTTAACTGAACTTAAAATACGAATTAAATCATACTTTAATGCTTCTAACATCTCTGAAAACAGTGAAAATGCCTCACGTTTGTATTCCTGCTTAGGATCTTTTTGTGCATAGCCGCGTAAATGAATACCTTGGCGTAAATAATCCATAGCAGCCAAATGCTCCCGCCAATGGTTATCCATTGTTTGTAGAATAATTGATTTTTCAAACTGAGCGAGAATTTCACGACCTACTTGATTTTCTTTTTCTGTATATTGCTCTTTACTCAAGTTAAAAATTCTCTCACGTATTTGTTCTGGCTGAATATGATGATCTTCTTCCACCCACTGCTCAACATCCGCTTGGATTTGAAAATCTTCTGCTAAAGCTTTCGTCAAACCTTTAAGATCCCATTGATCTTCTAAACTTTGGGGCGGAATAAAGCTATCTACCAAGCCATTTATCACATCTTCTCGCATGGCTTCTACAACTTCTTTAGGATCAGTCATAGCCATAATAGAAGCACGTTGTGTATAAATAACCTTACGTTGATTATTAGCAACATTATCATAATCTAATAACTGCTTACGAACGTCAAAATGATGTCCCTCAAGTTTACGCTGTGCATTTTCAATCGCTTTAGTTACTAAGCTATGTTCAATCGGTTCACCTGGTTGCATACCTAAGCGACGCATCATTGCAGCAACTCGCTCTGAGGCAAAAATTCGCATTAAATTATCTTCAAGAGATAAATAAAAACGACTACTGCCTGGGTCACCTTGGCGACCCGCTCGTCCGCGTAACTGATTATCAATTCGGCGTGATTCATGACGCTCTGAACCAATAATTCGCAATCCACCAGCATTTAAAACTTCCTGATGGCGTTCTTCCCATGCTTTCTTGATCTTAGCGCGCTCTTCTTCAGAAGCATCAGCCGGTAATTGTGCTAGTTCAGCAGAAAGGCTTCCGCCCAATACAATATCTGTTCCACGACCAGCCATATTCGTTGCAATTGTTACTACACCTGGACGACCAGCTTCGGCAATGATTTGTGCCTCTTTCTCATGAAACTTAGCATTAAGTACTTGATGTTTAATCCCTGCTTTCTTTAATAGATGACTAACTAACTCTGAGGATTCAATGGAGGTAGTTCCTACTAAAACAGGCTGCTTACGAGCAATACAATCTTTTACATCTTCAATAATGGCTTGATATTTATCTTGCTGAGTTAGGTAAACTAAATCAGGCTCATCTTTTCTGCACATAGGCTTATTCGTTGGAATAACAACGACTTCAAGATTATAAATCTGTTGAAATTCATAAGCCTCAGTATCTGCCGTACCAGTCATGCCTGCTAGTTTATTGTAAATTCTGAAGTAATTTTGGAAAGTAATTGAGGCAAGAGTTTGGTTTTCCTGTTGGATTGCAACGCCTTCTTTTGCTTCAACTGCTTGATGTAGTCCTTCAGACCAGCGTCGACCCGGCATTGTGCGGCCCGTATGTTCATCAACAATGATGACTTGATTATCTCTAACAATATAATCAACATCCCGATGAAACATGGCATGTGCTTTAAGTGCTGCATTAACATGATGCATAAGCATAATATTACTAGCATGATAAAGACTATCGCCTTGAGTTAATAATCCTTCTTGAACCAGTAATTCTTCAATGTGTTGATGACCAGCTTCGGTTAAGTGTGCTTGTTTTTGCTTTTCATCAATAGTAAAGTCACCGCCATCGCCTTCTGTTTCTTGTTTTTTAAGTAAGGGAATTAATTTATTTACTTTAATATAAAGCTCAGAACTATTTTCAGCAGCCCCTGAAATAATTAAAGGCGTTCTTGCCTCATCAATAAGAATAGAGTCAACTTCATCGACTATGGCAAAATTAAGTTCTCTTTGTACTTTGTCATCTAGGCTAAATGCCATATTATCACGCAGATAGTCAAAGCCAAATTCATTATTAGTGCCATATACAATATCAGCAGAATAAGCTTGCTTTTTCTCAGCATGAGGCATGTCTGGGATAATAACCCCTACAGTTAAGCCTAAAAACTCATAAATAGGACGCATCCATTCACTATCTCGTTTAGCAAGATAATCATTAACAGTCACAATATGAACGCCAGCGCCGCTAATCGCATTTAAATAAGCAGGTAAAGTAGCTACCAGTGTTTTACCTTCACCAGTGCGCATTTCAGCAATATTACCTTCATGCAAAACCATACCACCTATCAACTGGACATCAAAATGTCTAAGTTCTAGTGTTCGCTTAGCCACTTCACGCGTGACAGCAAAGGCTTCAGCTAACATTTCATCTAAAGTTTCGCCTTCTGCAAAGCGCGCTTTAAACTCATTTGTTTTTGCAGCCAGCTCTGCATCTGATAGACTTTGCATTGAGGGTTCAAATGCATTAATTGATTCGACAACTTTCTCCATGCGTCGTAAGGTACGTTCGTTCCGACTACCAAACATCTTTTTAATCAACGTATTTAGCATTGCCTCGATAATCCTCTAACTGTCTCGCATCAAAACTGGTTAATTTACTAGAATTCTAGTTAAATTGCCATGTATGTTTCATTTTTTCATCAATATCAATAAATTAAATAACAATTTATATTTCTTCATTTAGTCATGAAACAAGAACTTAGCTCAAAAAGCTAACTGATAGCTATTTCAACCTTATTTTCATTAGTTTCTAGCATGGCATTTTCATGGTTTATAAGCCAGTCTAATGCTTCTTTTAAATAAAAAACTGCCTTTTTCTGTTGTGCTAAAACAAGCTTATCCTTCCATTGTTTAGCTAAAGGCAACCCATGTGCAAAATTAAAAATAGGTTTAAGTAAAATACTTAATGGCACACCTTGCTGATATTCTTCAATAGCATAATCAAGATAGGTTTCTATAATTTGACTGCGTGTTCTAATCTTTACATTAGGAAAAAACCAAAGATGCATGGCTGCTAATGCATAGGGATTTTTACAGGCCAGTCGACCTAACATGACACCATCTACATAATTCATATGGTGCTTAATTGCCGATAAATCAAGGATATTACCATTAATAATAATGGGAATGGCTGGAAGTTCTTCTTTTATACGATAAACATAATCATAATGCACAGGCGGAATAGTACGATTCTGTTTAGGGCTTAATCCATGCAGCCACGCCTTACGAGCATGTACTACTAACTTATCACATCCAGCGTCAACAAGTTTATGAGCAAAGTTAGCAAAAAAATCATAACTGTCTTGATGGTCAATGCCAATCCTTGTCTTAGCTGTTACAGGAATAGTCACTGCTTCTTTCATTGCTGCTATACAATCCGCAACATGCTCTGCTTCAGCCATTAAACAAGCACCCATACGCCCTGACACAACTCTATCACTTGGGCATCCTAAATTAAGATTGACTTCGCTATAACCATATTTAGCAGCAAGTTTTGCACAAGCCACTAAATCCGTTTTATCGGATCCACCTAGCTGCAGTGCTAATGGGAGCTCCATCTTTGCATAGGTTAAGCATCGCTTAGGATTATGTTTAATTGCACCAACGGTCTGCATATCTGTATATAATAATGCACAAGGCGCAATAAGGCGCATTAAAACGCGAAAATGAGTATAGCTCCAATCAATCATTGGAGCTACTGCTAAAGGTGAAAGAAGTGCATCAACCATTTGAGCTATAATTACAGCCAACTATAGGGGCTTATTATAGTACATATTCAGCTTAAAATGGGCTTTTTCCTTAAATTTGTTTAATTATTTTGCGCTTAATTTTTTATTCTATGCTAAAAATCATAATATAGCGTCGCCCACTAAGTTTTAGACAAGGCGCAGGTGAAGCAAGGCGAAGGAGTGTACAACTAAGTACATGACTGAGCCGAGCAAGCTTGCAACGAAGTATAAAGCTTAGTGGGTGGCGCTATATAGCTTTTAAAGCGGTCACGAGGAGCTGCAATTTTGAACGTCCCTGAAAAACATTTACATCTAGTTTATAGGCAATATGAACTTTCTTTGCGCGGTGATTAGGCCAATTTGTTAAGTCAACGTTAAACGCTATTGCATCTATTGGCTCTCCGCCCAAGCTATGTAATAAAGTTAATTTAAGGTGGTGTTGACCCACTAAACGTTGCTCTAATATCTCAAATTCATTATCGAAACAAGGCTCTGGAAATTGCTGCCCCCAAGGTCCTGCTTGCTGAAGTAGTGTCGCCATTTCAAGATTAAGATCATGAATCTCTAACGGCCCATCTGTTAATAACAGTCCTTCGCAATGAGAAGCATCCATATGCTTTTCAACTTCAGCAAGAAAGGCTTGGTGAAAAGTATTAAAATTATCAGGATGCAGACTTAAGCCAGCAGCCATGGCATGTCCACCAAATTTATTAATGAGTCCAGAATGATTTTTATCAATCGCTGCCAATACATCGCGAATATTTAAAGCCGCTATTGAACGAGCCGAACCCTTTATCTCATTTTCACTGACCACCGAAAAAATAATGACAGGGCGATGGTAACGATCTTTTAATCTGCCAGCTAAAATACCTATAACACCCTGATGCCAAGAAGGATCAATTAAACATAAAGCAATAGGCAATTGCTGTGCATATTCTATGTGCTGAGTTAATTGTTCAATGGCTCGTAGAGCTTGCTCTTTCATCTCTGCTTCAATAACTCGTCGCTCTTGATTTAATTCATCTAAGTGCTCTGCTAATTTTTTCGCTTGATTAAGATCATCGCATAGTAAACATTCAATCCCCAAAGACATATCATCTAGACGGCCTGCTGCATTTAAACGAGGCGCAATAGCAAAACCTAAATCACTTTCACGAAGACGTGAAAAATCACGTCTGGTAATCTCTATTAATGCCTTAATACCAGGCCTACATAAGCCCTGACGAATACGCGCTAAGCCTTGATTTACTAGAATACGATTATTTTGATCAAGAGGCACAACATCTGCTACAGTGCCTAAAGCCACTAAATCTAGAAATTGAGCCATATTAGGTTCAGGCAAGGATTGCTGCGCAAACCAGCCATGATTTACAAGATGTCTGCGCAAAGCGAGCATAACATAAAAAATAACACCGACACCCGCTATTGCTTTACTATTGAATGGGTCATCTAACTGATTAGGATTAACGATTGCGCAAGCGTTCGGTAGCACCTCTCCTGGTAAGTGGTGATCTGTAATAACGACATCAATTTCAGAGGCATTTGCTGCATCAACGCCTTCTATACTGGTAATACCGTTATCAACAGTAATAATTAGATTTGGGCACCATTTTTTAGCTACTTCAATAATTGCTGGTGTTAAACCGTAGCCATATTCAAAGCGATTAGGCACTAAATACTCAACATTCATAGCGCCCATACTACGTAGAGCCGATACAGCTAAAGCGGTAGATGTTGCACCATCGGCATCAAAATCACCAATAATTAAAATCCGTTGCTGAGCCTGCAAAGCATACTCTAAACGTAAACAGGCTTTATCTATTCCAGTTAAATGATTAAAAGGTAGCAATGTTTGTAGGCGCTTATCTAATTGGGTTTCATCAGTAATTCCACGTGCTGCATAAATTCGCTGTAAAACCGGTGAGATTCCTCCTAAAGCAGGTAATGAATCTGGTAAAGTCCTTTGTTTAATTAGCATTAATTAACCCTCGCCATAATTTATCCCACCAATGCTCTTTAAATGTTTGATAAGCAGTATTATTCCAAAACCAGCTCACTGTGCGATTCTTTAACATCTCAGTAAGTTTCTCAGTATTAATCTGGTTTATGTCTTTTAATAGCAAAATACTATTATTATCAATACGATCAGTTAAGTCTAACTGTTTTATTTGCTGAGAAAAAGCTAATCTAAATCGCGCATCATCAGTTAAGATTAATCTTTTAGAATTTAGGGCAAATTCTCCACCACCATAAAACCATAACCCATTAAGAGGAGGTTTATTTAATCGCTGTTGATTATAATCATGATTACTCAAAAACATTTGTAATTCAGTAAATAAACGCTGCCAATAAAGTGTTTTATCCATTTCCTCTAAAAAAGGCATCAATGATTTATGCATTATAAGATGCACAGGCTGGCTATTTAACTGTGGTTTATTAGCGACTTTAATTAACCATATGTTGGCACTATGGTAATACATACTAAAGTTCTCTTCCATAAGAAACTGCTCGACTTCTTTAAACCAAGCGTAGGATTCCTTGTCATTTAAATCTAAATCATTATTCGCTGCAACAATAAATGCATCATTATGACTGGCTTGCCAAAAAATAGGTGAAGCCACAAGCCATTCTCCTTCTAATTGATAGTATTGTTTTAGCAAATCTCCTAAAGGAGGATGGCTGGTTTCATAACCTAAAGTTGCTAAAAAATTTAATTCAAAATTCCCTTGTGTAACTAATGGCTTAGAATTTTTTGGTACTGGAGAAAATTTATTATTACTAAGGATTACATCCATATCAAATTACCTTTAATTTAAGACAGTTTTTATTGCCACAAAAACACTTATTTTTTGAAGAATTTTTCAACACGAGATCTTCATTACCGGCATTCAGCAATTTAGAGGACTTAACTACATTTCTGGATCCTTTGGTCAAGCCGGCATTGTCACATTGTTGCGTTGGTAGAGAATGTCTTTCCCGCGTAGGCGGGAATCCATCCATGTGAAATTAACCTCAGTGCTAATTTATGAATAGATCCCCGCCTGCGCGGGGATGACATTCATTAGCCGCGCAACAAATGCTGACTTGTTCGCAAAATCCAAAGGATCCTGAACCAAACCGCAGGATGTGGAAATCGAAAAGTTTTTAAATAGCTTCAGCGTAGCCATCTCTTTTAAAGAGTGCTTTTAAATTTCTTAATGCTTGTCGTATCCGCTGGTTATTTTCAATTAGTCCAAAGCGAACAAAACTATCTCCTTGCGGTCCAAATCCTATGCCAGGAGAAACAGCTATATGAGCTTCTTTCAATAAATACTTTGAAAACTCTAAAGAACCTAAATGCCGGTAGAAAGGAGGTATTTTAGCCCAGACAAACATGGTTGCCTTTGGCTTTTCCACTTGCCAGCCTAAATCTTGGAGGCCCTCACATAATGCATTACGACGCCGCTCATAAAGTTTACATATTTCCTTAACACAATCATCTGGGCCTTCTAAAGCAGCAATGGCTGCAACTTGGATTGGTGTGAAAGTACCATAATCTAAATAGGATTTTATACGAGCTAGGGCAGCTACCAACTCTTCATTGCCACAGGCAAAACCTACTCGCCAACCAGGCATGTTATAGGATTTGGATAAAGAATAAGTCTCAATGGCAACATCTATTGCTTCAGGCACTTCTAAAATAGAAGGTGCTTTATAACCATCAAAAACAATATCTGCATAGGCTAAATCATGAATAACCCAAATTTTGTGTTTCTTAGCTAAAGTAACCATTTCTTCAAAAAAAGCATAATCAACACAATGGGTGCTGGGATTAGCAGGAAAGTTAATAACTAATGCTTTAGGACGCGGCCAAGTTTGTTCAATTGCCTCTTCAATAGCACATAAAAACTGTTTTTCTTCATGCAAAGGAATTTGTTTAACATTAGCGCCAGCAATGATAAAGCCATACGTATGAATAGGATAGGCAGGATCAGGCACTAAGACGGTATCACCGGGCCCACTGATTGCCAAAGCTAAATGAGCAAGTCCTTCCTTTGATCCAATGGTTGTAAGTACTTGTTTTTCAGGATCTAAGTGAACATTATAATTTCTCTTATACCAATTAGCCATTGCTCGTCGTAAGCGTGGAATTCCTTTAGACATAGAATAACGGTGCGTATTAGGGCGCTTTACTGTTTCAACTAATTTATCGACTATATGAGGTGGCGTTGGCTGATCTGGATTTCCCATCCCAAAGTCAATGATATCTTCGCCTCGCGCTCGTGCTTCTGCCTTTAATTGAGTTAAAGTATTAAATACATAGGGCGGTAAGCGTTTAATGCGCGAAAATTGACTCATAATTTTACCTCTGTGTTATAATGCAATTAATATCATTTAATGGCCAAAACGATGCATATTAGTCTAGAAAATAGTGATCAATACGCTATTCAAGGTTATAGCGAAACAGAAGTCAAAATTGATTCTGTTATTTATCAACACAATATCATAGTCAGTAAGCATGGTGTTATAACAGACTGGCCTCTATCTACCATTCAACATTTAAATGATAAAAACTTAGCACCATTGTTAACACATACACCTAATATAATCATTATTGGCCATGCTCTAGAAGGAAAATTTGCCCCTATTTCTTTATTACAAACTTTGTCCAACCAACGTATCAGCCTAGAGTCCATGTCAATCGGCGCAGCCTGTCGTACTTATAACATTTTACTTAGCGAACAACGCGAAGTAGCCTTAGGACTTATTTTATCATAATTAAAATTTAGCTACCTACTTGTCGACGCGCCTCAAGTACATTAGGAACCCGCTCTAATTTATTTAAAAGACGAGATAAACTATTTAACCCATCTATTTCTACCGTTAAGGTAATAAAGGCTGTGTTATCTTGCTTACTACTTTGAGTTTGTAGGGCGTAAACATGAGCGCGCTCATTGGCAAGTAAAGAGGTTATATCACGTAGTAAATCTGAGCGATTAAATGCCTTTATCAAAATATCAACGACATAATGATCTCGCGTTGAACTACCCCAACTGACTTGAATCAAGCGTTGACGTTGTCTCTCGTTAGCATGAATAATATTTGGGCAATCTTTTCGATGAATAGAAACACCACGACCGATGGTAATATAACCAACAACTTCATCGCCAGGGAGAGGCTGACAGCAGCGAGCCATACTGGTAAGAAGATTACCTACACCTTCAATCTTTAAATCACTGCCTCGTGTTTCTGGAATGGGCTGCGGCTTTGCTTTTACAACCACTTGTTCAGGAACTATCTCTTCCATCGGCGATAAACGATGAAGAATTTGGCCTAATTTAATATCTCCCCTTCCTAATGCCGCAAGTAAATCATCTAATCGTTTAAAGTTAAAGGAGGTAACTACATCATGTAAACGCTCCGCTTTAATGCCTAAATTTTTTAACTCTTTATCTAGGATTTCTTGCCCTTCAGCGCGATTTTTATCGTAATCTTGCATTTTAAACCAATGCAATACTTTCGCTTTAGCTCTTGACGTTTTCAAATAATTAAGATGTGGGTTAATCCAGTCACGGGACGGGCGTTCCTCTTTACCTGTAAGAATTTCAATACGATCACCTGTTTTTAGTGCATACGTTAAAGGAACAATCGCACCATTGACTTTTGCGCCTCTACAACGATGGCCAATCTGACTGTGAACATGATAAGCGAAATCAAGTGGCGTAACACCATTTGGTAGATCTAATACATCACCATCAGGTGTGAAAACATAGACTCTGTCTTCTAAAAATTCCCTCTCCATAGCCTCAGATACACCACTTGAGGTCGCCATTTCCTTATGCCAGGCTAATACATCGCGTAACCATTCAATTTTACGTTCATGGCTTTCTTTACGAGTTTGACCGCCTTCTTTGTATTTCCAATGAGCAGCTACGCCCATTTCCGCTAAATCATGCATATGAAATGTGCGAATTTGAACTTCAAATACACGGCCTTCAGGGCCTTCCACAGCAGTATGTAAAGATTGATAACCATTGGCTTTTGGATTACTAATATAATCATCAAATTCAGCAGGAATTTGCTTCCACAATGAATGAACCATACCTAAAACGTCATAACACTGGTCAACGGTTTCAACGAGCACTCTCACGGCTGTGGCATCATATATTTCCTCTAATGACACATTTTTTCTAGTCATCTTGCGATAAATGCTATGAATATGTTTAGAACGACCGTAAACCGCAAAATGCTTTGCGCCAGATTCTTTAATTCGTTTGTTAAGCTCTGCCACAATTAAATCAACATACCTATCGCGTTCTAAGCGCTTTGCTTTTAATCCTTTAGCAATCGCTTTATATTCCTCAGGATGTAAGTAGCGAAAAGCTAAATCTTCCATTTCCCATTTAATAGCTCCAATACCTAAGCGGTTAGCTAAAGGGGCATAAATATCCATTGCTTCTGTTGCTATCTGCTTACGTAAAGCTTCTGGTAATTGCGCAGATGCGCGTAAAAGGCACAAGCGCTCGGCCAATTTGATTAAAACAACTCGCGCATCGTCTACCATTGCTAACAACATCTTGCGAACATTATCAAGCTGATGCTTATTTTGTTGATAAGCATTCAGAGGCTTTAGAATGCTAATGGCACTCATTCTTTCAATGCCTTTAACTAATTTAGCGATAGGCGCGCCACACTGTTCTTCTACATCATCTAAAGATAAATCAGCGTAATGAACACTAACAAAAATAATAGCTGCAATAAGTGTATCTTGATCAACTTCTAAATCCGCTAGAATGTCAGCCATTAATAAACCTTGCTGCAAACAGGAAAAGCCTGCTTCAGTTGCATGATCAAGACAAGCCAACTGACTTAGGGTGCAGGCATTTCTTATTTTATTCAAATCTTGAAAGTAACCTTTTGATCCTAATTGTGAGAGCCACTGCTCAACATCGATATGCCCGTCTTCGGTAATCCATGGTGTACTTTCTTTGACCTTAACCATACTTCACCTTTTCTCAAATAAAGCAATGGATTCAACATGGGCTGTATGTGGAAACATGTCCATAACCCCGGCTGCTTTTAAATGATAATTTAATTCATTGACTAAAATATTACTATCACGAGCTAGCGTTGCAGGATTACAAGAAACATAAACTAACCGCTTAATTTTTAAATTAATAAATTGTTTAATAATTTCCAGTGCGCCTGAACGAGGCGGATCAATTAATACCTTATTGGCTTTTTCTATTGGAAATTGACAAAGTCCATCTGGTTTATCAAGATCAGCACAATAAAAATGAGTATTGGTAATACCATTACTTTGGGCATTTAATTTTGCTCTTAAAACCATAGCCTCACTGCCTTCTATACCAATAACTTGTGCACAGCGCTTAGCAAGCGGTAGAGAAAAATTTCCTAAACCGCAAAATAAATCTAATACGACATCATCTTGGTTTAAATCCATCAACTGCATAGCTTGGCTAATCATCAATTGATTTAAACTGGCATTAACTTGCGTAAAATCTGTAGGATGAAATTTAAATTTTATCTCTTCATTAGATAAACTATAGGTTAAAAAATCGCTATTGGCTTTGGGATAGAAACGCGCAACTGTTTGGGCATTACCAGGCTGTAGAAATAAAGTAAATCCACTGCTGTTACTAAATAATTTTAATTTATCATTATCTTTTTCAGACAAGGGCTCTAAATTACGTAATATCAAAGCAACTTCTTCATCACCAGCAGCCACTTCAATTTGAGCGATACTATGCGGATTATCTAAAGAATCAATTAATTGCTTTAAAGCTGGAATATGTTTATCTACTTTGGCGTGTAAAACTGGACACTGACTAATTTCTGCAATATAGCGCGGATTATCTTTTTCTCTAAAACCTACTAAGGTCGTCTTTTTCTTTTCCACGTAGCGTACACTTAAACGAGCCTTATTACGATAATTCCAGCTTGAACTTGCTAGAGGTAGCAAAATAATTTCTGGCTTAATATGAGCAATACGCTGCAATAAATCAAGAAGTAGCGACTGCTTCTCCTGTATCTGCATATGCTCTTTTAAGTGTTGTAAAGAACAACCACCGCAAATTCGATAATGAGGGCAGCGTGGCTCTGCCCGCATAGCAGACGCTGATACTACAGTAAGCGTTTTACCTTCATCAAAGTCTTTCTTTATTTTAGTGTATTGAAAGCTTACTGTCTCACCGGGTAATGCCCCTTGGATAAAGGTCGTTTTACCATTAATACGAGCTATACCGCGTCCATCATGGCTAAATTTTTCAATTTTAGCGATTTGAGGAGCACGAGCTAAGTGACGCTTATTTCCCATTTTATAACTCTAACTTTATAGCGATGATTTAATTGTCAAGTTATTGTGTTTATCAATCATAGGGTTACCTACTAAGCACTAGGCGTTGCAAGTTCACGCGAATTCAGTTATGTATCGCTTATACGCTCTTTGCTTAATCACTTGCGCCTTATTTTAAACTTAGGGTGTGCCGCTATTGATAACGCTGCTCGAAACTTGAGATCAATCATAATCATACATCAAAAAAACAAATATTTTTGCAACATTATAGACAAATTTTTATCTAGTTTATCTTTTAACCTAAAGGTAGTTAATCTACTGCCAATCCTGGCATGGATTTCAATAAGGAGTCTATTTCTTGAACTGATAACTCATGATAACTACCGCGAGATAAAAATCTTGGCATACTAATATTACCATAACGGATACGTATTAATCGACTCACTTCAATCCCTTGAGATACCCATAGCCTTCTGACTTCGCGGTTGCGCCCTTCTGTTAAGGTAACATGATACCAAGTGTTACTGCCTTCGCCTCCTCTAAATTCAACCCGCTTAAACTGGGCAAAACCGTCATCTAACTTTACACCTTTTAATAAATTATTAATTATTTCTGGGCTTACTTGTCCATGTACACGTACCGCATATTCTCTTTCTAAGCCAAAACTTGGATGCATTAATTTATTAGCTAATTCACCATTATTGGTAAATAATAATAGTCCCGATGTATTAACATCTAAACGGCCAACCTGTACCCAACGACCTTGGCGCAATTTAGGTAACTTATCGAACACGGTCCGTGAATGCTTAGGATCATGGCGGCTGGAAATTTCTCCAACGGGTTTATGATAAATTAAGATTCTAGTTTTTAACTGTTTTTTCAAAGGATTATTAATTAATTTACCTTTTACATTAATCTTATCATTCGCTGTTGCACTATCTCCTAATTTTGCTATCTGCCCATTAACACGGACTAGCCCTTGCTCAATCCATCGTTCCATTTCCCGTCTAGAACCAAGGCCTGCTTGGCTTAATATCTTCTGTAGTCTTTCAGCGCTCATAATTAAATGTACTCTTTGGCAAGTAGTTGTGATGTATCTTCTTTAAGCGAGGTATTGTCTTCTAAAGGGGGTAATTGTTCAATCGAAGTTAGGTTAAAATAATCTAAAAATTGCTTGGTTGTTACATAAACAGCTGGTTTTCCAGGAACATCTCGATAGCCTCCCACTTTTATCCATTCTCTTTCAAGTAAGGTTTTTAATATTGAAGTACTTACACCTACGCCTCGAATCGCTTCTATATCAGCGCGGGTTACAGGCTGCTGATAAGCAATAATAGCTAAAGTTTCTAATAAGGCCTTTGAGTATTTAGGTGGCTTATCAGCTTGTAGACGACTTATCCAAAGCCCATATTGTGGCCGAGTTTGGATACAATAACCACTCGCTAGTTGTGTTAACTCAATTGCACGATTAGTGTAATCTAAATTTAATTCGCTCAAAATTTGTTTAATTCGATTGCGATCAGGTTTCTGCCAATCCTCAAATACATCTATTATTTGCTCAAGGGTTAAAGGATTTTCTGAACTCAATAATAAGGCTTCAACAATGTTTTTCAATTCATTATTAGTCATTATTTTGCCTCAAGACGTATTGGAGAAAAGTTTTCCGTTTGAGTAACGATTAAAAGAGTTTGTCTGGCTAATTCTAAAACCGCTAATAAAGTGACTATAATTCCCAGGCGACCTTCTTTAAGAATAATGAGTTCAAAGAAGGTAGTTGATTTATCTTTTTGCACTTTTTCCAAAACCCAGAGGATACGTTCTTTAACTGAGAGTACCTCTTTGGTAATCCGATGCGTGCTTTTATGTTCTTGTCGTCCAATTAAATCTAACATTGCTTTAGTTAAACTAAGCAAGGCAACATCAGGTTGATAAATGATGCGTGATAACCCTTGTGATTTTATATTAAAGCGAAAGATATCTCGCTCGCAACGCGGTAAATTATCCATCCTTTCAGCCGCCTGTTTAAACTGTTCGTAGCGCTGTAATTGCTGAACTAAGGCAAAACGAGGATCTTCTTCAATCTCCTCCGAAAGACAAGGATTTTTAGGCAACAAAAATCTTGATTTAATCTCAGCAAGCATAGCTGCCATAACTAAATACTCAGCTACTAATTCTAGGCGGTGTTCTTTCATTAATTGAATATAATGCATGTATTGCTCTGTTATTATAGCAATAGGAATATCCATAATATCGATATTTTGCCGCCGAATTAGGTATAAAAGTAAATCAAAGGGGCCTGTAAAGGAATCAAGCAAAATTTCTAAAGCGTCAGGTGGAATAAAAAGATCAGCTGGCATTTGGGTAAATGGCTTACCGCTTACGGTTGCAATAGCCGGAGCTGATAATTCTTTATCGGCGGCAATCATTAATAATCTAGACCCATCACTTCACGCACATCCTTTAATGTCCTGTTTGCTTCATCGCGCGCTGCATCACTACCTTCAGCAATAATTTGCTTCACTGAGCCTATGTCTGCTTCAAAATCTTGTATAGATGTTTGAATCGTTTTTAATTCCTGATTAATGGCATTAATAATCGGCCGTTTACAATCAATACATCCTATACCGGCGGTCCGGCAACCTGTTTGGACCCAATCTTTAACGTCTTCAGAAGAGTATATTTTATGGAACTGCCAAACTGGACACTTTTCTGGTTCACCTGGGTCAGTTCGTTTAACTCGAGCTGGATCAGTGGGCATAGTCAAAATCTTACGCTCAACAGAAGCAGGCTCTTCTCTTAAACTAATCGTATTATTATATGATTTTGACATTTTCTGTCCGTCAATCCCTGGCATTTTAGGCATCTCGGTTAATAGAGGCTGTGGTTCAGGTAATATAATTTTGCCAGAGCCATCTAAGTAGCCTAAAAGCCGCTCCTTGTCTCCTAAAGATAAATTATGCTGATTAGTGAGAAGCGCTTGTGCTGTATTTAATGCATCAAGATTACCATCCTGCTGAAATTGCTTGCGTAAGTCGGTATACAGCTTGCTATTTTTTTTACCCATTCTAGTAATGGCTTCTTGAGCTAACGCTTCAAAATTAGGCTCGCGGCCATACAAATAATTAAAACGACGAGCTACCTCACGAATGAGCTCAATATGCGATATCTGATCTTCCCCAACGGGAACATATGATGCTTTATAAAGTAAAACATCTGCGCTTTGTAGTAAGGGATACCCTAAGAAACCATAGGTCGCAAGATCTTTATCGCGCAGCTTTTCTTGTTGATCTTTAAAAGAAGGAACCCGCTCTAACCAGCCTAGCGGCGTAATCATCGAAAGAAGTAGATGTAATTCTGCATGCTCTGGTACCCAAGATTGAATAAATAACTTACATAAACTAGGATTAATCCCACAAGCTAGCCAGTCTATAATCATATCCCAGAGGATAGTCTCAATATAGCCCGGTTCATCATAATGAGTAGTTAAACCATGCCAGTCTGCGGCAAAAAAATAACAATCATACTGATGTTGTAAAGTAAGCCAATTTTTTAGTACGCCATGATAATGGCCAAGATGCAAACGGCCACTAGCACGCATACCGGAGACGACTCTTTTATTTAAATTAAATAAAGCAGACATAAAACCTCAAAATAGCACCATTAAAGTACATCATAAAATTAACTTTATCTAAAAGGCTCCGGATCACCCTTCCCCTCCCGTAAAATGACAGGATAATCCCCTGTTAAATCGACTACAGTAGTTGGCTCATAACCACAATTACCGCCATCAATAATTAAATCAATCCTACTACCTAAAATATCCTGTATAGCTTCCGGTTGACTTAAAGGAGTTTGTGCGCCAGGAAGAATTAAGCTTGTACTCATTAAGGGCGCATGAAAATACTCTAATAAAGCTAAGGTAATAGTATTGTCAGGAATGCGCAGACCTAATGTTCGTCGTTTAGGATGTAACATTAATCGTGGAACTTCATGAGTCGCTTGTAAAATAAAGGTATATGAGCCGGGAGTAAACGCTTTTAATAAACGAAATATAGGATTTGATACACGAGCATACGTACCTAATTGTGATAGATCTCGACAAACCAGCGTCATATTATGATTTTTATCCAAGTGTCTTAAAAGTCTTATTCGCTCTAAAGCACTTTTATTAGCTAGCTTACAACCCAGTGCATAACCTGAGTCAGTTGGGTAAGCAATTAAGCCATCATCTTCAATAATCTTTGCAGCCTGCCTTAATAGACGCGCTTGCGGATTATCAGGATGAATTGCAAAAAATTGGCTCATATAATCCCCTATCAGATGTTCCACTTATGCCAAATAGGCGTACAGTTTAGCGGTAGTTCGGCTTGCCGTCCAAGAGAAATACGAGACAAGGAATCACCATGATAATCTGAACCAGTTGAAGCTAATAACTCAAAACGCCTACAAAAGGCAGCAACAGTATTCATTTGATCTAAGGTTATGTTTCCTGATACTACTTCTAAACCTTCACCGCCCGCTTGTTTAAATTCTTTAATTAACTCATTTAATTTAGTTAAAGTTAACTGATATTTTAATGGATGCGCTAATACAGCTTGCCCACCGGCTTTATTAATCCCCTCTACAGCATCGGCAATAGAAATCCATGGGGTTTCTACATAAGCTTGTTTACCACGACGCAAATACTGCTTAAAAGCAGATTGAATATCCATAGCTTTAGCGTCTTCTACGCATAACCTTGCAAAATGCGGGCGTCCAATCCTATCGTGACCAGCAAGCTGGCAAGCTCTTTCAAAAGCATTATGAATACCAATATAAGCTAACTTTTCTGAAATTTTTTTAGCTCGATTAATACGGTTATTATTTTGTTTACTAATTAAATCATTTAAAAAACAATTAGCAATATCTACGCCTAAACCAATAATATGAATGTCATATTTTTTCCAGCGAGTACTAAATTCAATACCGTTAATAATCTTAACAGAGTAATGATTTGTTACTCTTAATAAATCTTCTACACCTTTAATAGTATCATGGTCAGTTAATGCTAAAACATGTAAATTAATTGCCGAAGCCTTCTCAATTAACTCTTTAGGAGAAAGAAGACCATCAGAAAAGTGGCTGTGGCAGTGTAAATCAATCATCGACGCTATTTCATCTAAATTAACAAATATTAAGAAATTTTATTACTTTATTTTGTTTCAATTTACTAAATAATTGTAATTATATATTACTTTTGCCTGCAATTTATACTTATGTATTATTCAGGACTTGCAGAAATAGAGGTTTTTGAACTATTCTTTAGGTACATAACTAACTATTTTTAAATATACATTGAGCAGTACACCGCAAAGCGAACACGTTTATTTACCTCACTTAAATGTGCAGCGTTTAGCTAATTTATGTGGCGTCTTGCATGAAAATATTCTTCTACTTGAAAAATCTCTGCAACTATCCATAAGAATTCAGCAAAATAAGTTAATTTTATATACTCACTCTCCTTCCACATTAATTCGTGCGAAAACTATTATTAAAGAGTTATATCGTCTTGCTGAACAACCAGTTAGTCCAGATATGGTGCAGTCACTGCTTACTTCTGAGGACAATGAAACTATTATGAGCTCTATTAACTCTATTAAATTAAGCCGGAAAGTTATTTTACCTCGCAACAGCAAACAAGCTGAATACTTAACCAGTATTGATAAAAATGATATAATTTTTGCTGTAGGGCCTGCCGGGACAGGTAAAACTTATCTCGCTGTTTCTAAAGCAATAGAATGTTTTGAAAAAGGCGAAGTGCAGCGTTTAGTTTTTGTAAGACCTGCGGTTGAAGCAGGAGAAAAATTAGGCTTTTTACCTGGCGATTTAGTTGAAAAGGTTCTTCCTTATTTACGGCCTATTTATGATGCAATTTATGAAATGTTAGGATTTAAAGAAGCACAAAAATTAATTCAAAACGATGTCATTGAGATTCTTCCCCTTGCTTTTATGCGCGGACGGACTTTAAACGATGCATTCATTATTTTAGATGAAGCGCAAAATACGACTATTATGCAAATGAAAATGTTTCTTACCCGAATGGGATTCGGCTCTAAGGCGGTTGTAACAGGGGATATGACTCAAGTCGATTTACCTAAAGGCATCCAATCAGGGCTTTCCCATGCTGTTAATTTATTTAAAGATTTAAATGAAATTAGCATTCATATGTTTACTAGCCGTGAAGTGGTTAGACACCCGTTAATTTCTCGTATTGTAGAGAGTTACGATAAAGAAACGGAGGGAAAAAATGGATGATTGTTGTCAAGATTTAGCCAAATACATTGATATTCAAATTGTCTGCAAAAAACCATTACCTATTGCTGTGAGTACTCTACGTAACTGGGTAAGTCTGATTTTAAATGAATTAAAGGAAACTGCCGAATTAACGTTACGTTTCGTTGAAATAAGTGAAATTACGGCATTAAATAAAACTTATCGAAAAAAAGATAAACCAACTAATGTATTGGCTTTTCCAAGTAATTTACCTAATGAAATACAACTAGAATACCCCTTTCTAGGCGATATTGTAATTTGCCCGGAAGTCTTAAAAAAAGAAAGCAAAGAGCAAGGAATAGCGCTGGAAGCTCACTGGGCTCATATTGTCATTCATGGTGTACTCCACTTACTAGGTTATGATCATATTGAGGAACAAGATGCTCGTACAATGCAAGCTATGGAGATTAAATTGTTAGTAACTCTAGGTTATGCCAATCCCTATCAACAAGAGGAAGCGATTTGTGAATAAAGAAGACGATGCCAATTCGTGGTTTATGCGTTTAAAACAATTCCTGCAAGTTGAACCACAAAATCAGGAGGAATTAATCAGTTTATTACGTGATGCTCAAATTCGTTCACTTATTAACGCTGAAACATTAGGTATGATTGAGGGTGTTATTCAATTCTCACAAATGAAAGTGCGCGATATTATGCTGCCTAAAAAGCAAATGACAACTATTTCTCAAGATGATGACTTTGAAAAAGTCATAGAAATTGTAACGAGCTCTGGCCATTCTCGCTTTCCTGTAACAGGGGATAATCCTGATGATGTAATTGGCATATTACATGCTAAAGATTTATTAAAATTTTATGCAAAGAATGCCAGTGAATTTGATTTAAACGATATGGTCCGGCAAGCAACGTTTGTACCTGAAAGTAAGCGCCTAGATTTATTATTAAGCGACTTTCGCAGCAATCGTAACCATATGGCCCTCGTTGTTGATGAGTATGGTACAGTCAACGGTTTTGTAACAATTGAAGATATTATTGAACAAATCATTGGTGATATAGAAGATGAGTTTGATGTTGATGAAGAAGCCTATATTAAGGAACATGGTGACTCACACTATATTATAAAAGCTCATATGCCTATTGAGGAATTTAATGAGTATTTAGATGCTCACTTCAGCGATGAGACATATGATACAATTGGCGGTATCGTTATGGCTAATTTTGGTTACCTACCTAAACGAGGCGAAGTAACTACTATCGATCAGTTTGAATTTAAAGTTATAAATGCCGATGCAAGACGAATAAAATTGTTAAGTTGTTTTGATAAACGCACTAATACTATCGATGAAACCGATAGCTTATATCAAGATAGCTTACCTGCCTTTTCAAAGCAGAAAGGATAAAATACCTAATATTTCTCGTTAAAATTAAGGCCAAACCGAGGGTTAATTACTAAATGAACAGTAACATTTTAATTGTTGATGATGATATAGAGCTCACTGATTTATTAGAGCAATATCTTGAACCAGAGGGTTTTAACGTTATTTGCGTCCATGATGGCGAAAGTGCTGTCAAGAAAGCTTTAAATCAACCTTTTGATGCAATTATTTTGGATGTGATGTTACCTAGGTTAAATGGTTTTGAAGTATTAAAAGCTATTCGCGAACATTTAGAAACACCAGTGCTGATGCTTACTGCGCGTGGCGATGATATTGATCGCATTGTTGGCTTAGAAATTGGAGCAGATGATTATTTACCTAAACCTTGCAATCCCAGGGAGTTAGTTGCGAGACTTCGAGCAATTTTACGTCGAACCCAAAAAATACCCGCTCAACGGCCTATTATTGAACTACAAGATATTGTGGTTGATTGCTCTAAAAGATTAGCAACGCATCATGGTCAACCCATGGAGTTGACCAATGCTGAATTTAATATTTTAGAAATGTTAATAAAATCACCAGGTCAAGCTTTTTCAAAAGAAGAATTAACCGAGTATGCATTAGGTCGAAAGTATACAGCCTATGATCGTAGTATTGACGTTCATATTAGTAATTTACGTAATAAATTAGGTGATAATGATCTAGGTGAACCGCTCGTTAAAACTGTCCGAGGATTTGGATATATGTTTAATGCGTAGTTTATATTGGAAAATATTTCTCTCTTTTTGGCTAGCAACTATTCTTATTATTATTACAACAGCCTGGGTAACAAGCGAAATTGCCCAAAAATCTTCTATTCCTGCACGTGAACATGTCTTTATGGATAGCTATGCCAATGCAGCTGTAGCTACCTTTGAATCAGGACAACATGCCGCATTAAAAAAATGGCTCGCTCAAACCGGAGCCTCTAAGAAAATGACTTTATACCTATTGTGTAGTACCGGTGAAATAATAGGTAACACCCCTCCTCCTTTAGAAATTAAACGAATTGCTGCCGATTTAGTCAATGAAGAACTTGATGAAGGATTACTTAAATTTGGGAATTTAATTATAAGCCATGAAATTTTATCTACATCTGGCAAAGCTTACCGCTTAGCGGCAGTCAGCGAAAAACCACTTTCCCACTTTGTAGTTATACCTTGGGCAGGCTTAACTATTCGTTTAACTATTGCAATTTTCATCAGTGGACTGATTTGTTATTTGCTTTCTCTCTACCTAACTCAACCATTACGATCGTTAGGTATGGCAGCAAAATCAATAGCAACTGGGAAATTAAATACACGAGTTGGACATTTCAAAGGTCACTATCGAGATGAAATTGCAGAGTTAAGTAGTGAATTCGATAGAATGGCGGAACAATTAGAAAGCTTAGTTAGCTCTAAAGAACGATTATTGCAAGACATTTCCCATGAACTACGCTCGCCTCTAGCCCGATTACAAATTGCTATTGAATTAGGCCGTAAAAAAGCATCCCCGGTGGCTGATATTGAGTTTTCCCGCATGGAGGTCGAATGCCTACGCTTAAATAACTTAATTGGTGAGATTTTACAATTTGCTCGTCTTGATCGCTCAGCAGAAGAGCTTAACAAAACAAAAGTTAATATTTTAGATTTAGTAAATCGTATTATCGAAGATGTTAACTTTGAATTTGGTGAAGAGCAGGATAAAGTTCAGTTAATAGCTGCAGAAAATTATGAATTGTTAGTTGACGAGCGACTGATGCACCGAGCAATCGAAAATATTGTAAGAAATGCTATGCGTTACTCACCACCTAATAAGAAAGTAACTATTTCTCTATCTACTAATCCAGAAAAAACAGCTCTATTCATTGATATAGAGGACTGTGGTCCCGGTGTGCCCGATGAACAATTAAAGAACATATTTAGTCCTTTTTACCGAGTTGACACATCGCGAGAAAAGAAAACAGGTGGTTATGGCTTAGGTTTATCTATCGCTGAAAAAGCCATACAACTGCATCATGGTACTATCATGGCGATTAACCGACCCAAAGGAGGATTACGAGTTCGTATTACTCTACCTCTTAAATCGACTAGCCCTACCACTAAATAAATAGTATTGCCTTTTCATTACCAAGAAAACAACTGTAATAATTTATCTATATAAGCGTATATTCTCTTTCTTTTAAATAACTTATGTGCTAAAGCTATTATATAAATAATAAATAACTTCTTTTTATTACAGGGTAGTTCTAAATGAGTTACGGAAAATATCTAAATAGATTTAGCAGTATATTTTTTTTTATAGGTTTTGTGACCGCTAAACTACAAAACCTACCTTTTTATCTTTTCTCATTTATTACTTCTATTTTTTCTCTAGCTTGTTATTTAACAGGTTATTTACTTTGGTTGTTAGCAAGCTTTATTAATCCACATTCGGCTAAACATCCTGATTTTTGGTATGGTTTTACATCATTTACAACTCAACATAAATTCGCTGCCACATTGGGCGCAGCTGCCACAATCTGCTTTTTTATTTCTCTTACTTCTCCTTTTGTTGCAATTCCAGCAGTTTGGTTATTTGCAGCAAGTAACACTTTTTGGTGTATAGCAGAATATCATAAATGGAACCATCCTCCACAAGATAAGGAATACTCGGCAAATCGGCAATCCAAATATTTACAATATGCCTTATTAACGACAGCGACTAGTTTTGTAACAGCCTTATCCATTACATTTAGCATGATTTTTCCGCTATCTGGATTCGCCATTCTAACCAGTGCAGCCATAATTAGCTTAATTTTTAGCATTCAATCACTAAATGCCTGGGCGAGTGTTAACCTTTCTAATGACAAGCCAGATTGTATTTTAACTGAAAGCTATTTGCAGATGATAGGAAATCTTAATATGTCTAAATCTGAAACATTACAAATTAGTAATCATGATAAAGCAAGTAGCGAAAATTTAGCGTCCCAAAAATCCTTGTTTACTGACGAAACCTATCCTTATTTAAATAATCTCTCAGCAAATGAAACTAACATCCAAATAGAACCATCAACGCCATATTCCTTAAAATAGAGGCCACTTGTACTTAAGTTAAAGAGACTAATTACATTCGGTGAATTTGCAATTTCATTCATCCTAACCTATTTTTTAAAGGAGATAAAAAAATATATCAACAACTAGGTTGATATATTCTTAACATTGGAGGTTATCATGATGCGATGGGCAAGAAATTCAATGCGTTTAGCATTATTAGCTTTTTTATGGAAAATGATAAAGCAAAAATCTTTCAGTAAGAGACGCATGCGAAATGATATCCACTAATACTTAATAGACTTTCTTACTTCGAAAATAGCATTTCCATTCCATACATAATTATAGTGACCGGCCTGCACTGGAATAGTTAATGCAGGCGGCCTAAAAATTGCTACACATTGAGCAGTCTTATTTCTTACGCTAGGGTATAAGATTCCCCATTCATTGTTCATCTTAATTTGCCGCCCAAATTCTTGGCTTACGGAATAATAATTGATATCTGGATTTAAATAATCCTGATAGGAACTATCACTAATATCAACTATTTTTTTAGTAACAAAAGCAGTATATTCTCGCATTTGAATAATACAAGGTGGTTCATTTGATGCAGCTAAAAATTGCTCACGATGAAATTTTGTTTCAGCAATAGCAGTTTGTAGTGAATCACCAGCATAATAAATTCCATAGGATGTACCATCACTAAAACGTGATTGACCAAAATGCGTAAAAGCAGCCATAAGTGGCGTTGCTCCAACTCCGCCTACCCAATCTTCTGGTGTAACCAAAGAAATATGCCCATATTCTGTAGTTAAGCGATCATTTGTTAAACCTTCTAGTAATGCAAGCTCTTCTAATTCTTTCTGAGATTCAGCCCAGTCAAATAAATTGACAGGTGGAAATCGTGAAGGTATCAGCCGATGTGTCTTTTCCCTAAACTCCTTATAGGTATACATCTAATTAGTGTCCTCGCCAAAAATCTAAAAATCGTCGTACCTCAGCTAAGCGGATTAAACTACCTTCCATCATATGTTTTTTAGGCGTGATACCATTAAACGGGGGCAATTTATTTTCTCGATTAATCCATGACATCGCTTGTGCACTATCTATAAATAAAATTCTTAAATCTTTGTATATTCCTAACAATAATGAAATTCGCTCTCTCTCATCACGACTTAAATTACCTTCAAATTTGTTAATACCCTTATAATAGGAAGAAATAGGCATATCTCCCATTAGCTTAAGGGCTTCTTCTTTAGTTAAATTAAAACGTTCTATTAAATTTTTAAGTGCTTTCCAAGCCACTTGATTAGAAACGTTAACGGCTTTTTGAGTCGATGTTTTCATAAATTTCCTATTGATACTCAATGAGTATAATATATTTTTAGAATAATTTCTATTTTTAGAAAAGAAGGGCTTAAGATTTCTCATAATTAGATATTCTTCTAAAATAATGTTTATAATTTTAAATTAATTACAGCAACAAAGGATATTGATGACGCCTCAAGAATTATTAACCAAGCGCCAAATGCCAATTGGTGCTGAGCTTATCAATAAAGGCGTGCATTTTAGAGTTTGGGCGCCTAAAAGAAATAAGGTAACACTTATTTTAAATAATAATAAAGAGCGCGGTATTCACTTAGCATCAGAAGGTAACGGCTATTTTTCTAGCTTTATTAGTGCAGCTAAAGAAGGTGATTTATATGGTTTTCAGCTTGATGAAGATGCAAAAATATACCCTGATCCCGCATCCCGATATCAACCAAACGGCCCACATTACTCTTCTGAAATAATTAATCCAAAAAAATTTAAATGGACCGATGAAAATTGGCAAGGCATTAAGAAGGAAGATGCTATTATTTATGAAATACACATAGGTACTTTTACCCAAGAAGGAACTTTTTTAAGTGCAGCCGACCATTTAGATTATCTGGCTGATTTAGGTATAACTGTTATTGAAATGATGCCAATTGCAGAGTTTGCTGGTGAATTTGGTTGGGGTTATGATGGGGTTGATTTATTTGCGCCTATGCATACCTATGGAAAGCCTGATGATTTACGTCATTTCATTAATCGTGCCCATGAATTAAATATTGGTGTTATTTTAGATGTTGTTTATAACCATTTAGGGCCAGATGGTAATTATCTAAGACAATTTTCAGATAGCTATTTCTCCGATAAATACACAACCGATTGGGGAGAGGCCATTAATTTTGAAGATAATGCAACAGCGGTAAGAGAATACTTCTTAGCAAATGCAAAATACTGGATAGATGAGTATCATTTTGATGGTTTAAGGATTGATGCTTCACAAAATATTTATGATGCTTCAAAAATCCATATTTTACAAGAAATAAGCGAAGTTATACGGCAAGTAGCGCCCAATCGCTCTATTTACTTAATTGCTGAAAATGAACCGCAAAACAGTGATTATGTAAGACCTGTTAGCCAAGGCGGCTTTGGATTTGACGCACTCTGGAATGATGATTTTCACCATACAGCCCAAGTCCTTTTAACTGGCAAACGCGAAGCTTATTACACAGATTATAATGGTTGTCCGCAAGAATTTATCTCAGTCATTAAATATGGCTTCCTATATCAAGGCCAATGGTATAAATGGCAAAAAAAAACACGTGGTAAACCGACATTTGATTTAGCATCGACTTGTTTTATTAATTTTTTAGAGAATCATGATCAAATCGCAAACTCTGTTTATGGGGACAGGATCCATAAAAAAGCCAATCCGGCCCTGCTGCGTGCTATGACAGCTTATTTATTGCTTGCACCGCAAACGCCTTTGTTATTTCAAGGTCAGGAATTCGCAACCTCTAGCCCATTTAATTACTTTGCTGATCATAAATCTGAAATAGCAGAACAAGTTTATCGAGGTCGCCTTGAATTTTTTAGACAGTTTCCCAGCGTACGTACCCCTGAAGTACGGGCCTCTATGCCTAGTCCAATTGATAGAGAAACATTTATTAGCAGTAAATTAGATTTATCGGAGCGGGAACAAAATGATACCTGGTATCAACTACATAAAGATTTAATTGCCCTTAGAAAAACGGATCAAGTTTTCACTGGCTATACTTCTAAACAACTAGATGGTGCCATGTTATCTAATCAAGCTTTTGTTATTCGTTTTTTTAGCAAGCAAGGTGATCGATTAATGATTATAAACCTAGGCACAGACTTAAATTTAGAACCAGCTCCAGAGCCCTTATTAGCGCCTCCTATTAATTGCCGCTGGGAATTATATTGGTCAAGCGAAGATCCTAAATATGGAGGTCATGGAACTGTTCGGCCTGCTACTAAAGATAATTGGTATATACCAAGTTATTGTACAATGATTTTAAAGCCTAAAGAGTTAACATAATGAATCAGATAATTAGGCATCACCATATTGCTCACTATGTAGCAAAAGATAGCCCCATAGAGAATGCTAAACGGTTATTACGGGGCGAATGGCTTATTACTAATGGCCTAGGTGGTTATGCTTCTAACTCGGTAGCTGGTATTACTACGCGTAAATATCATGGCTACTTGATTGCTGCTTTACCGCCTCCTTATGGGCGAACAATCATGCTTAATCATCTTCATGAAGAAATTATGACCGATAAGGGTGATCTTTTTTTAATTAGCTGTCATGAAAGGGGAAACAATAACATATCATTAATGGGTATGAGCTATTTGCAAGAATTTTACTTAGATTATGGCTTACCTGTATGGCGTTATAATATTAATGGTATTATCATTGAAAAAAGAATTATCCTTATCTATCTACAAAACACTGTACAGATTACCTATAAGCTAATTGATGGTGCTAATAATATTCGTTTAAATATTCAACCCTCTTTTAATTTTCACTCTCATGAAGCACCGGTTACTCAAAATAATCAATCCCCCTATCGGGTCTTAGCCATTGAAAACCGCTATGAAATAATTCTTGATGATTACCTCTTTGTACGGCTCTTTTTACATGGTGAAACTATTAAATTTGTTTTACAAGGCCAGCTAATTCCTGACGCCTTTTTTAGGATGGAAGAAACACGAGGCTATGAGTCTTTAGGTAAAATTTGGACACCAGGCTATTTTACTCTAGATTTAACCAAAGGAGACTCAGCCACACTGGTTGCATCAACCGAGAACTGGGAAATTATTTCTGCACTTAAGCCTGACAAAGCCTTAGCTGCTGAATATGGACGTCGTAAGCACTTATTATCACTAGCGCCCCAGGCCGCCAAAGAGGGAATGGGGGCCGAATTAATTCTCGCAGCTGATAAATTCATCATCACGCCTCAAACCCGCATTGAAGATAGCATTTTAGCTCATGCTGAGGGTAATGAAGTTCATACCATCATTGCTGGTTATCATTGGTTTACCGATTGGGGCCGCGATACAATGATTTCTTTAGAAGGATTGACATTATGTACAGGACGTCATAAGGAAGCGTTATGGATTTTAAAAACATTTACCCACTATGTAAAAGATGGTCTTATTCCCAATATGTTTCCAGAAGGCGGTAACGAAGGCTTGTATCATACTGCCGATGCAACCTTATGGTTTTTTCATGCTATTGATCGCTATTTAACAATGACTAATGATTATTCCGAATTGCCTTATTTTCTACCAACGCTTAAAGAAATTATTCAATGGCATGAAAGAGGAACCCATTTCAATATTGGTATGGATCCTAAAGATGGTTTAATTAAACAGGGACAAGAAGGTTATCAATTAACTTGGATGGACGCTAAGGTTGGCGATTGGGTGGTAACGCCCAGGCGAGGTAAAGCAGTTGAAATCAATGCCTTATGGTTTAATGCTCTAAAACTAATGGAAGAATGGACTGAGCATTATGATAAACAAGCGAGTCAACATTATAGAAAGTTAGCTCAGCGAGTCTATCAATCGTTTAATCAAAAATTTTGGCTTGCCGATAAACACTATCTTTATGATGTTATAGAAGGAGAAGCAGGAAACGATAATGCATTACGTCCCAATCAAATTTTTGCAATAGCATTAAAGTATCCTGTTTTGGAGAAGAAACGTTGGATAGATGTTATTAAAAGTTGTGAAAAAGAATTACTTACGCCCTATGGGTTACGCTCTTTAGCACCTAGTCATCCTGATTATAAGCCACGCTATGATGGTGACTTAAGGGCGCGGGATGCTGCTTATCATCAGGGTACAGTCTGGGCGTGGCTAATTGGGCCATTTATTGATGCATGGATTAAAACATACCCTCAGAAACGTATGAAAGCTCGCCAATTTTTAGTAGGCTTTGAGCAGCATTTAGAAGATTCAGGCGTTGGTTCTATTAGTGAAGTATTTGATGCAGAAGAGCCTTACACACCTCGCGGTTGCGTAGCACAAGCTTGGAGTATTGCTGAAGTACTACGAGCATGGGTAAAAACAGCACCGGAAACAAGCGACTAACTGATGCTAGTAGTATTTAATTATTAGCATTCTCGCCCAACATTGTCGCTTAAGATACAGACACAATAAGCCTAGTATAATTTACATGCTCTAATTCTGTACAATTTACCCTGGTCGATTTTTAATTGACTATACTTTACCTTTAAGCAGTTAAGGTGACTTAACAAACCTTTAACAAGCTAGCACTGTAGTCTCAAAATTGATTTAAAGATGATATAAAAAAGACTCAGTAGCTTTTTGTCAAGTGAATTAAAAAACTAATTTGCCAAAATAATATTTAAAGGATTAAAGAAATTATGGGTAACATTACTTATTTAACCTTTTTTATAAGTACATTAGCTATCCTTAATCCATTAAGCAAAGTTCCAATATTACTTAGCTTAGGTGAAGGACATTCGGAAAAAAAGTTGAAAAATATAGCTTTCATTACCTCATTAGCGGTATTTATTATTCTTTTAGTAAGTTTATGGATTGGTTCCAGTTTACTTAAAGCATTTGATATTTCAATTGGCGCATTTACTACGGCAGGAGGAATTATAGTATTTTTAATTGGTTTACAATTAATGCAAATAAATCTTACTTCCCAACAACCAAATCAAGTTACCATAAGAAAAGATCAATAGCAGTCATCCCACTTGCCATTCCTCTTATTGCAGGTCCTGGAACAATAGCCACTGTTATATTACATGATTATCATGTGCAATCTGTTTCAGAACGATTAGTATTAAGTATGCTTTGTTTTATTCTAGCTTTGATTGTTTGGCTTTGTTTGCATTTTGCTAGTTTTTTAAACAAAAATTTGGGCCAAGACATTTTAGCAATTATTAGTCGACTGATGGGCCTGATTACAAGTGTCATCGGGGTACAGCTTGCAAATACCGGCTTGCACCTTTTATTCCCCGGCATAAAGGGTTAAAATTATTTTCTTTTCTGTTAAACAGAATCTAATTTAAACAAATTAAAGTGCGATAATAAAAATTAATGAACAGTAAGCTTTATAAAATTCCTCGTTTATTATCGTTGGATGTGTTGCGAGGAATTATTGTCGCATTAATGATTATTGTTAATAATCCTGGAAAACAGCCTTCTTATGCGTGGTTTGAACACTCGCCTTGGAATGGATGTACTTTAGCAGATGTCATTTTTCCCTGGTTTATTTTTATTGTTGGTGTATCGAGTGCTTTTCAGCTTTCAATCCTTAAAGAAAAATTGCCGATTAACTTTTTAATTGTAAAAATCTTTAAACGTAGCCTTCTACTTTTTGTCATTGGCATATTATTAAATGCTTTTCCTAACCACTTTGATCTAAGTTCTTTACGGTTTTATGGCGTTCTTCAGCGTATAGCTATTTGTTATTTTTTTGCAGCGATTTTATTTTTAATAATCAGTATGCGTACACAATTTATTATTTTTATCTTGTTACTTGTTAGTTACTGGCTTGTTAATATTGGATTTCCTGGTTATTCGGGTTATAACCTCACTAAACAATTTAATATTCCTGCTTTAGTCGATAGTACGCTATTTTCTTCAGCGCATTTATATGGCAAGTATTATGATCCTGAAGGCCTGTTAAGTACCGTTTCATCTTTCGCGACCGTTTTGCTAGGCAATCTTACAGGTTTTTGGCTTTTATCTCTTTATAATGAAAAACAAAAGCTCTACGGCCTAATAACATCAGGCTTTTTAGGAATGGTATTAGGTTGGTTGTGGAGTTTTTGGTTTCCTATTAATAAGACATTATGGACAAGCGCTTATGTGCTTTGGACAGGTGGCCTAGGATTGCTAGCCTTAGCAGCATGTTATTGGCTAATTGAAATTAAAAAGTTAAAACGTTGGTCATACCCTTTTAAAATTTTTGGTTTAAATGCCTTATCAGTCTATGTATTACATATTGTCTTCTTAAAAATTCAAGTGCTTATTCAGATTTCTTATAATGGCACAACTAATAATTTAAAAACGTTCATAACAGAGAGACTTTTTGCTAATTTATCTGCCCAAAATGCTTCTTTAAGTTATGCATTGAGCTATACGTTAGTGTGGCTTATTTGTTATAAGTTATTTTCTAAGGAAATGAGTTCATCTTAAATTTATTAACCTGACCTGGATTGACATCAACTTAGCCAATTACTTAAGGCCACGCCAATACCCAGGCTTGTGGTCTTATGATTATATTCAATTAAACTTTGCCCATAGCCACTAAAAAACTGAGTGTAAACGGAAAATGTATTTAGAAATGGGTAAGATAGTGTCATTTGTATAAAGCCTCTTTTAAGGCCGCTGGCAAGATTTTGCACTTCTAAGCTAGCTTTTAAGTCTGCAAATTGATAGGAAATAAAAGTATTTTCATAGCCTAAATAGTAAGCAATATTAGGATTATGGATATCACTTGATCTTGCTTCATCAATTAAGCTCCATGCTCGAACGTGAGCTAGCCAGCGAGGGCCTGAAAATTGCAGCTGCAAAAAGAGGCGATTCCAACTTCGTTCAAGCAAGCCACCTCGACCGTTTGATTGATGGTTAACGCCAAGCTGAGTAGCAACAGAGGGATTAAAATAATTTTCTATAAAAAACTCAGGTGCGTAATTGATTTCACGAAAATATTGAGAATCAGCATAAACCTGCCAATACATCAATTGTGTATAAGCAAAATTAAAAGAAAGTGGCTTGTCTTTAATTAAATGATGAACGACTGGCACTAAAAAACTAAGTTGCGCCTTTAGTTCATTTTGCATAATAGGTTGATTATCAGGTGTTGCCTGCCAATAGATCGATTGAAAAGGATTGCTTGTATGATAATACGGCAAAATATAATTAGGGTGATATAAATTAATAATATTTATAAAGCGCGCAGTTTTCTTTTTTTCTCTAACTTGCTTTTCAAGTACGGTTTTTTCGTCTAGCAAAAGATCAGTCTCAGAAAAGCAAGCTCCGCTAAGTAAACAATAATTTAAAAAAATAAAATAAGTTATAGGCTTAATTCTCATAAAGGCTAGCGCTCCATTTCTATGCCTCTTACAATCAATTTAACTTAATTTTATATATCTGCCTAGCGATAATTAATTATTCAGCTATAAAATAATTAGCTGCTTGTTATTTTTGTTTAAAAGCATTTACTCTCTTTTCTGATACTAGCTATAACGGCTTGATAACGTTTGCTTAAACGCTAATATGTGTTGATATGCGTCATCTATCCTTTGCTGGCTGATTTCACCTGATTTAACTTTTGCTTCAATAATATCAATAACTTCTTCTAGATTTTGGGGTTTGTCACTCAATTGATTACCAAATATAAACATATCAGCGCCGGCATTAATAGCTAAAGTTAACGCTTGGGGAAGACCATAATTTTCGCTAATTGCCTTCATTTGCATATCATCTGTAACAATGACACCATTAAAATTAAGTTGTTTGCGCAAAAGATTAGTTAAGATATTATAAGATAAAGTTGCTGGTAAACCAGTTTTATCTAGTTGTCGGTTAACAACATGAGCGGTCATTATCATGCCACAAGCTCGATCACTATTTAATAATATCTCGTAGGGAAGTAATTCATAATTTTGCCAAGTATCAGTTACATCAACAAAACCTAAATGAGAATCAGCGGTTGAACTTCCGTGGCCTGGAAAATGCTTATAGGCACATTGAATATTGTGATTTAAAAACTGACTAGAAAAAAGATTAGCAAAAAGAGCAACCTGTTGTGGTTCAGCTGAAAAGCTACGCTCTAGTTTACCAATAATAGGGTTATCTGGATTGACATTAACATCTAATACAGGTGCGAAATCTAAATTAAAGCCTGAATTTTTCAGAGTTTCAGCCATAGTCATTGCCTGTTTTTCAGCTTCTTTTATAGGCATTTTACTAATCTCTGCAGCAGTAAAAGTCTTTGGAAAACCATATTTTTCTTTTAAACGGTCAACTTTGCCGCCTTCATAATCGACTGAAATAATTAAAGGAAGCTGCATGCGATTATGCTTTAAATTAGCTTGGTAATTAAAATACTGTAGATCCTGAGTGAGTTTTTTAACTTGTTCTGGGCTTTCTATATTTTTATCATATGTCTTAGTGACATAATTATAATCAAATAAAATAACACCGCCTATATTACTCTTATCAATTATTTTGGTAATTAATGAGTTTTTTGTAATTGATTTTCCGTCAAAACCAATAATCAACATTTGCCCAATTTCTTCACGTAAGCCAGGGGGTTTTGCATAGGTAATTTTTTGAAGGAAAAGTGATAAAAACAGCAGAAAAAGAAAGCGAAATTTCATAAAATTTAAGCGAAAAAATTGCAGGAAGATATAATACATAGAATTTACAAAATGGTCAAACGTTGGTTTATTATTTAGAGTATAAAATTAAAAAAATAGATTGATTAGTTATATTTTTAATTAATTTATGTAAAATAATTATTCGTATTTAATAGCTTCTATACTACGGTTGGGTAGGAAAATAGGTATTATAAATTTTTAGGTAACTACCATCTTTTTCCATTTTCAATAACTGTTGATTAATTTGACTAATTAAATTTCCATTGTTAGGAATAGACATGATGCTAATCCCCTCACCTACGGGTGTTTCTGCATCTAAATTCTGCAACTGATCACCGCAAGTCATAACCCAATATTTTGCACTCATGTAGTTTAAAAAGGCAGCATCAATTTCATTATTATTCAATGCATTCATTACATCTTCAATGTCCTCAAATTGTTGAATAGTAAATAGGCTAGGAAAGTTTTGTAATAAGTAATCATAATAGGGCCCTTCCTTTTCCTGCGTCTTAAGAATACCAACAACCTTACCTTTTAAATCATTTATTGATTTATAAGAATTTTTTTTAACTATAAATTGACCTTTACTGAGCATATAAGGGAGACTAAAAAGATAAGTTTCTTTAAGTTTTTTTGAAGCTGTAATACCTCCTACTGCTATATCAATATTACCCGCATTAAGAGCTGAGAATAACCGATAATAATCCATAGGAATTATTGAGCAGTCTTGCTTTAAATTTTTACAAATAGTTTTTATTAGCTGAATATCAAAACCACTATCAGGTGATAAAACAAAAGGAGGGTAAAACAATAAAGTTCCTACCCTAATAGTGGCAAAGCTTGGTACGGTTATTAAACAAGAAAGTATGATACCTAACAACTTAATTCGCAGTTGCATATGCTACTTTCCTTACCCTAATTTTCCTTATATTTTGATACTTAATTCTATAAAGTATCAAATTCCCTTAAATTTTTTAAATCCTATTTGTTTTATTATAGATTAATAATTCACTATTTTAACTTTATTCATTGGCTACAAGCATATTGACAGCCCTTAGCCACCCCTTGAAATTATCCTCTATCTGCTCATAATGATTTTCAGGTAAATAGTCGCTTTCACTTTGCCAACTTTGTTTAATTTCAGCAATTGATGCAAGCTCGCCACAACCTAAGGCTGCAATTAATGCTGCTCCTTGTGCCGTTGTTTCAATATCTGTTGGTCGTTGTACAGTTAACTGGCATTGAGATGCTAAAAATTGCAACAGCCACTGATTTACAGTCATTCCACCATCAACACGTAAGATTACTGTTTTAATTTTGCTGTCATTCTCCATACACTGTAATACTTGTCTAGTTTGATAACAGACACTCTCCAAAGCAGCACGAGCAAAATGGGCACGATTACTTGTTCTGGCTAGACCAAACACTAAAGCCCCAGGAGATGATAACCAATACGGCGCTCCTAAACCGGTAAAGGAAGGTACTAAATAAACGCCTTCATTGTCTTTTAAACTTCTCGCTAATTGTTCCGATTCAGCAGCACAAGATAAAAGTTTCATTTCATCTCGCAGCCATTTAATAATGGTTCCTGCATGATAAAGACTTCCTTCAAGACCGTAGGTTAGCTGATCTTTTATTTTATAAGCCACTGTGGTAATTAAATTAGTAGAGTCTATGGGTTTATGACCTGTATTCATTAACAAAAAGGCGCCGGTGCCATAGGTTGCTTTTACCATACCATCCTCAAGGCAACGCTGGCCAATTAAAGCAGCTTGTTGATCACCCGCAATACCCGTAATGGGCACTGAAAAACCAAATAGTGCCTTATCAATTGCACCAAAATAGGCATCGCAAGACTTAACTTCTGGCAATACATTGGCATTAATTTCAAATAAGCTAAGCAATTCTTCATCCCATTCTTGCTTAAAAATATTAAAGAGTAAGGTTCTAGAGGCATTAGTTACATCGGTAGCGTGAACTCTACCTTGCGTTAAACGCCATAATAAAAAGGTATCAATAGTACCAAAGGCAAGTTGACCTTGTGCCGCAAGTGTATGGGCCTTTGGACAGTTTTTTAAGAGCCAATATAGCTTGCTTGCTGAGAAATAAGGATCAGAAAACAAACCGGTTCTTTCCTTGATATAGGCCCTATTTAAAGTGGAGCAAAAATCTTCTGTGCGTCTATCTTGCCATACAATAGCAGGATATAAGCATTCGCCTGTTTGCTTATTCCAAATGAGGGTAGTTTCACGTTGATTGGTGATACCACAAGCCAGTAATTTCTTGCTATCAATCTGCGCTGTGACCTCTTTAATTGCCTTGACTGTTTTTGTCCAAATTTCTTCAGGACAATGCTCTACCCAACCTTTTTTAGGATAAAATTGAGTTAAATCATACTGCCTGACAGCGATTAATTGCCCGAATGGCGTATAAATCATCGCGCGTGTACTACTTGTCCCTTGATCGATGGCTAAAAGATATTTTTGCATTTCTTTCTATTTCCTAAATATAAAGGTAGTATTAATTGATTTTACATGCTTTTTAGCAAGGCAAAAACATGACTAAGTTTTTTGATCTCGCTGTAATAGGAGGTGGAATTAACGGCTGTGGCATCGCCGCAGATGCAGCCTTACGAGGTTTGTCCGTTGCTTTAATAGAAAAAGATGATATTGCCTCAAAAACATCTTCCAACAGTAGTAAATTAATTCACGGTGGCTTAAGGTATCTTGAGTATTATGATTTCGCTTTGGTAAAAAAAGCACTTGATGAACGGCAACTATTACTTTCTTTAGCACCGCATTTAGTTAATCCATTACCCTTTGTGTTACCTTATTTAACTTCTATGCGTCCTATGTGGTTATTGCGCTTAGGTTTATTTTTATATGACAATATAAGCCGTAAAAATAAATTGCCCAAAAGCAAGCTAATTAAACGACAAACTTCCCTGCCTTATTTTTCACCATTAAAATTGCCCATAAATAAAGGGCTTCTTTTTTATGATTGTCATACAGATGATGCAAGACTAACCCTAGCTAGTGCTTTGCAGGCCAAACAACATGGTGCTGATATTTATTCTTATACCGAGCTTGTTCATGCCATAACTGAAAACAATATCTGGCATTTAACGCTTAGAAATCCTCAAGGCAAAGAAATTCTATGCCGAGCGCAAGCAGTAGTTAACGCGACAGGTCCCTGGGTTACTTCAATGAATGAACTATTGTCTCTACCTAATCAACAACCGATATCTTTGATTAAAGGTAGCCACATTGTTGTGCCTAAACTTTACAAGAATGAGCATGCTTATTTATTGCAAAATAATGATAAGCGAATTGTTTTTGTTGTTCCTTATTATCAATATTCAGTCATTGGTACAACAGATACACCTTTTACCGGCGATCTCAATCAAGTTAAGATTGACACTCAAGAGATAGATTACCTTCTACAAATAGTTAATGGCTATTTTAATCAAATTTTAACACCCAAAGACATTGTCCATACTTGGAGTGGCGTAAGACCGCTTCTTGCAGGAGAAGGTTATTCTCCTCAAGCACTTAGCAGAGATTATATTTATCACTTCACCTCTAATCCTGCACCCGCGTTAACTATTTATGGCGGTAAAATTACTACTTACCGGCAACTAGCCAAAGACGCTGTTAATCAACTTAAAGCAATTTTTCCTCACTTAAATCCATCAATCACTCATAAAACACCCTTACCAGGCGCAACATACAATGGCATAACCTATAAGGAGTATATAAAATATGCTCAAAATAAATATTGCTGGCTTCCTCATGATACTTTAACTCGTTTACTTACAACTTACGGAACTAACTTAGAAATTCTACTTGCTAATTGTAAAAATTTAACTGATATGGGCCAAGATTTTGGTTTTGGACTCTTTCAAAAAGAGGTCGATTATTTACGCAAACATGAATGGGCAGTACAGATAGAAGATATTTTATGGCGGCGCACTAAATTAGGTTTTTATTACACTGAGCCATTAAAAGAAAAACTAAAAAATTATTTACTCTCATGAATTTAAACCGCTCTTATGATAATAGATCAGGAAGGTATATCACTATTTTAGTGAAGGGTTGGATTTGAGCGCAGGTTGTACGAAAATAATTCTGAAAAAGCGCAGCATAGCTATCTATGTGAGCATCCCCATCTACATGGGGACAAGCTTTGAAGGATTATTTTTGTGCAAGATGCGCCGAATACAGCCCTTCGGTGGTAGGACTTACCTCTTATCTTTATCAATTGCTTCACGTATAGCTGTTACATCAGCTGCAATAGTTTGGTTAAGCAATTCATTTAATGAAGACTCAGGCAAATTGCCTGAATCGGAATAAACAATTATACCTTGTTTAAAAATCATGAGATGGGGTATTGAACGAATGTGAAAAGCCTGTGCTAATTCTGTTTCTTTTGCTACATCGACCTTTGTAAATATAATATTTGGATTTGCACGAGCAACACGTTCATATACTTCAGCAAATTGCTTACAAGGCGCACACCAATCAGCCCAAAAGTCAACAAGAACGATATCGTTCTGATTAATAAGTTGTTCTAGCTGGGAGGCATTGGTATTTAATTTTAGCATACGATATTTCTCTCGGCAGCTTTATTGAGTGCTACAAGAATATTATTAAAAATGCTATCAGCATCCCCAATCCCACTCACCCGATGGAAATAGGGAGCATTAGCCTCTCCTGACTTAGCCCATTCTTCATAATAATGAATTAAGGGCTCAGTTTGCTGATGATAAACTTCTAATCGTTTAGCAATTGTTTCTTCTCTATCATCATCACGCTGAATAAGTGACTCTCCAGTAACATCATCAAAGCCCTCAAGCTTAGGAGGATTAAATTTAATATGATAAACTCTTCCTGAAGCCACATGAACACGCCTTCCACTTAATCGATTCATAATTTCACTATCTGGCACTGCAATTTCGATAACATGGTCTAAGTGAATATTAGCTCCTCTTAATGCTTCAGCTTGAGGCAATGTTCTTGGAAAACCATCAAATAAAAAGCCATTCTGGCAATCGGGTTCTTTTAAGCGTTCTTTAACTAAACCTACAATGATGTCATCAGAAACTAACTTACCTGCGTCCATTATCGCCTTGGCATTTTTGCCCAGCTCAGTTCCTGCAGCAATAGCTGAACGGAGCATATCACCTGTAGAAATTTGGGGTATATTGAAATATTTAATTAACTTAAGGGCCTGGGTACCTTTGCCAGCACCGGGGCTACCTAATAACATTAAACGCATTAATTAGCTCCTAATTATGACTTAAATTCAATCTGTAATAATTACATTTATTTTAACTAGTATATTAATTTTACAGCACAAATTATTAATAAACTCGACCAATTTAGATTAACCTTTAATCAGTGACAACGGCTTAACTGTGCATGATAAATATCTGCTCGTGTACTTACTTTTCTTGCTACTTGCATAACCCAAGGCCTTTTCAAGTAAGTTTGATGCTGATAACCGCCAATCCCTTCATGATAAGCTAAATAGAGATTATACGCATCATTACGAGGAATTCCTGTGCGTAGATGGATCTGGTTGATATACCAGCCAATAAAATCGACCGCATCAGTAAAGTCACCTCGGGATGACCATAACCGACTATTATTTCTTTTATAAAGCTTCCATGTTGTATGCAAAGCTTGAGTATAGCCATAGGCGCTGGAAGGCCTTTTCCAGGGAATGACCCATAATATTCTCGTTCGCTTAGGACGCGCTCGGCCGTCAAATTTTGACTCTTGATGGATTATGGCCATTTGTACAGAAATAGGCACTTTCCAGCGATGTGCCACCTCTTTAGCATCTCTATACCAGCCAGGATATTGCTTAAAAATATAGCAAAGATTATCAACGTTACGTGGTGGTTTGGTCGCGCAAGTAGATAATAAAAATGGCAAGCTGATTACAAAGAGACGTAAGAAATTCATTTAGAATGGAAACCAATATAAAAATAGACTTATTAGTAGCAAAAAAGCTTCTAAAATAAAACTCTTTTAGAAAAAATTCTTTACTAATTAGATTGTTTCTGCAAAAGGACATGTTAAAATCTTAAAATGCAAGTTTAGGATAAACATCACAAGTCAAAAAACAATGAAGTTGCAGCAAAAGTAGACAAAGCGCAAAAACAGTATTAACTTAACTATTTTGTCCGCTTTAATAAATTATCATTGATTTAAAGGTTTTGATGATTCTTAAAATTTAAGTTTAAATTAAAAATAATACATTATTTATTGAGAATTTAATTGAACATCTTAGTCTTTGATATTGAAACTATTCCTGATATTGAAACAGGAAGAAAATTATATAATTTAGATGATTTATCTGATGAAGATGTAGCTACCGCCATGTTTGCTTTGCGAAAAGCTAAAACTGGAAACGATTTTCTACCTCATTATCTTCAAAAAGTTGTTGCCATTTCTTTAGTACTCAACCAAGAACAACAACTTAAAGTATGGTCTTTGGGCACTGAGCAATCCGAGGAAAAAGAATTAATTACGCGTTTTTTTACAGGCCTTGATAAGTTTATGCCCACATTGATTACCTGGAATGGAAGCGGTTTTGACTTACCTGTATTACATTATCGTGCCCTCTTACACGGTATAAGTGCACCTACTTACTGGGAATATGGCGAAAATCAGCAAGCATTTCGCTTTAATAATTATTTAAATCGTTTCCACTACCGTCATTTAGATTTAATGGACGTTTTAGCCGCTTATCAAAATAAAGCATTTGCTCCTTTAGATGAAATTGCCAGTATGTTAGGGTTTCCCGGTAAAATGGGTATGAATGGCGCCAAAGTTTTAGATAGTTATTTTGCTGGAAATGTAAAAGAGATCCGAGATTATTGTGAAACTGACGTATTAAATACTTACTGTATTTATCTACGCTTTGAGCTGATGCGCGGAGTGTTTAATCAAGAACGCTATAATCAAGCTATTAACCAGCTAAAAACCTATTTAGGTAATAATTTACATAAAACTCATTTGCAAGAATTTTTAAATAAATTGGCTTAAAAGCAATAACCTACAATTTAATAGGCGAGAATTAATCTACTGTTTATCGGTTATAGGTTGATGTAAAATTTTTCTTAATAGCCACGCATCTTCTAGGCCACCAGCATCTTGATAATAATCTTTTTTAATGGAATCCTTTTGAAATCCAAATCGCTGATATAAAGCAATAGCACGTTGATTACTTGGCCTGACCTCTAAAATAATACTATCAATTAAGCTACCCTTTAATTTATCAATAATTGTTTGTAGCAAATATTTCCCTAAACCTTGACCCTGCATAGAAGGGGCAATACATAAATTTAATATATGATAGACTGTGCAAGTCTCACGCGAAATGATATAACCAACAATAAATTTTTCTTTATCTATTTCTTGCTCTAATACCTGGCAATCATAGCCCACTAAGATACAATCACTTATAATATTACGGCTCCAAGGCGCGCGATGTCCCTTTAATTCAATGCCATATACTTCATCTAGATCAGAGAATTGCATTGAACGAACGGTAAACATAAATGGCTCACCTTCTTAATAATTTTTATAGTTAAAATAATTAAATGTAGCTTCAGTCTACTTAAAAACCACTTAAATATAAGCATTTAATCCTTAATCTCTAACGCTAATTGTAGTTTCTGCTATAGGGATTATCAATTTCTAAATAATCACTCACATCTTTTGGTAATGTGCTAAATCATAAGCTCAAGAGATGTCAGACTCAACCTAAATAACTTGATTAAGTGAAACAAATCATTAACCAGGTTGAAACTTTGTCAACCTAGTTAATGATGATTTATTATTTTTTCTTCTTTTTGGGTAAGTATAAATCAGTTATCGTCCCTTCAAAAGCTTCTGCTGCCTGTCCAACTGATTCTGATAAAGTAGGATGTGGGTGAATGGTCAACGCAATATCTTCTACATCACAACCCATCTCAATAGCTAAGGCTGTCTCTGCAATGAGATCGCCTGCACTTATACCGACTATACCTGCCCCTAAGATTCGATGAGTGGTTGGGCAAAAGAGTAATTTAGTCATACCTTCCTCTCGACCCATACTAAGCGCCCTACCACTTGCTGCCCATGGGAAAACGCCTTTCTCATAAGCAATTCCTTTTTCTTTTGCCTCTTTTTCAGTTAAACCTGCCCAAGCTACCTCAGGATCAGTATAAGCAACGCTTGCAATACACTTAGGCGCAAACTCATGTTTCATTCCAGCAATAACTTCTGCAGCAACTTTTCCCTCAGGTATTGCCTTATGAGCTAGCATGGGCTGACCCACTACGTCACCAATAGCAAAAATATGAGACACGTTGGTCCGCATCTGCTTATCAACAGGAATAAAGCCTCGCTCATCGACATGAACACCCGCTTTTTCAGAATCAATTGATTTCCCATTTGGTCTTCTACCAACAGAAACAAGAACTTGTTGAAACTTTAGTGGGGCATCCGTTTTATGCTCGCCTTCCATAGTTACATAAATACCATCTTTTTTGGCTTCTACAGCGATCACTTTCGTCTTTAGTAAAAAGTTAACGCCCTTCTTACTCATGCGTTTTTGTAATACAGTAACTAAATCCGTATCGGCACCAGGGATAAGCTGATCCATAAATTCAACGACAGTCACTTTAACACCTAAAGCTGAATAAACAGTGGCCATTTCCAGTCCAATAATACCGCCACCAAGAACGAGTAAATCGCCCTTGATATTAGCTAATTCTAAAGCACCTGTGGAACTAAAAATACGTGGGTCTTCAGGAATAAAAGGTAAATTAACAGACTCACTACCTACGGCAATGATTGCATTTTCAAAATCTATCGTTTGCTTATTATCAACACTAATTTGATTAGGGCCTGTAAACTTAGCAGTACCATTAACAACTTCTACTTTACGCTGCTTAGCTAGGGCTTTTAAGCCGCCCGTTAACTTGCCAACTACTGAGTTTTTCCACGTAACTAGCTTTTTATTGTCAAACTTAGGCTTTCCAAAGGTGACCCCCTGTGCTGCCATCTCATGAGCTTCTTCAACTACTTTAGCAATATGCAGAAGCGCTTTTGAAGGAATACAACCTACATTGAGACATACACCGCCTAAAGAAGAATACCTTTCTATTAAAACTACTTTCTTACCTAAGTCAGCAGCACGAAAAGCCGCCGTATAACCACCTGGGCCACTACCAATAACGACTACTTCTGCTTTAATACTTTCACTCATTACGGCCTCATTATTAAGTTCAGTTAATCTTATCTACTTTTCTTTTGCGCATTTAATAAAATGCATACTATAAAATAATTCTACGAATATCACTCAGTAGCTCAGCAATATAGCGAGTAAATCGTGCAGCTTCTGCACCATCAATAACGCGATGATCATAAGATAATGATAACGGTAACATTAGCCTTGGTTTAAATTCATTATTAGTATAAATAGGTTTTATAATAGATCGCGATAAACCCAGAATAGCAACCTCAGGACTATTTACAATGGGTGTGAACGCTGTACCACCAATACCTCCTAGGCTTGAAATGGTAAAGCAACCGCCGCTCATATCCATAGGGGTTATTCCCTTTTCCCGAGCCCGCTGACTTACTTCAGCCATTTGGCGTGCTATTTCACCCACTGATAATTTATCTACACCTTTTAACACAGGAACCACTAGCCCATTCGGTGTCTCAACAGCAATACCAATATTGCAATATCTTTTATAAATTAAATTTTCCCCAGCACTATCCAACGAAGCATTAAACTGTGGAAAAGCAAGCAATGCCTTGCTAACTACTTTCGTAACAAATGCTAAAATTGTTAACTTATAGCCAGCATTCTTTGCAGCCTCTGTTTCAGCTTTTCGAAAGGCTTCTAAGTCAGTGATATCTGCTTCATCAAATTGGGTAACATGAGGGATAGTTAACCAAGAACGGTGAACATTCTGTCCAGTTAGACGTTTTATCTTATTCAGTGGCTTTGATTCAATTTCGCCAAACTTACTAAAATCAATTGCAGGAGTTGGTGGTAAAGAAAATTGGCCTGATGTAGGTTGCTCTGCTAATTTCGTTTTAATAAAAGCCTGAATATCTTCTTTAGTAATTCTGCCTTTACGCCCTGTGCCTTTTACCCTAGCCAGGCTAACGCCTAACTCTCTAGCCATTCGCCTTACTGCCGGGCCTGCAAAAATATTGCTACCTGCAGCTTCTGAATCTTCACTAACTGGCTCTTGGGTTTGAGTTTGTGGCTCTGATTTTTCAGGTAGCTGCTCTTTTACCCCTTCTGCTTCCTCTATCTGGTCTTTAGATTTTATTTCTAATTGCTGGGCTACAGCTTTATCAGATTGCTTTTGATCTAATTCTTGCGTCTTCAATGTTAAAATTAATGTTCCTTGTGCTACTTTATCACCTACTTTTATAGCAACATGCTCTACCTTTCCAGCAGCAGGTGCTGGAATATCCATGGTAGCCTTATCACCTTCTAAAGTGATTAAAGCTTGATCTTTTGCGATATCATCGCCAGGCTTAACCATAACATCAATAACATCAACATCAGTGGCCCCGCCAATATCAGGAATGACAACATCAACTTCCTTGATCTCATCAGACGTATTATTTTGCTTTGCTTCAGACTTATCTACCTGATGGTTTGATTGCTCAGTATGAGCTTGATTGAATGTCGTGTCCTTTTGTTTATCTTCTTTAACCTCTTCTGCTGTTTGGGCTTCATCAGAAAGAGTCAAAATGACGTCGCCTTCGCTTACCTTATCGCCAACTTTTACTAATATTTTATTTACTTTTCCAGCTTGAGGTGATGGAATCTCCATGCTTGCTTTATCTGACTCTAACGTAATTAGAGACGTATTAACATCAATTTCATCGCCAGGATGCACTAAGATTTCAATAACATCTACATTATTAGCTCCACCAATATCAGGAACTTTTATTTTAATTTCATCTGTCATGTTTATCCTCAGCCATAGACTCTTGAGCCTAATGTCATTTATTTCTTACGACTTATGCCCACTGCTGGAACCAAGCAAGGGGCAAAAAGTATACTCTAATTAATGTGTAGCTGGATCTAGCTTATCAGTATCAATATTATAACGTTTTAAGGCATCACTAATGACACTTTTCGGTAAATCACCTTGTTCAACCAACACCTCTAATGCAGCTAGAGTAATAAATTTTGCATCAACTTCAAAGAAATGTCTTAATTGAGTTCGTGTATCACTACGGCCGTAACCATCTGTTCCCAATACTTTATATAAAGATGGCACAAAAGGCCTAATTTGATCCGCATATAAACGCATATAATCAGTCGCAGCGACTACAGGGCCTCGACAATCCTTCAATTGCTGAGTTACGTAACTTTGACGAGGTGTTTTTTCTTCTGGATGCATTCTATTATAGCGTTCAACAGCCAAACCATCGCGGCGTAATTCATTAAAACTAGTCACACTCCAAATATCGGCAGTCACTTTATAATCTTTTTGTAATAATTCAGCTGCAGCAATTACTTCGCGTAAAATAGTTCCACTGCCTAAGAGCTGAAGATGTGCTTTCCCTTTTTTAGAACTCTTATGTAGCCGATACATGCCTTTAAGAATGCCTTCTTGAACACCTTCAGGCAGCTCAGGATGACTATAATTTTCATTCATTACTGTTATGTAATAGAAAATATTTTCCTGGTTAACATACATGCGACGTAAACCATCTTGAATAATAACTGCGAGTTCATACGCATAAGTTGGATCGTAGGTAACGCAATTAGGAATAGTCGATGCCAATATATGACTATGTCCATCTTGGTGCTGTAAGCCTTCGCCTGCTAATGTAGTTCGACCAGCTGTTCCACCGAGTAAAAATCCTCTAGCCTGTATATCACCAGCAGCCCAAGCTAAATCACCAATGCGCTGAAAACCAAACATAGAATAATAAATATAGAAAGGAATCATAGGCAGTTTATTAGAGCTATAAGACGTTGCAGCTGCAATCCATGAACAAAAAGCACCAGCCTCATTGATACCTTCTTCTAAAATTTGACCATCTCGTGCTTCGCGATAATACATAACCTGTTCATGATCAACAGGGGTATATAATTGTCCTACCGGCGAATAAATTCCAACCTGACGAAACAACCCTTCCATACCAAAGGTTCGACACTCATCGGGAACAATAGGGACAATTTTTTTACCTATTTCTTTATCTTTTAATAAGAGTGTTAAAAGACGAACAAATGCCATAGTCGTTGAAATTTCTCTATCGCCAGAGCTTTTTAACACGGGTTCAAAATAAGATAGATCGGGAATCTTTAATGGCTCGAAATCCGTACTTCTCGCAGGTAAGTAACCACTTAAAGATTCACGCTGCTTACGCAAGAATTGCAACTCTGGGCTATCATCAGCAGGACGGTAAAAAGGAATTTCGGTAATTTTATCATCGCTGATTGGGATACTAAATCGATCTCGAAAAGCCCGTAAATGCTCAATAGACATTTTCTTTTGCTGATGGGTGATATTTTGGCCCTCGCCAGCGGCTCCCATGCCATACCCTTTAATAGTTTTTGCTAAAATAACAGTTGGAACACCTTCGCTTTCCATTGCTTGAGCATAAGCTGCATAGACCTTTTGTGCATCGTGTCCACCACGATTTAGGCGCCAAATTTCCTCATCTGACATGTGTTCAACCATTTTTTTAAGCTCAGGATATTGACCAAAGAAATGCTCGCGAACATAAGCGCCATCGTGTGCCTTATAAGCTTGATAATCACCGTCTACACACTCTTCCATACGCTTTTGCATAATTCCATTTTTATCACGCGCAAAAAGATTATCCCAACGTGCACCCCAAATTACTTTAATAACATTCCAACCTGCACCGCGGAATAAACCTTCTAACTCCTGAATGATTTTGCCATTACCGCGTACAGGGCCATCTAAACGTTGTAAATTGCAGTTAACAACAAAAATTAGATTATCTAATTTTTCACGGGCAGCAATGGTTAAGGCGCCAACTGATTCTGGCTCATCCATCTCGCCATCACCTAAAAATGCCCATACCTTCCTACCTTCAGGTTCTATTAATCCACGATTTTCTAAATACTTAAGAAACCTGGCCTGATAAATAGCCTGTAGAGGACCAAGGCCCATTGACACTGTTGGAAATTGCCAGAAATTATTCATTAAATAAGGATGAGGGTAAGATGATATCCCTTTTCCCTCTACCTCTTGACGAAAATTAGCAAGCTGTTGCTCAGATAATCGTCCTTCGAGAAAGGCGCGCGCATAAATACCCGGTGATGAATGGCCCTGAATATACAGTAAATCTCCACCATGCTTCCCATTTGGCCCTTTAAAAAAGTAATTAAATCCTACTTCATATAAGGTAGCAGCTGATGCATACGAGGCAATGTGACCGCCAAGCTCAGGCGCATATTTACCAGCCCGCAGAACCATTGCAACGGCATTCCAGCGAATAAGTGCGCTAATTCGCTTGCCAATTCCCTCATCAGGCGGCATAAGCTTTTCTTCGTGAGGCTTAATAGTGTTTCGATAAGGAGTACAGATTGTATTAGCAATCTTAACACCCTCGGCATTAGCCATATTTTGCAATTGCCTTAAGAGGAACCCTGCTCTCTCGCTACCCTCATTTCTTAATACCGATTGTAAGGCGTCCAGCCATTCACGTGTTTCAATTGGATCAATATCATTAAATGTTTCACTGGCCATGAATGTGTTCCTCGTCTTAAGTCTTATTGACAAACTTGTACTGATCGTAACTGCTTGGAGACTGCTCCAGTGCAAGCTTGTACACAAATCCGATAGTCTGATCGACAGTCACAAGTTGTTTTGCGGCATTGTAGTGGATCACGGTAAGAATTCAAATCACGAATAATCTCTCCACCTTTTACATATTGTTCATGCTGATAATAAAGGTAAGCTTCGGATGCCGATTGCTTAGCAAAAGCAACACATTGCGGACAACTATTACGACAAACTTTATTACAAGCCGCTGCTCGCTGTTCACAGACGAGCGTGCATAAATTACATGAAGCTTTCGTTTGACCTAAGGGATAATGCGTACAAGAGCTCAAAAAGATAAATAAAAAACTCAGTACGCTACGCATAAAAATAGTCATTTAAGTATACTCATGATAATAATATTTAGCCTAATATAACCAAGTCGACAAGGTAAATAAGGCAATTAAAATTAAATAAACAATCAGGGCACACTCTACTAAGCTTTGGGCATAAGGTAGTGTAATTACTTCTTCTTCCTGACCACGTGCTGCAAGCAATCCTCCTGTACTTAATATGGCATCATTATTTTGGGGTGAAGTTAAAAATATCTGCTGATAATAGTTAAATCCCTTTTGAAAGTTACCAACGAAAAGATATAGCATTAACGTTATTCTTGCAGTAGGCCAATCTAAAATATTAATTATATTTGTTGCTGCTCTTTGCGTAACTTCATAATGCATACATAAAGACACTAACCGATAAAATAGCACGCCTAGGGGGCCAATTAATATAAACCAGAAGATAATAGCAAAAAGCTCATTATTGACTTTAGCAAAGTAATTTCCTGCGCCTAATTCCTGCTCTAATTCATTAGCAGGTGTAGAATTTGGATAAAAGGGATTCTCTGGCCCAATACAATAATAAAAGATAATAAAACTCATTAAAAAACCAAAAAGGCCAAATATAAATTGGCCTATAAGTACAAATAAAATCCAAACAATTAGTAATAAAGGTAATACAAGAAGAATTAAGGCGATATAAGAGTTTTTAAGCAACCCTGTTTGAGAAAATTTACTTGTTAAATTCTCCATATAATCAGGAAACCATTTAAAGCGTGTTGCTGAAACTGAATGTATTAAATAACGCTCGCTTAAGAGGCTTAATATTATAATTAATAACTTCATGATTAATCCTTACGCATTCTATCTGATAATGCAATGGGAGTCGGATATTTTAAAACTACTAAGTAAGAAGAAACGATAAATGTCAAAATAGTAGTAGCCTGAATTAAATTAGATGCAACCTCTGAAATTAAATTGGTGCCGAGAGCAATGCTAGCAACTAAAAGGGAAAACTCACTTGCTTGGCCTAAACGAAAACCTACCTCTCTAGCAACTGGCTTCTTCTCACCTGATTTTACAAGAAGATATTGAAATACTAAAGGCTTAAGCACTAACATTAATAAAGCAAGTAAACACGCAGGTATAATAACTTGCGCTACAAAACTAAAGTTAAAAGTTGCCCCGATAGAAAAGAAAAACATCACCAAAAAGAAATCTCTTAAAGGCTTAAGGCTTTCAGCAATATAAAGAGAAATGGGACTCGATGCTAAAACAACGCCTGCAACAAAAGCACCAATATCTTCTGACAAGCCTATTTGCTCAGCTACAAAGGAAAGACCAAGACACCAACCAATTGATAATAAAAACACATATTCTTGTGTTCTATCAAAACGAGCTAAGAGCTTTACTAATACATAGCGCTCCACAGCAAAAGCAAATAATGTTAAAGAAGGCAAAGCAAATCCAACCAAAATAAAATCATTTACGGAAAGACCGTCACCTTGCGCACCATTAATTAAAATAAGCACAATAATAGCAATAACGTCTTGCATTAATAAGACGCTAATCATTACTTCACCTGTATGTTGATGATGCAAAATGGTTGTTGGCAAAAGTTTTAAGCCAATAATTGTGCTTGAGAACATCATTGTTGCACCTAAAACCCATGACTCTCCAACACTAAGCCCAAACCATCTACCTATACAAAATGCTATTACAGCAAATAGAGCTGAGCTAATAAGGGCTATTCCAGTAATTTTTTTGAGCATATGTACAAGATTTTGTGGCTGCAAATGTAGTCCTAATAAGAACAATAGGAATACAATACCTATATCGCCAACCTGTTGTACAACAGTTACATCTGTAACAAGCTTAAGGCCCCAAGGTCCTAATGCCGCGCCTAGCAAAATATACGCGACTAACAGTGACTGTCTTGTATATAAAACAAGAGTTGAAAATACTGCAGCCCCAGCAAAAATTAAAAAAATGGTATAGAAAACTGAGTCTGTATACATAATCATGTCACTGTTTAAAGAGTAAAGAAGGCTTATCACCACAACAAAAAGTAATTGCTAATTTTTTACTAAACTGCATTATTTTTACTTCCATATATTAAATATATTATTTAAGTACTCATGGCCTAAAGGGTCCATTTATTAAGAACTTAAAAAAGAACCCTGCTTTTACAACAGATGGCATTCAAAATCAAGTAAGCTTTAGAGAATTCAAACCACAATTTATATTATATTTTTAATAAAAGCTTCCAGATGTTTTGCCACGAAAAACATAGTAAGAATAAGCAGTATAAGCAAGCAAAACTGGCAACATAATTACCACTCCAACTAAAATGAATATAAGCGTTGAATCAGGCGCTGCAGCTTCCCAAATCGTTACTTGATGAGGAATTAAGTAAGGATAAATACTAATAGCGATACCTAAATAAGCACATAAAAAGATAATAATACTACCAATAAAGGGCTTAATTTCATTGCCAACTGCCAAGTTTGAAAGATTGTACCATGTTATTAAAATAACAACGCCAGTTAAAATAGGAAGGGGCGCTAGAAGAAGAATATTAGGAAAGCTATACCAACGATTAAAAATTTCCTCACTATGTAGCGGCGTCCATATACTTACAACAATTAAAAATAAACTAACTAAGGTCAGCATTCCTTTGGCATAATGAATCATTTTACGCTGCAGCCTTCCTGTACTTTTAATAACCATCCAGGTTGCTCCGAGTAACCCATAACCACAAATTAGAGCCACACCTGTTAGTAAGCTAAACGGTGTTAACCAATCTGTGCTATTTATAGTAAGCTTAGCCTCATCAATAGGAAAGCCTTGCACAACGCAACCTAAAACGACACCCTGAAAAAAAGCTGCTGAAATTGAACTAAGAGCAAATATCCAATTCCAAAGAGGTTTGCTTGCAGATGCTTTAAAGCGAAACTCAAAACTTACACCCCTAAAAATTAAAGCGATGAGCATTAACATTAAAGGCATATATAAGATAGGAAGCAATAAACCATAAACAATAGGAAAAGCACCATATAACATGGCGCCACCAAAAACCAACCAAGTCTCATTACCATCCCAGACCGGCGCTATTGAGCCCATCATCTGGTCTCTCTCAAGTTCACTTTCAGTAAAGGGAAATAAGATACCTATACCTAAATCAAAGCCATCTAAAATAACGTACATTATAATGATAAAGGCAAGCAATCCTGCAAAAAGAAAAGGTAGCATTATTTAGATTCTCCTCTTCGATTAGCCTCAGCCATATATTGAAACGGCATATGATCTACGGCTTTATTGTCAAGGATAACTAATCCATGACGAATTGTTTTAAACAAGTAATAAAGATAAAAACTAAAAATGATTCCATAAACTAAAATAAGAAGCATGAAAGAAATAGCTACTTCTTGCCAGCCGATATTCGAAACAGCGTCACGTGTACGCTGCAAATTATAAACAATCCAGGGTTGACGGCCAAACTCAGCAGTAAACCAACCACTAATTGTTGCAATAAAACCAAGTGGCGCTGTTATTAAACACCATCTGTGAAATAATTTTGATTTAAATAACCTATTTCCTCGTCGTAGCAAGAGAGCGACAACTGCTGTAGCTAGCATTAAAAGCCCAATACCAACCATAATTCGGAAAGAGAAAAAAACTGCAGCCACTTTTGGTTGGTCAGCCAGACTGACTGTACGTAAACCTATTAGTTCGCCATTTATGTCATGAGTATTAATTAAGCTAGCTAGTTTAGGTATTTCAATAGCATAATTATTTTTTTGCTCTTGTTGAGATGGAATAGCAAATAAGACTAAAGGCGCACCTCTTTGTGTTTCCCAAACACCTTCTATAGCGGCTGTTTTAAGAGGCTGATATTTATGAATAGCCAGACCAACTGTATCCCCTATCGCTATCTGCAAAGGCACAACAATTAAAGCAGACCACATAGCAAACGATAAGCATTTTTTAGCAACATCTAAATGTTTTTTCTGTAGTAGATAATAAGAAGACACACCAGCAACCACAAAACAGGTGGTTGTATAGGAGGCAAAAATCATATGAAGAACACGGGGAATAAATAATGGATTAAAAACCACATCCCACCAATTATTAACAATATATTTGCCATTCACTATCGTGTAGCCCGCTGGCATTTGCATCCAAGAATTTGCTGATAAAATCCAAAAGGCAGAGATTGCTGTACCAATCCCAACGAATACCGTTGCAAAAAAATGAAACTTAGGTGGAACTCGTTCCCAGCCAAACAGCATCACGCCCAAAAAGCCAGCTTCTAAAAAGAAAGCTGTTAATGTTTCATAAGCAAATAACGCACCCAGTACATTGCCAAATTGAGCTATAAAAGGGCCAAAATTGGTGCCAATTTGATAAGCCATGACAATCCCTGACACGACACCCATACCAAAGGTTAGTGCAAAAATCTTAGTCCAAAACTTACAAATGGTTAAATAAAGAGGATTATTCGTTTTTAGCCAAATAGCCTCCATAATGATTAAAAAAATACCAAGACCTAAGTTTAAAGTAGGAAACAAAATATGAAAGCCAATACTAAATCCAAATTGTGCCCTTGATAAGATTTCTACAATCATATTTCTACCTTTGGAAGTATTATGAGGATAAAGACTATTCAGTGCTGTTTACATACTAAGTTTTGAATCTCCACTTTTATGCGATTGAGAGTACTCTTAAGTAAACAAAATTTATATTTTATACTTCTTTACTGAAAAAATATATTTTTAATCAATATTTAATAGCGTTTTAATCTATACAACGTTATTATTGTCTTTTTAAGACTTAGATTGATTAGATAATAGACAATTAGTAATTAAAATGTTACCATTTGATCGTTGTCCATCAGAAATGATGCGCATTAGAAGATTTAAAAATAAACGTTTAAATTTAATTAAATCCAATAAATGATAATGCAGGTATCAAATTAGGGAGTTTAGACACAAATGGCCTATACCAATGTCCTATCTAAATTAAAGACTAGGAAGAAGCTCTTTCTGATGCCATGGATAGTTTGGGGCTTAGGTTGCATCTTTTACTTTTATGAATGTTTATTACAAGTTTCACCTAGCGTTATGAGTAGTGAACTTATGCGTGATTTTGCTGTAACTAGTCAAACATTAGGTATTTTATCTGGGATTTACTTCTATTCATATGCAGCATTACAGCTTCCAGCTGGCGTCTTAATGGACTATTTTGGGCCGCAACGCCTACTTACAATTGCAACATTAATATGTTCATTAAGCACAATTACCTTTGGTTATACCAACAGCTTCTATGCAGCATGTCTGGCTCGTTTAATGATTGGGTTTGGTTCTGCTTTTGCCGCTGTAGGAACAATGAAACTAGCAGCCAATTGGTTTCCTGCTCAACGTTTTGCGTTATTAACCGGTATTATGGTAACTATTGGCATGCTTGGCGCTATTGGTGGTGAAGCCCCATTAGCATTACTTATAGATAGCTATGGCTGGCGTGAAAGCATGTTTATTATGGGTACTTTAGGCATTGTCTTAGCAATTTTAATTCTTCTTATTGCCAAAGATTCACCTAATCAATCGGAATCGACTGCCAAAATAGTTAATGAAAGGGAACATGTATGGTCAAGCTTATTACAATTAATTAGAAATAAGCAGCTATGGCTAATTGCTATCTATGGTGGGTTAATGTATATGGCCACACCCGTTTTCTGTGGTTTATGGGGTGTTCCTTTTTTAATGTATAAAATGAAACTTGCAAAAGCAGTAGCCGCCAATTATATTTCCTTCGTTTTTATTGGCTGGGCTATTGCAAGTCCATTATGGGGAATTTTTTCTAATCGGATAGGTCGGCGAAAACCCCCTTTATATATAGGAAGTATTGGCGCCTTAACCACTAGTTTATTATTTATTTATGCACCCATTGATTCAGACATTTTAATGCATTTATTATTGTTGTTATTTGGCGTTTTTTCCGCAGCTTTTCTTCCAGCATTTGCAATAGCAAAAGAATTATGCAATAAGCAGTATGTTGCAACCGGTTTAAGTTTTATGAATATGATGAATATGATAGGCATTGCCATAAGTCAGCCTCTAGTAGGCTTAATTTTAGATAGAATGTGGCAAGGACAGATAATAGATAAAATTAGAGTTTATCCAATTGAGGCTTATCATTTAGCATTGGGTATTTTACCATTAGGTATTTTAATCGCCTTAACCATTTTACCCTATATAAAAGAAACATACTGTCAAAATATTCATAGCCAAGAATAAGCAAAATAAATAAAAGTTAGCGTATAATTTCACCCTTTTTGATGAAGCAAACTAGCAGAGAAACTATGTCTAAGAAACTTTATATTAAAACAAATGGCTGTCAGATGAATGAATATGATTCATCAAAAATGGCAGAAGTCTTATTACATTCACATAATCTTGAAAAAACAAATAATGTAGAAGAAGCCGATGTTATACTTTTAAATACGTGTTCCATACGTGAAAAAGCACAGGAAAAAGTTTTTTCACAACTTGGTCAATGGCGAGAATTTAAAAAAGCAAATCCTAATGTGATTATCGGTGTAGGCGGATGTGTAGCAAGCCAGGAAGGCAGTGATATTATTAAGCGTGCACCCTTTGTTGACTTAGTATTTGGTCCTCAAACACTGCATCGCTTGCCTGCCTTATTAGAAGAACGGTTGCAAACAAAAAAACCGGTTGTTGACATTAGCTTTCCTGAGATTGAAAAATTTGATCATTTACCTGCGCCTCGAGCCGAAGGTCCGGTTGCTTTTGTTTCAATTATGGAAGGTTGTAGTAAATATTGCAGTTATTGTGTAGTGCCCTACACGCGTGGTGAAGAAATTAGTCGTCCTTTTGATGATGTCTTAGCCGAGTGTTATCAGCTAGCAATGCAAGGTGTACGTGAAATCAACTTGTTAGGTCAAAATGTTAATGATTATCGTGGACAAATGGAAAATGGCGATATTGCCGATCTTGCTCTTTTAATTCATTATCTTGCTGCTATTAAAGGGATAGGTAGAATTCGCTTTACAACATCACATCCACTCGCTTTTTCGGATAATCTAATCAATGCCTTTGCCGAAGTTCCTCAACTTGCAAATCACTTGCACTTACCGGTGCAAAGTGGTTCTGATCGAATTTTGTCTCTTATGAAGCGTGGGTATACAGCATTAGAATATAAATCAAAAATTCGTAAATTACGTAAAGTAAGGCCTGATATTCGCTTATCTACCGATATTATTGTTGGATTTCCCGGTGAAACTGACAAAGATTTTCAAGACACAATGGATTTAGTTCATGAAATTGGTTTTGATACTTCTTTTAGCTTTATTTATAGTCCTCGTCCTGGTACACCTGCTGCTAATTTGGTTGATGAAATTCCTATGGACGTTAAAAAGCAGCGCCTACAACTTTTACAAAATAGATTAACCTTAAATGCCTCCCGTTATAGTCAATCTATGATTGGTAGCAAACAGCAAGTACTTGTCACAGGGAAATCCAAAAAAAACGCGGCTCAATTAGCCGGTAGGACAGAATGTAATCGAGTGGTTAATTTTGATGGTCCAGCTGATCTTATCGGTCAGTTTGTCTCAGTTACAATAACTGAAGCATTACCCAATTCATTACGCGCACGTTTCGAGGAAAGCGTGACGGCTTAATATGATAACAATACCTAAAGATATGTATGGACAACGAATTGATGTTGTCCTTGCGCAACTATTTCCTGATTACTCTCGATCTCAATTAAGTCAGTGGTTAAAAGAAGGAAAAATTACTATCAACGATAGTCATTTAAAACCAAAAGATAAAGTACTTGGTGGTGAAGTCATTCAATTTAATCTCCAATTAATTTCAGAAAACAAACACGAAAAGCTAGAACCTGAAGCGATTCCGCTCAATATTGTGTTTGAGGATAATGAAATAATGGTCATTAACAAACCGGCAGATTTTGTTGTTCACCCAGGGGCAGGAAATCCTACACATACTTTAGTTAACGCTCTACTTCATTATAATCCTGCTTTAGAGAAGCTGCCCCGTGCAGGCATTATTCATCGATTAGATAAAGATACTACAGGCTTGCTTATCATTGCTAAAACGCTTACAGCCCATACTTATCTTATAAGACAGATGCAAGCTCGCCAAATTAAACGTCATTATCTTGCTTTAGTGCAAGGACATGTCATTGCCAGTGGTGAGATAAATACTTTTTACGGGCGCCACCCGCATAATCGTTTGAAAATGGCTGTTCGAGAGCAAGGTAAAGAGGCTATTACCCATTATAGTATTCGTAAACAATATCAATTCTATACATTATTAGATATTGAACTTTTAACAGGAAGAACCCATCAAATTCGTGTCCATATGGCGTATATGAGACATCCTATTGTAGGTGATCCACTTTATGGTACGCGTATGCGTATTCCATCCGGCGCAAATGATCAATTAATTATGGCATTACAACAATTTAAACGGCAAGCTTTACACGCCTATACCTTGTCCCTAATGCATCCCGCTAAACAGCAACAGTTGACATTTAAAGCGCCTTTGCCTGATGATTTTGAGCATCTGTTAATTTTATTGGATGATTATATTGACTAATATTTACCCTAACTGGACAGCATCTGCAAATGTATTTGCCTTAACGACCGACCGATTAGGCGGCTTTAGTGAAGGCGCTTTCGCAAGTAACAATCTTGGAACTCATGTCGGCGATAATCCTGAACATGTTAAGGCAAATCGCCGAGCTTTACGATCTAGTTTACCAGCAGAGCCTGAATGGTTAGAGCAGACACACAGCATTGATTGTATCGTAGTTGAAAATACTGACCAACGCTATGCTGATGCAGCTATTACTCGTGCTCCTAACCGTGTTTTAGCAATCTTAACTGCTGATTGCTTACCTATTCTATTGTGCAATCGCCAAGGTACAGAAATCGCAGCTATTCATGCCGGCTGGCGTGGTTTAGTTAATGGCATTATAGAGCAAACTATTAACCAAATGATGAGTAAGCCTCAAGATTTACAGGCTTGGATTGGCCCTTCCATTTGCGCTAAATGTTATGAAGTAGGCGACGATGTTTATAAAAAATATCATGAAAAGTACCCTTTTTCTAACCATTTTTTTACGCCTCATCAACAAAAGTGGTTAGCTAGTATGCCAGGCATTGCTGAGCAAATTCTTAAAAAAATGACAATTTCAGAGGTATATCAGTCACATTTATGTACTTTTGAGAATAAAAATCAGTTCTATTCCTATCGTAGGGAGGGACAAACAGGTAGAATAGTTACACTAATTTGGTTCACAAACTAACTAGGACAAATTTATGCATCGTTACTTTCGACTCATATTGAGTATTTTTCTATTAAATTTATTACCTCTTTCTTTATTTGCTGATATAGCTCCTCAAACCGTACCCATGCCTTCATTAGCACCTGTGCTAAAGAGTGCTATGCCTGCTATTGTAAACATTGCAGTACAGGGCATTATCCAGATGCCTTTACCGAATACTGAGGATGACGACAATAATGACAAGAATAGTCCACCTGAAAATCAACAACTAGTTCCAGAAAAACCAAGAAAATTTCAAAGTATTGGTTCAGGAGTCATTATTGATCCTAACAATGGCATTATTATTACCAATGATCATGTCATACGTAATGCAAATTTAATTACCGTTACTTTAAATGATGGCCGTCGCTTAAAAGCAAAGCTTATTGGTACTGATAGCGAAACAGACTTAGCTGTTTTAAAAATTGATGCAAAAAACCTTAAAAGCTTACCTATAGGCGATTCAGACAAAGCCGAAGTTGGTGATTTTGTTGTTGCTATCGGAAACCCTTTTGGCTTAAATAGCTTTGGCAATAGTCAGTCAGCAACCTTTGGTATTATTAGTGCCATGAAGCGCAGTGATTTAAATATTGAAGGTATTGAAAATTTTATTCAAACGGATGCTGCAATTAATCCGGGTAATTCCGGCGGAGCTCTCGTTAATGCTAAAGGTGAATTAATAGGTATTAACACAGCAATTATATCGCCTTATGGCGGTAACGTCGGTATTGGCTTTGCAATACCTATTAATATGGCTAAAGATGTCGTGATGCAACTTATTAAATATGGTTCGATTCATCGTGGCCTTATGGGTATTTTTGTACAACACTTAACACCTGAATTAGCGCAAGCCATGGGTTATAGTGAAGATTTTCAAGGTGCTTTAGTTTCCCAAGTAAATGAGGGCTCCCCTGCTGAAAAAGCAGGCTTAAAATCTGGTGATATCATTACCCAAATTAATAATACTAAAATTACTCAAGCAACTCAGGTTAAAACCACTATCAGTCTTTTACGCGTTGGCAGTGACGCTAAGATAACTATTCAGCGTGATGGTAGAGAAATGACCTTAAATGCAGTTGTCACTGATCTTAAGAAGCATGAGCAACAGTTACAAGCACATAATCCATTCCTCTATGGCCTTGCATTAAGAAATTTTGAACAAGACTCACCTATACATGGCAATGTCATTGGCGTTCAAGTTGTTGGTGCTTCTGAAAACAGTGCTGGATGGCGTGCTGGCTTAAGACCAGGAGATATTATTGTCTCCGCAAATAAACAGCTAACCCCGAATATTAAATCATTACAATCCATTGCCCAACAGCAAAATCAACGTCTTTTAGTTCAAGTACTTCGCGGTCCAGGTGCACTCTATTTATTAATTATTTAATGAAGTAATTCGTTAATCTCTTAATAAACTAAATCTCCAATTCTGGAGATTTAGTTTTCATATTAATAAATAGCGTAATTCCAAAACTTTTCTTAAAAATTCCTTACCTACTCTTGACATACAATCTATAAAAAGCCACAATCACGCCTCCTGTGGCTATGTAGCTCAGCCGGTTAGAGCGCGGCACTCATAATGCTGAGGTCGGTAGTTCGAGTCTACCCATAGCCACCATAAATCAAGCACTTACTTTATTATTATAAATTGCAACTTCCTTTTAGAGTGTATATAGGATGCAATTTTAATCTATTTTATCTAATTGGAATATAAGCCTTGATGCAATGCAGCGTAATTAAGGTTTTCAGTATCAAATTCTCTACTGATTTTAAATCATCTAGGAATAACTAGGATGAATATAGTCTTAAATGAGTATGCTTTATAACATAGGCGCTCTAATAAATAGTAATAAGACCTTGACTACGCTGCATTGCATCAAGGCTTGCTGATTAAAAATTAATCATCATCTATACTTATTATAATGAAATCTCAAATTGTTGGGTAACATAATGCCTAATGTTACAGATATTATGGTAAGACTTGGCTATAATGTTTCTGCGGAGGGAGTATGCTTTGGCTATAAAATGATGCGTACTCAGGCAGTTTTCATAGGAAGATTACAAGAATTTAATGAACGAATTAAACTATTGAATGCATTTAAAGAGAGGGATATACTCTTGTTAAGCTATCATGCAGAAGTAAATGAGGAAGAAGAACTTAGCTATTTACCAACTGATAAGTTAAAACGAGATGCACAACAAATTAAATATAAGAGTGTAACTGATGAGGAAAAGAAATTAAAACAGCAACGAGTTGATATGTTAGCATTCTTTGGGAATATTGCTTTACATCAGATGCCTTCCCATCACCGAAGTTGGCTAACAGCCAGTAATGATGATCCCTTAAAACAAACAATGTCAATTGAAACTGTTGCAAAAACTACTGCATCTCGTGAACTAGAAGCTCGAGGAAACATCAAATACCTCTCTGGATTATGCTCGCAGGGAAGCACTTACATCGAATATGACATCAATCAGTTAGAATCTCACCTTGCTGATCTTCAAGAAAAATTGAAATTGCTTCAGCTCATTAATTCAGAGAATGAAACTTTATCGCGCGAAATTGTTTTATCTCTTGGAGCAAATGGTCATGGAATGAGTCTACAATATAATCCTAAATTAGATGAATGGACATTAACTGATATCAATCTACCTCCAGATGGTATAACTTATAAGGGTCCAACAGGATTAAAAAAATTAGCAGACGATTTAATAAATTCAGATATTTTTTTTAATAAGCCCAATAAGACAATTAAAATGCAGACAATTGCGTTACTGACTGGCGACTATGCAGAAATTGCAATTAAATCAGGACGCTCAGACATACTTTCTCGACTCGAATCGATGCAATTTGATATGAGCAGTATCCATCAAAAATATTCATTAAGTGAAACGTTACAAAATACGGATCCACATTTATTTAAATTTCTATTAAAAAAGTTGCCCATGGCAATTCAACAAGCAATATATGCTGATGATTATGAACAAATAAAAAAATTAGCTCAATTTATTGGTAGCCTTGAAGAAGCGGATGTTAGAGCGCTGTTACAGCGTGCGGCATTTCTTGAGAAATTTAAAGCTTTTAGAGGTCTAGTCGAAAGTGGTGTAGATTTAAGTGCCGCAGATGAGAGAGGAAATACGCCTATTCATTTAGTCTTAAAATCACTTAATCAAAGTACAGATCCGTTTATTTATGCACCAATACAATATCAGAATGAAAAGCAATTGGTAATGGATGCAATATTAGAAAAAATAAGCCCTGAACATTTTTTTAGGAAAAATTCTGAGGGTATTTCTGCCTTCGATATTGCTTTTTCATATCAAGATATGTCTGTAATTATTCGAATTTTGCTGGCTACACAAGATCTTAAGCTATTAGGAGATAAAATTAAGGTATTGCATCTGTTCCGAGATAAATTGACGAACGCCCTTATCGACTATGTTAAGGGAATCAACAATCCGAACGATAAAATAGCAATTTTGGATGGAATTTACACACAGCAAAATGCTTTAGGTACATTCCTAAATACGCCTAAAGACAGAATTCGATTCTTCTTTACAAATAAAAAATACGATGGCCAAAAAGTAACTGGCAGTATTGAAGCCTTACATTTGGCATTTCCTAAAGAAGATCCAGCGCAGGTAGATCAACTTTTGCCTAGGCAACAAGACTGATTCCTGATTAGGCAACATTTAATTTATCAATACATTATTGACTGAAAATAATAATAGATTTTGTAAAAAAACTATCTAAGCAGCGCGTTGTTGCTCTTTATTGCGCCTCAACAATCTCTCGGCCAATTAACGAATAGCTTGAACCATTGCAATTTTCTGAGCATCTGAGAAAATATAATTTTAATTCATGAGTAAAAACCTCTTTAGGATAAAGTTAACAGCACCTTTTCCGCAGGGTACATATAAGGGTGCAATTTAGTTGAAATGACTAGCATAATGAAATACAGTGGTGCACTACAAAAATTTATTAATTTGTTGATTTAAATTAATTTTTTTTACCAACGTACATGGGTGTACAATAATAATATTAATGCCCCAGCCCTCATAATGCTGAGGTCGGTAGTTCGAGTCTACCCATAGCCACCATTAAATCAAACACTTACGTTTTTTTTCTTCCATTTTTCCTCTATTATAGAATGCACATAGAGTGCAACTTAAATGTTTTAGGGTCTTCCCCAAATTAGGGGGCAAATTAATACATATCCAAATGCTACATTTTATTATCAAATTTACTTTCGTCAATGTAGTAGTCTACATCTTTATAGCTTTTCTCATAATGGGATAAATCTACCTTCCTTGTGGGCTGGTAAATGCCAGTATAAAAAGAACTTTGTATCTCTTTGTATAAGTCAACTGTTGTAGCAGTTCTCTTCCCCCAACCAAAAAATGTAAAACCTTTAGTTTCTTCTAGTTTACCAGTTAATTCCTTTCCTACATCTGATGCTATCTGCCAATATTTTCTATGTGAAATAGCTTTCCTGGATTTAGCATCAGCTAATGCTTCTTTAATAATATTTCTTATTCTAAAGGCACTATGAGAATAACCTTTAACACCCCCTCTACCTAAATCGTACTTATGAGTTTTAATACGATTTAAAATTTTAGTCAAATTAGATACATATATTTCAGAAGTAAGTTCCTCTAGGCTCTTCTTATAATTTTCAATTACTTTTCGGCCTTCGCTTGTTAAACCTAATTTTTTATCTTTCAAACTTCTACTAAATATAGCTTCTATTTGACTTACACAATTTAACTCAACTTGACCTTTTAATCTAGATTTTTCTTCTTCCTTTAAACTAGACTGCTCACGCATTATCCATTGTAATTTTGCCTCATGAATGACCTCGTTAATTTCATTCAGAATCAGCTGAAGCTCAGAGTGTATGGTAGTATTTTTTCTAATCTTATTCTGAATTTTAGTAATTTTAATAAAATTTTTATTTTTGGAAAATAAATTAGCATTTTGTTCTAATAATCGCTCCTGTATGCATTTATAAAGTTGTGGATTTCTAGAGTTAACTTCTGGGCGAACTGAGGCTTTAAGTAATTCAATTGTTAGCTGATTTGCCAATGGTAAAGGCACATCTTTATCAGAAGGCTCTATACCAAAAAAGCAGGCAGCTTTTTCTAAAAAATTTATACAATCTGTATAATGTATGTCGCTACCTGCAATATACTGCCCTTTTCTAACAATATTTCTAGTTGTATTTCTAAAATTACTCCACGAATCTATTAATTGGAGAAGGTCCTCTGCTTCTAACCCATTTATACTTCCATCAAAAATTTTTTCCCATTGCTTTTTCTGATTTAACCAGAACTCGAAAATTTGTTTATTTCCAGCATTAGTATGCTGCCTAGGCATAAAAATATTCACTATGATAATAAATTATACTTTAATTATACAATAAATATATTACGCAGGAATTAAGCTCATAATTACTTTATAGCTCCTTCTCTATAATGGGATAAAAGAGTGCAAATTCATTATAAGTGGGTGTATAAAGATACATATCAATACATTGATTTCTTTTCTAAATTTTTGAAATAAAATATTATTTTATTTATAGATGTACATAATGATACATTAAAAAAGAAATTGAATCGCTCTCATAATGCTGAGGTCGGTGGTTCGAGTCTACCCATAGCCACTATTCAATCAAGAAATTACCACTTAATTAGCAATTCTATTTACTTAATAACCGTCACATAAGGATAATCTATTCTATTAAAAGTAGTTCCTGCCATAAATAGAGAAGAATATAATTAAATAATAAATTGTCAGACACATTTCATAATTGCTGTTTGGTCAATCTTATCTACCTCGGGCATGTCTTTTTTAGAGCGACAATCAAATAACGTTTTAACTGTTCGATGTTCAGATAGCTTTGGTGTTGTGTTGACATAATCATGTTGAAGGGCTGCTAAAATCATTATTACTTTGGCAGGTTGGCGCTCTTTATCTAACTGTTTTTCTAGTAATTGAATGCAGGCATTAGCACTTCCACCACTCGCTAAACCATCATCTATAAAAATTACTTTTTTACCTGATAATGCCTTTATTTTTTCGGTAGGTAATTCAACTGTATCCTTATCTCCATACCCTTTATTAAAAGATTGCAATTGAACTAATTCTTCAGGCATTTTGTTATTGCCTTTTTTACGGATAACGAAAAGTGGCAACAGTAAACGATCAGCAACTTGAGCTGCAATAGGAATACCACGAACCTCTGGGCTAGCTATTACTAAATCTTGCCAATTTAGTTTATTTTTTTCTACAAAACGTTGTATTTTTAATAAAAGCTGTTTAGTCATTTTTTGATTTAAGCCGGCATTTTGATGCAAACTTAAGACATCAAAAAATTTATTGCCTTTGTAATTGTGATGCGCCATGTGACGCATTGCTTCATCTCTTTTTAAATGCCAACTAACCTTAAAACGTTCTGGAGAAATAGGCACATTCTCATTTCCTGATTTTCTTTCTAACGGCTCAGTAACTTCTTTAACTTTAAATTCAACAGATTCAAGCTGATTAAAAAAATACTCTTTAAAATAATAGGTAAACGTTTGACCAACACAACGCCTAGCACCGGCCGAATGATAGAGACCTGCTGTTTTTAAATCTAAAAAAACCGCACTTCCAGAAGGAAGAGTGCTGCCATTGCTTAAAGTAATAGCTTCTTCTAAAATTCTTGAACGGATAGGGAAAAGGTATCCCCTATTAATTCCCTGTTGATATACTTTTTCCCGAATAGCGAAGTCATGTAAGTCTGCATTTTCTTTAACTGCAAAAGCTAAGGCTTCATACATAACATTTTCAAGAAAATCGGGCTCAAATATTAAATCAAATACACAATCATTAAGGATTTCCGTAATTTTCACTTTTGTTAGTCCTAGTTTCTCTTGTTCATTAATCCTTAATAAGGCTTCTTCAAAACGTTTTACCATTGAATCAGCTGACGAGGCTTTGATAAAGGATTGAATAGTTTCCTTAGCTTCTGCTAATAGATTATTAACTGAGTGACTGTATAACCAAGTAGTCAATCCTATTGGATCTAAACTTTTATAATAATTGTTATAAAAGCATTGTCTCATAACAGTTAATAATTGATTTCGATTTTGCTGATAGCTCTCAAGAGAGATTGCCTGACCAAATAAATATTCAGACCAAAATCCACAAAAAAATTTATCAAAAGTAGTATCTAACTCAAACGTTTTTTTAGCAAAAAAGGTATTATTTAAATGCTTATCAGTTAAATATTCTATGCGCTGACGATCACCTTTAAGTACCTGCCTAAAAGCATTATGAATTAATTTCCATACGTTAATCTGATTATTGTTTCGATAAGAATGGGAATCACCGCTATCGGTTGCTACAAAGTCAGATTTTAATTGAGCAGCTTGTGAGAAATGACGGTAGACGTCCCCTAAATGACTTTTTCCCTCAAGAACTTTTTTTATTTCCTCTGGCGTTTCTAAATAAAATATCTGTTTATTTAAAATAGAAAATGAGAAGTTTTGAGTTTGATATTCAGCCTGAACAGCTTTGATAGAACTATATTCGAGGCCGGTACGCCGCCATTGAGTAAATAAGGAAGATAAACCAATTGGTTTAATACTAGTTAAGATTGGTTTTTGCAGAGGTACTTGCTCTTTCTGTAATAATGGATGAATTTCTTTTATTCTTTGTAATTGAGAATAGATAGAGATACTAATTGCATGTACAGAACCATTAGTAGAGATTGTAACACTATCTTTTCCTAATTCTTTCTTAATTTTTTCCAATAAAGGTTTAGTTTTTTCCTGATAAAATTTCAAACGCTGTTTAATTGCATCATCATTATCGTCAGAGCGTGAACTAGTACGTGATTGCATTCGTACTTTCAATATGTCTTCGTTCATATCTAAATAAATTAGACCAGCCGGCTTACCCCAATTTTTATTAAAATCCTCATATTGTGTAAGTGTCCGAGGATAACCATCTAATAAAACAACCTTATTTTTATAGTTAGGTTTTGCCAATTCTTCAGCTAAAATTTGTTGAATTACCTCATCAGGTAATAAATGGCCTTGACTAATACAGGTTGCATATTGTTTGCTAATAGGATGCTCTGGATCTTTTAAGAACTGACGTACAGTTTCACCTAAAGATAAATGGATAAAATTTTTATTAATAGTTGTTAACGCTAAACCTTGTGTACTTTTACCACTACCTGGCCCGCCTGCTAATAAAATAATTTTCATGTTCACCTCAATATTTTTAATTGTTAGAATGTTAATACTTTTTAATAAGTTTGTTTCCCCGCATTAATTACGGGAGAGAAAGGTGAACCCTTATTTTTCAGAATCAATTGAGTCAATTAACATCGGCATTACAAAATATCAAAATGGATTGCTGCTCTATGATGTAAAAAATAAAAATAATAAAAATATTGATTTGTTAATAAATCTTGCTGAACTTTTTGCACTTCCTTATAGTGTGTATCTGCTTGATGTAAACGGCGCTACTGTGAAAATCAATGAGGCCGGAGCAACTATTTGTGGTTTTAATTCGTCAAATCATGCAATAGGTAAAACCATTTTTGCTGTCTCTATGGAAAGCGCTAAGCAGCTATTAGATAACTGTAAATTAACTTTAAAACAAGAATCCGTTAAAATTTTTGATGAATTTAATACACGCTTAGATGGTAAATCGCTGCAACTCTTATCTTTTAAATTTCCTTGTTATGATTTTGCCTATCAATTACGTGGCACGTTAGGGATATCAATAGTTTTAGGCGAGCATTCACTGGCTAATGCTATAACACAGTTAACAACTATTGGCTTATTGCCTAAGAATAATTCTGATGAAACTCAAGCCCTAAAATTAAATTTAGGTAATGCCTTATTAACTCCTAGAGAGCAAGAGTGCCTTGAATATACTGTAAAAGGTTTTACAGCTAAACAAATAGCTAAGAAACTTTCTATTTCACCTAGAACAGTTGAAGAATATATTAATCAAGTGAAATTAAAATTAGACACTTGCACTAAACGTGAGATGATCCAAAAAGTATTAAATATATAGTTAATATATTTACTATCAAATTAATATATTGAAGTTATAAAAATTGCCTGCACTAATTTGTTTGTTAGCTAATCAACCCCGTATTTGAGACGGAGTGTTTACCATATTAAATTTAATTATTATGAATTTCTTCAGAATAATTAAGAGGTAAATATGATTCCTTCCAAACAAATTAGTGTTGAGTCACAACAATTTGATATAAGCCGGCTTTTAACACTTAATCATAACAAATTAAAAAATACATTTGCTAAAAAAGGGATCTTTTTTAAAACACCTGAAGAATTAATATCCAGCAAATTCATTAATTTTTATAATCAAGGTTGTCCAATTCAAACTTGGCATATTGATCCTAAGAAAGTCGCACGTAATAGCTTTAAGATTTTTTCAACAGGTGATCCTTTTGCCATTATATCCCCTGATGTTGAAATCACTGGTGAAAATATTAATATTCATGTTGGTGTAGAACATGCCAATTATTCACCTTTTGCCTTACTTTATGAAGCACTGCAACTTTGCCGCTGTGCTTATGAACAAGGCGCTGAAAAAATTACTATTGCGTTACCTGAACAATTTCATCCCATCTTATACGCTAATGATTTTAATATATTGCTCATGAAGTTATTTAAGGCAAGTGGCGCTAATAAGATTTATTTTTATGATAAAAATTATCAAGGAATTTTAGATGAGACTAACATCAGCGCTACTATACCCCTTATAATATCCGAGCAACCTGAATCTAATCATGAACATTACCAAATCAGCAAAAACGAATTATTAAATTATCTGCAATTACCAAATAAGCAGACTAATAAAGCAACCATTGATTCACAAGTTATGCACTTTACTCGTAGAAGTTATTTAAATCAGATCTGGGCTAAATTCGATTTAAAACACCATAATTTGCTTGAGAATTTCTGTGGCAATACAGCTTCCTCTATCAGCATTCCTGAACAAGAACAGACACATATACTATTGTGCTGTTTAGCAAATAGACCTCTAGCAGAAAAAATAGCAGCTGATCTTCGTCTAAAGGGAGAAAAAGTTAAGCTCTATTATCCTCAAGGGAAAGGTGATAAGGCTACGATTCCAAGTGAAGCTAAAATTGCTGGTGCTGTAGTAACTATTGTGCAGTCAACCCGCCCAAATCCTGACAACCTTGTCGAAACGGCAGAGTATCAAAAAAATGGGGCTTCTGCTTACTTTTTTGAAGCTCTAATGATTGCAAGGCAAGCTCATCTGCGCGGTGCAGCAAAAATTAATTTAATTAATCCCTATCAGTTTAATGCTCGCTCTGACAAAGCTGAAAATAATCCTAAAGGAAAAACTGGGGCCTATGTACAACAAAATGGCTTATTATTAGAAGCAGCTGGAGTAAATCAAGTTATTACAGCAGAATGTCATGATAATCATACTATGTCAGGAACTTATACAGGCAAAAAAATAAAAGGCTCAGCGGTACCAGCGCTTATTACTGTATCAACTAAATTAGCTACTGATTGGCTCAATGAATCTCAGCATGCCACAAAAGGACAATTGCGTTTAGTAACGCCTGATGCTGGCGCTACCAAACGAACAAAAGAGCTCGTTTTACATTTACAAAATATTTTAGGTAAAAAATTATGTGAATCACGCATATTAGGAGAAAAGCAACGAGATTCTCATCAAGATGATAGCGCATTGATTAGCAATCTAAATTCAGGCGATATTGGCATTAATGCTTATGATAAATATTTAATTACCGATGATGAAACAGCAACTGGAAATACGCTTTGCCAAGCTATTACAAATCTTAAGGAAAATGGTGCTAAGGATATTTCAGTTATTGTTGTACATAATAATATGCCTTTGAACTGGTTGTTACGACAACTTTGTTTAGCAAGGTTTTTGTATTTGGGAGTAAATGATTTACATTTTAGTGATACTCAAGAGATGGGTAGTTTAGCAAAAAACTATGATGATTTAATCCAAACTTATTCTCAAAAGTCTTCGTTACCCACTTCGGCTGTTGAAGAACAGGTATTTTCTTGGTTTAAGGAAAATATTAGTAAAGATTTTTCTAACCAAACATCTGACTATTTAAGTCAAGAATTTACTCGATTTAAATTCATATTTAATCAGCTAACAGATAAAATAACTGTTCATTCATTAGCCGAGGAATTTGCCAGTAAAGTCAGCAAAAAGCCTGTTAAAATATATGCCTTGGAAAAGATAGTAAATTTGCCTGCTAACGCTAGAAATTTCTATATCAATGATAGAGGGATGCTATTATTTTCTAAACCTCAACCTGGAATTCAAAAAGAAGAATCAAATAATACTACATTGCAAAGTAATTTAGGATAAAGAATTGCCCAAACTTATTTGTTCAAAGATAACATTTAATAAACCTCATTCATTTCTCTTTAAATTAAGGATATTTTAAAGAGAAATGAAAAACAAATAACTCCTATTGTTTAACTTTTTAAAAATAAAAAATAACAATGTGAACCTATTTAAAGCTTACTTTTTTAAGAAATAATAAAACTACAAATTACCCACAAGACAGATTTTGGGATAAGAACTATCCAAGCTTATTAAAATTCTAGAGTGCATATGGAGTGCAAATTCATTATAAAGACTAGCATATCTATATACATTAATGTATTTGTTTTTTTTATAACTTATTGAAATAAAAATCTATTTTGTTCATAGATGTACATGGAAATACATTATAAAAGAATTTGAATCGGTTTTTTAAGAGGTCGGTGACTCGAGTCCATCCATAACCACTTTTAAAATCGGATGATTATGAAATCTCCCCAGTTGAATTCTAGCTCTAAGTGCTACTTTATTTAGCTTTAGCTGTCGCACTTCTAGTGTTTATCTAAACTGCCACTCCCTTCCTAGAGTGCGCATAGGACACAATTTTAATCTATCTTAGCTAATTGAAGTAATAGTAACCTTAATTTTTTTGTTTTTTTATAGATCAAAATAACAATATTTTAATCTAAAAGTGCTATTATTATCTTATTGATTATGATGTAGTAGCCTCTATGCTTCCTCTAACGCCAGAAACTATTGAAGAAATCGCTAAGAAAGCCTGTAAGTATGCCCAAGGCTTTATTATTAAGGGCTCAACTCAACTTGTTAATAATACCTATGATGCTTTACAAAGGAACCATATTGCGAGGGGTTTAGAAGAAGTTAGAGATTTGTTCGAAGATTCCAAATACTCGGTTGAAGTAGATAAAATAATTTCTAAATTTTATAATATTATTACATTATGCAAAAAATTTTCTCTCGGCTCATGTACTGAATTATCGTTTATCGCTCTTGATTATGTGATTAATAATGCGCCATCAAATGTAAATGCAGAGATTTTTCAGTTAAACAATGGCGATCATCTCTTTTTAGTCATAGGTAGGAAAGAAGGAAGTGATCCGACAAAGCCTGAAAGTTGGGGAGAATGCGCCTACATTTGTGACCCTTGGTCTAATAAAGTATATCCTGCCTCTCAATATTTAACGAATTTAAAAGGCTTTTTTTCTCTAACAGAAAGAGAAGCGGATGTTGTTTCTTATAAAAACTATATAAAAGATTTTGATAAAAGCACTCATAGCGTGGAACCCTGTAAAAATTATAATGCCCATTATATTAGAGCTGCTCAGTCAAATGCACATATTCAAGAAATATCAAGTCTTTTCAAAGCTAAAGCGGAGGGGTTACTTAAGGCTGCTAGTGATTTCGAAGAAGAGCTTGTAAAATTATCTAAAGAACTAAAAGAATATGATGAGTACAGTGATGAATATAATGTTATTTTTGATTTAATAGTTAATATTCAAACTGCTAGAAGAGAAATGGAACAACGTTTTAAAATTACTAATTATGGAGAAGATTATTTAGCATTTCGTGCCAAATTAGAAAGTACATTAAAAGCTGGGCTGCAAGTTTATGCGAAATCTCTTCAGGTTATTGAAAAAAATAAAACAAAACTTGATCATAATCCAAAACCAAGTTCTCTAATAAAGGGAGTACAATATTTTTTTAAACCTCCACCGGATCCTATTGCTAGGCTAAATAGAGCATTAGAAGAAAATAAAACAAAAATAGACCAAATTCTCAAACCTTAATTAATAAATAAGGTAGAGTTATTTTTATATGACTCTTTTGATCTAACCGAGATAATAATAAAGTCGACTATATACCACATCCAGCATTGTTATTTAAATTTTAGCTGTAATAGATTAAAAACATATTTTTGACTTAATTTAACTTTACTGAATTAAAGTATCCAAGTAACTTTCTTCACTGCCGTATTTTATAATTCGGCTCGAAAGGGGCATAATGTAAAATTATTTTAACTATCACTTCATAAAAGAAACAGATTTATTTTAAATAATATCTATTTTCAAAACCTTGCTTATTAAAGACCGTACTAAATCCAGGCTATGGTAGACTAGTAATTCAGTAAACAACTGATAAGAAAAACAATACTCTAACTTACTGATTCAGAGTCAGAGAGTTCATAAACCTTACGCTGCGCTTCATCAAGGCTTGCTAAATACTTTTACTATATCTAATATATAATTAGACAGTTAGGTTAATTATATGACAATTGCACTTAAATTAATACATGTTAGTAAGAAAGAGCAAACCTCTGAGTTATTTGAAAAAGAGCAACCAAAGTTAACGATTCGTCGTCTTCAACCGCGTAAATCACAATTTTAAATCTTATTAAACTAGTTCTTACATTATTAACTCAGCTAGGATTAATATACCTACCACTTATGTTGATTTGAAGTAACTCACAATATTCATTAGGCAGGCTATGATAAAATTTAGAGTTTCCTGACCAGAATTAACTATAGACGAAGAATTATCTGGTTCTGAGATTTCTTTAATTTATAAAATTTATTTCTCCTTTATATTTCTGGAAAAATAATTGAATCTCTTAAATATTATCAAAGTACTAGAGTGCAAATTCATTATATATAGGTATATAAGGATACATACCAGTGTATTAAATATTTTCTTAAGTTATTGAAAAAAATTATTATTTTGTTCATAGATATATATGGAGGTACATTATTAAAGAATTAGAATTGCTCTCATAATGCTGAGGTGGGTAGTTCGAGTCTACCCATAGCCACCATTAATCAAGCACTTACCTTATTATTATAAATTGCAACATCCTTTTAGGGGTGGATGAAAAGCGATAGGATTGCCAAGCGCATCACAAACAGGATGAATTTTAGTACTTAGTCCGCCTTTACTTCTTCCAATAGCTTGATCTTGCCCTTCTTTTTTTGAGCACCAGTGCTATGTTGATGCGCATGAACAATAGTTGAATCAATCATGGCATATTCATTATCTGCATCTTCTGCAACAATTTGAAAACTCGCTCCCAAACGCCTATCTTATTCCAACGACTATGGCGAGTATGGATAACTCGAAAATCACCCAAGCGCTCGGGCAAATCACGCCAGGCAATCCCTGCTCTATAGCGATATAAGATGGCTTTAACAAAAGACAATTATCTTTTGCTATTACTTCAACTGTCTCTTTACGACCAGGTAACCTCTTTTATTCGTTCCCACTGTTCATGCCTTAAGCCTATCTTCGAATCATAAATCCCATTTACAAATAAGGTAGAATATCGTTTTATGAAGCAAATTAAAATCAATTTAATTGATGACACGTCCTAATATTAGATATCTATATTTTCTGTCACAAGTTATAAGTAATCTATAATTAAGCTTGATTGAGATTCATACACCGATAACAAAGAGAGGCTGATATGACATATAAGAAGATTATGCTAGCCGTTGATGGTAGCGAGGTTGGACAGGCGGCTGTAAAGGAAATTATCAAAATTGCCCATGATAAAAATGTTATTGTACGTCTTATTTATGTTGTTGATGAAACTTTTATTTACCATGGCAGTACTATTGACTATGGTGCTCTTGTTTCAGCCTATAGAGAAGAGGGAGAGAAAATACTGGATAACATTGAAAAGTTAATTACAAGCCAATCTTCAATAAAAGTTGAAAAGGTAATTGTTGAACTAAAAAAAATTCAAGTAAGAATTGCTGAGATCATTATGAAAGAGGCGCAAAAATGGTCTGCTGATTTACTGGTCATCGGCACACATGGTAGGCGAGGATTTAATCGTTTCTTTTTAGGCAGTGTGGCTGAAAGTATTATTCGAATTGCTACTGTCCCTATCCTACTTGTACGTGATCTTAGTTAATGTTAATTCAGGAACTAGGAAAGAACTACTTAAATTTTCCTAGTGACTAGTGCGGTTACAATAAAATCGACTTTTGAAACAGCATTATCCTTTCTATTAATAGCTAGTATTTTACAGAATATAAAAAATTCATCATGTACTTAACCAACGTGTTAGCTGTTTTATTAGGTTTACGTCTGTTATTTTTTATGGCTACTATGTAACGGCTCTTATGTTCACGTAGCGTAATTAAATGCTGATGATGCGTCGCGAACATGAGTAAATCACCTTCCCATGACCAAAGCGTTGCCTTTGGTTTACTTCGTCACCGTCACCGCGTTGTGCAATCCTTGCTTTTTTAACTTCTGAAGTGGGTCATTCTCGTTTACGTCGAACAGGCGGATAACGAAAACGTCTTTTCTTATGCAAGAGTTGATAGAGTTTCTGGGCTTTACCTGGCTGAACGTTTAAGTCTACCTGCAATTTGTTGAGGTGGCCCGCCTTCTTTTAAGCGCTCAATGACCAATGCTCTTAGCGAGAGTGGAGCCTAATTTATTTTACCTAACAGTCGAGTAGTAATTGTATAAAGTGAATGAAATAGTTAACTCTTTGATTTATCAGGTCTCCTTAGCGGCATAAATGACTAGAGTCGAGCTATCTCTAGTTGGCTCTTTCAGCTTAAATTTCGCCAGCACAAATTTTGTTTTCTTATAATAATTTTGTTAATTTTTTAATCATTTTGTATAAACTATAATATGTACATAGTCCATATTTAAACGCAGAAGACAGTGCATGCCGGCCCACGAAGCTCTAATAGATTTATATGAAGCTTTAAATTATCAGCAAGATTTAGAAGGATTGTGCTATGGCTTTGCTATACGTTGGTTAGAAGCTAGTCTCTTAAGTGAGGAAGAGCAACAGCGCTTTGAGAATCGAATCCAATTGATTGAATTTACTCCACTTAACATGTTGCTCAAGCAAATTGCAGAGGCAAAGGCCAAAAAAGGAAAGAATCTTACTCAATCTGATAAGGAAAATCTTGAAATACTTAGCTTTTATGACAGTTTAGAATTATTTCATAATTTAAGTAAATGGTTTTTCTTGGTAAACGAGACTAGGCAAAGTCAGGAGCGATGCGAAAATATTTCAATTATCGCCTCATCAGAGGCTATAAAAGAACGTGGCGGTTTAAAAAGGCTTTATTCTGCACCTTTTATTTTTACTAAGGAAGAACTTGAAAATTACTTAAATCAATTGGGCCAACAGCTTGAACCATTATCAATTTTTTCTAATGCTCCTATTGGTTTTTTGCTAACTAGTGATGTGCATACTGTTGCTCTGATTTATAAACCAGGACAAGGCTGGACTTATCGAGACAGTAATCGAGATGCACCCATGCGAGACAGTACTAAGTCGATAGCAGAAGCTATTTTGAAAGATATGCAAATTGCTGGAGAAAGTCCATACGTAGCCTTTAATGCAAATCTGATACTTACTGCTTCTGACCCACGTTGTACGCCTTTAGAAGAAAAACTGGCACAATTTAAACCACTGTATACTGTTACTGACGATATTGCGCGTCGCAAGACTAACACAGTAAATTTAGTATATATAGCAGCTCAGAATAACCACATTGACGACATTGAGTCTCTAGCAAGACATGGCGCTGATTTAAACCAAGAAGATGAAGTTGGTACAACACCTGTCTATATTGCCGCTCAAAATGGTCATGCTGAAACCATTAAAATTTTAGGAAGATATGGTGCTAATTTAGATCAAAAAACCCACTACGGTGTAACAGCTGCTTATATTGCAGCTCAACATGGCGATAAAGAAACGCAAAATATCTTAAAAGCTATAATAGAAGTATTCACGCCGAGTACCTGATTTTATTATTTCTTATATAGAGCTAGTTAATATGGAACCTATAAGAAAGAGCATTGATAGTTCATCTCTTTCTTTCACATATTGGTAATATCTGATTAAATAAGAATAAAATTTTTCATATAACAACCTCTTGAGCTACTTCTACAGTTAAAGAAAGCTTAATTACTCGTTGGATGTATAAAACTATTTAAATTGCTTTGCTAACATTGCTATAATGCCAATCTTCTATACAGAAGCTCTTGTACTAGTTAGATTACTTATCACTTGTTATCAATAAAACAAGTCATTATGTTTAATCATCGGTTTAATTTTCAGGACGATGCACATGCGTATATTTGTTTTCTTACTCGTATCATTTTTTTTCTTACCACTTGCAGCAAAACCTCATTGGAATCGTCATTTAATTCCTCAGGAATCAGAGTTTTCTCATGAACGTTATGTTTCGGAGAACACAATTAAATCTATCAAGCAAGAATCTAAAATTTCGGTATTACGTGTGCAAATAGACTGGCTTGCGAATAAAGAATCTTATCAATTAAATCGTGCAATCATAGAAAAATCCGGCACGACTGCACTGTTAGCTAGAAGTAAGCACAGACCTAAATGGGGAAGTTATTTAGGCATATTAAAAGATAAAAATGGCAAGCATTTATACTATGATTCCATTGGTACAGGCAAAGAATATCGCAAACTATCGCGAGCTATTAATCTACGATTTCCAGTCCCCAAAGATAACGTAATTTTTGAATTGATTGCAGAAAATCCTCAATCTGGAGTCATGGAAACAGTATTAGAACAAGAAATTATTGTAAGTGAATTATCAACAGATAATACAAGCTATCCTGAGCTCGAAGTAAAACAGTTATTAATATCCCAAAAACCTCAGTCTCTCAGAATCAATATTTATGCTGAAGGCTATCAGCTACAAGACAAAAAACGTTTTTGGCAAGATGCAATTAAAACAGTTAATGCTTTGCATAATAATCATTTTCCAGGTGTTGAGTATTTTAGTTTTTATGCTGTATTTCATCCATCAAATAAAACATTGGGTGAGCCAATAGATTTAGGGTTTCCTATTCCTAATTTTGATTCGTTTCTAGGCTTATATTATCCCTATTGGAATGGTTTTGAACGTTGGTATCATGCAGTCTATCCAACACGGGAAAATAAATTCCGTAAGGCATTGGCATCTGCACCTTATGACTATGCCTTAATTTTAATCAAGCAAGACGGCTATTGGGGCGTAGGTAATTATATGTCTCACACAGCTTTACCCGCTGGCAATAAAAAGTACTTTACCTACTTATTACTTCATGAATTTGGCCATTTTTTTGGACTTAACGAAGAATATGAAGGCGGTGGGCGTACAGAATTAGAGTTTGCCCCAGACATGGACGAACCGTGGTCGCAAAACATGACCTTTTTATCAGATCCTTCCTACAATGGTTTAAAATGGCATGCTTTGGTATCTCCACAAACCGCCATACCCACACCTACAAGCGACTGGCAACCTAATCCACCTGTCTATGGCGCCTACAAAGGCGGCTATGGTGATTCAATCAGCACAAAAGGAGCTAATCACAAACCTGGGTTACAATGCATTATGGAGGCGAGCCCTACCTTTTGTGAGATATGTAAACAAGGGATAATAAGTGTAATTTTATATAGCATAGGAAATTATAAGTAGTAGCCTGGGTGCAAGCCCATAGGGCCGAAACCCGGGTTTCATTTCGTTTCACCCAGGCTACTATTCTCTGTAACTACTTTTTCTTAGCCACGCAACAATGCCGCACAGGGATGATAATACATTTGTTGGCTAATCGATATTCACTTTCGATGACTGTTTCAGCTACTAAAATGCAGTAGTAGCCTGGGTGCAGGCCCATAGGGCCGAAACCTGGGTTTCATTTCGTTTCACCCAGGCTACTATTCTCTGTAACTACTTTTTCTTTGCCACGCAACAATGCCGCGGGGATGATAATACATTTGTTGGCTTAATCGATATTCACTTTCGATGACTGTTTCAGCTACTAAAATGCAGTTGTTATAGCTTGTAGAAAGTAAACGACAACCGGAAGAGAAATAAAAGAGCAAACTGTGCTCAACATAACCAACCCGGAACTTTCAGCCTGGTATGTATTGAATTCGACAGCCAATATTGATTGCATAACGGCAGTAGGAAGAGAAGCAATAATAACACCCATTGTTAAGAGATTCGGATCCACATCAAACAAATAAAATAAATAAAAAGCGACAAGTGGATGCAGAATTAATTTAATAGCAATTGGAGCTATAAGATTAGATAAGTTTTTAATTTTAAATATGACAAGCATCTGTCCAATGCCTAATATCGCACAAGGGATTCCTGCATCGCCAATTAGCTCTGTAGTTTTTAGTATAAAGCTTGGTACGTGCAAACTATAATAAGACGTTAAAATTCCTATTATAGCTCCACAAAGTAAAGGGTTCTTAGCAAGTGTTTGCAAGACTTGTAAAAGAGCCCTATGCAAGCCCTCTTTTCTTGCCTCTAAAATAATAATCGCTAAAGAAAACGGAGCTAAAGTTAATATAGTTGTCAAAGCTGCAGTAATCACCCCAACTTGTCCGAACAGAATGTATAAAACGGGGATGCCTATAAAGCCACTATTTGGGAATACTGAACCTAAACTTGCTAAAGCAGCTAAATTAACATTGTGCGTTTTATAATAAAGGTAACTATAAATTGGAATATATAGTACCAACATAGATAAAATGAATGCAAAAGAATAGTACTCATAACGATTAAAAGTAATAGGTGCTGAAGCAAAAGAAGAAAATAAAAGCGAAGGTACTCCTAAATAATAGGCAAATCTATTGAGTACTTTATACCCTTCATTACCTAATACCCTACTTTTTTCTAAAATCAAGCCAACTAAAATAGTAAGAATAAAAGGCAATAATTCTAAAATAATAGAATACATACTTTCCTTTTTAGACGCATATTAACTCTAGCTATACTAATAGTATTATTACTATAAACTTTCTTCTATGAATATTGCTGAGCATATTTGTAATTATTTAGCACTATATCAAGTTCGCCATATTTTTGGATACCCAGGCGCTGCAATTTTACCGCTCATGGAGGCGATTAATAAACATCCTACACTTGATTGGATTTTGATGCGAAGTGAATCAACTGCTGCCTTAGCTGCTTCGGCACAAGGCAAATTAACTAAAAGCTTAAGTGTATGTGCATCTACCTGCGGGCCAGGAGTAACTAATTTATTGACAGGCTTGCTTGATGCTCAACTGGATCATTCGCCCGTCTTGGTCATTTCAGGGTTACCTATTACAAATAAGCATAGTTTAGGACATTTTCAGAGCGTTGATCAGATAAAATTAACAGACGCCTGCTGTGGTTTTAATGCTATTTGTGAACATCCTGCCCAAGTTCCTCAATTATTACAAGCTGCAGTGGGTTATATCATCCGTTATCACCGTCCTGCACATTTAGCCATTGCACCTGATCTACAACTTACTAAATTTACTCGGCAAGAATTAAAGTCTGCTCGTCTTCATTATCAGCACTTGCACCGTAATATACAGCTTTATCGTCCACCAGAAGCTGCTCTTGAAATAGTTGCCAACACAATAAATTCTTTTAGAAAAATAGTGATTGGCGTAGGCTCCCGAGCCTATGGTGCAGGTGATGCTATCGAATACTTTGCAGAGAAAATTTCTGCACCAATAATCAGTACGTTTGCTGGTAAAGGAGTAATTCGTGAAAATCATCCCCTTTACCTAGGAATTCTGGGCTTATTTGGCGCGCCTGCAAATAGATTAGCTCTAGAAGGTATAAGAGAAGCTGAAGTCATTATTACCTTTGGCGTTGACGATCTTATCTATTTACTAACTGATAAAGATGTTGATCAAACTCGCGAATTAATACAATGTGAGTCTAATTTTTCCTTATTAGATTATCAATTCATTAAAAAAAGAATGTTGCTAGGTGATCTAGCTGAGATTGCTACAGGACTAGCAAGTAGAGTAAAGTCTCGTTCTATTATCAATAAAAAAAGCGAACATTCTCAGGAATCCTATAAGCTAAAGAAAAAATCATCTTATGTTTCACCTGAACTGTTTTTTAATAAGTTTAACCATTTTATTGATTCGCAAAAAACAATTCTAGCGCTTGATATCGGCGATTCTACTGTCTGGGCTACAAAGTACCTAGAGCTGAAACAGCGTCAATCCATTTTAGTAAGTAGTCGATTAGGCGTTATGGGCTTTTGCTTACCTGCTTTAATTGCTGCAAAATTAACCAAACCTGATTCAAGGGTTGTAGGAATTATTGGGGATGGCGCATTGCAAATGGTACTAGCTGATTTGCTTACTGCTGCCCAATGTCAATTAAATATTATAATCATTGTTTTCTGCAATAATGTATTACAACGAGTGGCAGCACAACAAAAGGAAAAATATGGTGTCGATTTAATTAATCCTGATTATTGTTCTTTAGCTAAGAGCTGCCATATTACTGGTATAGACATTAATAATAATAATGAAATAGAAGAAAAATTAAATCAGGCTTTTTCTATTTCTCAAGGCCCTATACTTGTGGCTGTTTATTCAGATCCAACTGTCTTTGCTCCAATGAGCCAATGGAATAATTAAGAAGATATAACAGCTACATATAGTATAATCACTCAGTTCTTACCTTATGCTAAAAATTTCATAAAGATAAAATAATAATACGCTATTTGGACATGCGTGTTTATTGATTGAAACTGCTTCTCTAACTTTATTAATCGAGCCGGTTGTCTCCTATCAATATAGAAGCAATATAGAACAGTATACTTATAATGATATGTAACTCTTAATTAGGAGAAACTCTGGCTGAATATATACAACTAGCCCTCAGAACTGTTCAAATCAGTAACCTTTATCTACTGCAAGTTAAGAAAGGATAACAGTTAAGCTCTGAAAGTAGTTTTCTAAGCTCATCACTTAATATCAATCAATCTTTATAACATTTTTACTTTAATCAAATAAATATTTATCTATTAAATACTTTAAATTTAATAATTCCTATCCATTACAAAAAATAGATTTTATAGAATTGTCCTTATTATAAATCACAGAACAAATTTTAGTTTTCTTTGGTAATCGTTGAATTAATTGAATAGCTGTACCTCTATAGTTACAAGCTACCCAAAAATTATTACCTTGAAAACGCCATATCATCATGTTTATTTTTATATTTTGATTATTAGGCGCAAGACTAGCATTTTCGCTAGGGTGACCAGCATAAAAGGTAATATGGCTAAATGGGTGCTCAGTTTGACTAACATCTAAATAGGCTTCCCAACCATCTAGTTTATCTTTTAAGGTTTGAGTACTTTTAATAATTTTTGGGCAATTTATAGTATGAGCTAGACTATTAGAAGACAGTATTATCCCTCCTATTAAAAGGATAGTAATCCACGCTAATTCCTTCACTTGAATCTCTTTCTTCAATATTGCAATTGCGTTTCATTATAGCATGTTATGATTGTAATTTATCAAATCAATTATTAGCTCATTTAATATCAATGAAATCTATATTTTCGACTTTAAGCTTATAAATATCTATTGATAGATATTCACCAAATAAAATAATCCTAGCCCTGTTAATCCCACTTAAAATGATAACTTTGCTTGGATTCAATGCGTTTTCTTAACCGCTCTTTTATCATAGGCCATTCGGTTTTTAACATACTAAATAAAATGGTGTCAGTAAGTTGGCCACTATGATTTATCATATGCTCACGTAAATAACCCTCTTCTTTAGCGCCTAAAGCCAAGATAGCATAATAGGAGCGCTTGTTTTTAGGATCAGTGCTAATCTCAACACGATTAATAGAGCACGTCTCAAAAGCTTGCTCTAGCATCAGCATTTTTGCTTCAGGATTAATTACGGCGCCCCATACGGCTTTAATATACCAGCTATACCCTAATGCTAAACGTCGGTGACACAAATTAATATCATAATAAGCTGTGCAACCTAATATAGTATTTTTATCTTTTTCCCGTACAACATAAGTTATTTGTTGACCTTGTTCTTGTTTTGCTAAACAGTCATCAAACCACCGATAAAAATTAGAACCAGTAGCAGAGATAGGCATAAACTGCCAAATTAACTTATCATTTGCTGCGCGTTGTAAGCCCTGCTGATGAAGGGCAGAGATAGGTTCTAAATAAATAACGGTCCCTGTTAAAGTGTTTTGATTTAACATACCAATTGCATCCTAGAATTAACCTCGTTATTGCTCAATAAATAATTCTTTTTAAACTAAATAATGTAAATTTTGTATCAGTATCATAAATATCGAGCTTTTCATAGGTTTTTAATTTTTGCACCAGATATAATGAAAAAGAAATACCTAAGCATTCTATGCTTTATGAGATCATTAAAATGTACTGGAATTAGGTGCCGGTGAAGTTAGGATTCAAATTTACCTATAACCATTATTAAGATTTGGCTCCTCTATTTAGAATTTACCCTACCAAACTTTTGATTCTCTTATTTAGGAGGGCTTTTCTAAGATATAATTCATTTTTAATGCACACTTCTTTTACTTTTAACTTAATTAATGATTTTTTAATCAATTTGTTATATAATAAGCCGATAAATCGTATTTTAGAAGAAAGATTTAGCCTATGGCACCAGAATTAAGGACTATAACTATTTTAAATTATCTATCTATTAATACTTATTAATTTAACTGCAAAGATCCGATAGGCTTTAGCTAAATTGTTAGCCAGTTTAAGCGCAGTTGTTACAAGGCCTACTAGATGAAACAGCACTCAGAGTTGTTTAATGAATTAACTAAAGAAGAGAAAACGATTACAATTCCTAATAAGGAAATTCAACTCGATCCTAAAAAAGTTCAAGAGAAGTTAAGAAATAGTCAATCAGATCATCAAGCTATTTATAGAGATATGAGCGATCTTCTGCGCGAAACGAATGACGCGCAGTATGGTATTGTCTCAACCTATGATCAAGACAAAAATGAGTGGATTAGAGACGCTACAAAAGCCATACCTCTTGATAAGCGCATGTCCCCTGACGCGCCGGTTATTACTGCTAATAATATGCTCTTACGTTGCTTATCGCGTTTGCGCCCTATTGATTATGCAATTGGTAAAAAATATAAGGATAACCATGAAGTAGCGCAACCGCTAAGAGAGGAAATTAGAGAAAACTTTAGCAAATTAGCTTTTGAGGTATTACAAATTGCTCAAAGCAAAGATAACGATCAAGTTAAACAAAAGAAAATCGCTAGGAAAGAAGAAGAATTTAACACCTTTTTAGTACAGCAACTTCATAATGCCAATTTAACAGCTGGCTGTGAAAGCAGAAAGGATGCCGAAAAACTACTTTTTCATTATCGTAATTTATCTAGCGTCCTCTATCCCGCTCGCACGATGGTTACCTTAACCTATGATGATGAAGCAAGGATTTTGCAACGTGAAACTCAATACCCCGTGACTAAAAAAACAGATCAACAAAAAGAGGAACTTGAAAAATTAGAATCTATAATACCCTACCCAGATAAAGAGCAAAAAAATTCACATACCCATCATAATCTCGCTATCCAGGAAGCAGATAAACTGTTTAAAGACTTAATCGCCAGCGATGAGACAGCCCTGCCGGCTCAAGCACGTAAAACCCATCTTGTGGGGGTAAAAAATGGTTTTATTGTTAAAGTTGAATTAACTGAAATGGAGCGAAGTCAACTTGACAATCCAGAGCCGCTCTCTCAATTACAAACTGAAGAGAAAAAAGAACATGTACTTTGGCTTGCGCGAATGGGTTCGCCGGTTTTTGTTGGTTTAGGAGAAAATGACGATAACCTGCAAACTCATACCCGTGAAAATCTAGAACAGATTCGTACGGCCGCAGCAGAAAAAATGGGTAAAGATGTAAGTTCATTGAATATTCACGTTACCACATTAAATACATATACTTTCTCTGAAGATCAGCATATCATCATTAATCACGTTTATAAGGCAACACGCGAACGCGCAGATGAAGATAAACATGATAATGTGTCCTATGTCCCCACTAATTTTGATGGCACAAACCGCGCTCTTGATATTGCCCCTGGGTTAAATTTTGATAAAGAAGAACCACAACCGAAAGGAACCTCTCCCACACAAAAGGCAACACGTGTTGAAAGTGCAGCAACAATAATATTAGCTGCAAGCAATACTCCCAACACAATTAGCCTAGTACATTGTGCAAGTGGTCAAGATAGAACAGGAACTGCAATAGAGAGAGCTATTCAAAAATGGATGCATAAAGTATATCGAGGTATGGGCTTAAAAACCGACAATATCGAGTTAACCCGAGCAGTTGGAGGTAATGCTGCGGAAATCACCTCGCATCTCGTGCATGGTTCCCCTGGCATGAAGAGCGACTCTATTGCTAATAACTTTCTTGGCAGAACAATATTCTCTCCAAAGGTTCAAGCAAGATTTTACCTAAAGAGTGCAGAAACTAATAAGCGAAACAAAGTAGGAAATGTCGATTTCCTTAAAAAGCCAAGTGATCTTGCTCTAGTTGAATACAATAAGTGGCTTAGGGAGTTTTCTGATAAATTACAGGAAGTAGCAAGACTGGAAGACTGGCAGAAAGAGAAAAACAAGAAAAACTTAGTTGTACAAGGCGATAATATTATAAAACAAGTCAAGGCATTAGCAAAAAACAACCCAGAAAAGTTAGATTCACGAAACCTTCATGATTTAACGCTAGTGCTATCTACTGCCCACGCAGCCTTAACCGATTTAAAAGATAAAAATAAAACACAAAGCCATGCTCGAGAATTAGCTAATTTAGCCCAACATGTATCTGGAAAAAAATCTTCAGGTTGGAGGACTTTGGGTATTGTCTTATTAGCTTTTTCCTGTTTAACGCTAGCAGTTATTGGCATAGCCGCAATTGGATTCTTTACTGGCGGCATTGGTTTTTTGCCAGCTGCACTTGCTGTCGCGGGGTTAGCAGGTACAATTGGCGCAGGCGTAGGCGCGACTGTAGGTGCTGGAGTAATAGGCGCTGTTGGTGCGACGTTGATTTATAAGAACCGCGAAAAGGGAGTAGCAAAATCAGTAAGTCAGTTCAAAGAGGCATTATCTGAAATTAAAGATGAATTACCAGAAGAACAAGGTGCCCAAAATTCTCATTTAAATCCAGTTATATAATTTTAACAAATCCTATCTTGTTTAAATAAAATACCTATTTTACAACCCTAAATTGCAATTTCTTTAAACTATTGGTATAAACAGCAATAAAATTTATGCTGTTTTTACATTAAGGTTGTTATAAATCTTTATTATTCTTAAGGGTAAGTTTTTTTAAGGGCTTTAATTCTTTGGTATAAAATTGTCCTTGATTTTCATCGCTCACAAATAATTGAATTTTAATTCATCGCTTATACTTCCCGCAATTCCTAGCAAAAAGGTTCTTTACATGCAAAAACTCTCGGAGCTCAACCTATGAATTGCCTTTTATCTAATCAGAAAAAAAATAATATATTTTTATACTGTATGCCCAAATGACGCGCCTATGTCATGCATGCTGTAGTATAAGCTTGCTTAATTGAATTAACTAAGCTTATAAGAAATTTATGATAGAGATATAAATAATCTTAAGATTATTTATATCAAATTTTTCTTACAAGTAAGCGATTTATTTGGAAATTAAATAGATGTATTTTTCACTTAATTAATATCGACCGCCAGAACGGTTTTGATTCATTCGATTTTGGGCCATTGTAACTTTTAATGTTCTTCCTACCCACTGCTTCCCATTCATTTCTAACGAGTTTTCTGCCTCATGCTGAGTGCTAAAGGTAATAAAGCCAAAGCCCTTCGATTGGCCCGTAAAACGATCTTTAATTAATAATAGCTCTTCAATCTTGCCATATTTACCAAATCCGTTCTCTAAAGATACTTCTGTAGTATCAAAAGGTAAGTTCCCTACATATATTTTATTTTGTTTCATTGCCGTCTCCTTAAGTTGTACGAACAATGATCTAGAGGATAGTAAGCAAGGTATAACTAAACGATCTTAGAGAATATTGTGCGCATTTATTGAAGTAGATAAGCACCTTAGCATGCCAACAGTTAATTGGCAAATTGAAATTATTTCATACTATATTAAATTCTCTGCTATGCTGCCTGTTTATTCTATGCTCCTAACGAGAATTTAAATAAGACAGATTGCAAAATCTATTGCAATAATCCTCCAATAGGGCAAAGAACTTTATATAATCTAGAGCTATGTTTACCCAGACAAAACGACTCAGCAAAAAAATTGATAATTCAAAGGGTTAACTTATTAATAATTAATCATTTTTAATTGAAAGAGAATTTACAGCTTGATTTTATAACTAGTTTTGCATAAAAAAAACTCAATTGTATTGCTATAATTAATTATGTCACTACTTATATAATAGGTAAGCAATGAAGGAAGCAATGAGCTTAAATGAGGCCCGTACACGCTTAAAAGAAGAACTCGAAGCATATAGAGATGATACTTCATCTTCCAAGCCTGGAAAAAGAGGTCGTAATAAGGCTAACTACTTTATTGAAAAAATTGATAAAGGTGATTATCGCGAAACCTTGGATTTGGTTAGGGCAATTTATGAGGATCCTCGCTATAAAGAAGGCGAAACTATGAGAGCCCGACTAAGACCGGTCATGCTCGCTGTTTTAGGTTTTGAACAAAATGATTATGATCAGTGTGCTCAACATTATACCGATATAAGTCCTAGGTTTTTGAAAGCCTCGCCAGGGGATTTTCTAGAAATGGCTAAAAAAGATTTACTTAAAGTCGCCATAGAGGGGGCGCCAAGTAAAAAATCCCTTAAAAAAAAGGAGCGAAGTGATGAAATGGAAATGGGTGAAAAGCCACCTCCACGACCTTAAAAAGTAAAATACGGTTTTTGTCTTTCAGATTGACAGCGGGCAATACTACTACCAGTCCCTAAACAATTTAGTTGTATTGATTTTTTTACTAATATTCTAACTTTAACTAATTTAATAGAACTTAATTTTTCCTTAATATTTAAAATTTATAATTTAGCCCTTTTTCTGTTTTATAAATATATTTATGATTACATTGTCTTTTGGGCAAGCAGTTTTACTCTTAATTGATTGTTACAAAAACGAGTTCATTGTTGATAGGCTTAAGAAACTATATCTTAAAGGCATTGCATCACAGAATGATTTTCAATTCGTTATAAATTTATTTAAGAAAAATCGATTAGATGAAAAATATGAAATTTCAACTAGCGCAGAAGTCATTAATGAAGATCCAACCCGGAGATATTTTGAAACTCATTTAGCTTTTGAAACTCTTTTAATTACTCTTGATCAAGTTGATTTGGCCGATCTTAAGGCTCATTACGAAGCATTATATCAGCTACTTCCTGCCAATGAACAAGCCAAATTTGATCATTATCTTAATAAAACAATTTCAGCAAGAGAAGATTACATCGTTGAAGAATATATGGATATTCTTTCTAAAATAGAATCAAATAAAAGCTATTGGGCTTTTTCTGAAGTTCAAAAAGAGAAGTTAGCATTAATGTGTAAATGCTCGTGGCTAGGTACCCTAATCGTTAAGCTAACTGACCCTGACCTACCTCTTAATAACGTCTATGGCGTAGGCTTTTTTTCTGAACAACAGCGTGGCCGTATAGTAAAATACCTTAAAGCATCTGCTGAAACGCATGGAGCTCGATTTCAAGAAGGCAGCTATTCGAACCACTTTGGGTTAATGAAAAGTTACATGCCTGTTCCAAGAAACGATCTAATCTTTACAAAAAAAGGGTTTTCTTTCATTAGACCTCCTGATAGAGTCAATTTCAATTTATCCGCGGCATGGCCAAAAGAAAATTTTTCATCCTTGGTTCACCCCTTTTCCTGTTCTGTCTCTGGAACAATGCTATGTCAAATTCGCTGTATAAAAAAATTACAGGAAGACACTCAATTATCTTTTAATGATTTAGAAAAATTCACTTCCTTTTTAAAGTGTTTTACCTCTAGTTTACTTTTTAGTAGTGGAGGTCATAGTTATAATGAATTTTTAGCTATGTTAAAAACACCTGAAATTATTGAAGCTTTTAAGTTTATTGACCATTTTGAAGAAATAGATGCAACTACTTTATTATTTCATGGCAACGAACCTCAATTTAATCAGGCCTTAAATAAAACAGTTGCTTATACAAAAGTTTTTCTTGCAAAACAGCAAGTTCATAACAGTTTGTTGGAAAAGCACAAGTAAAGTGTTTGAAGTAATTAGAATGATTGATTTTCGACAGTTGACATAGCTGTATGTGATTCTTCATTTTTATCTTGATCAGGAATATTTTTATCAAAAAAACCATAAACAGATTGTTGATTAGCTTCTGAGGGTATGTTTTTTTCAGAATGTGTTAGTTGGGTTACCTGATCGGATGTTGTTAGTACCTCGTCAAAATTAAGTGTGTCTAAGAAGTTAGCTATTTCATTTTTCTCATCTAGACTTAATTCTACCGGAGGAGTTATAGACATCGCTTTCTTGAATATATATGACTTCACACTTTCTGGAAGCCTATTCCAAACATGACTTGAGATAGTTATGCCATTATTTAATAAGTAAGACTTTACATTTTCTGGAATCTTATTCCAAAAATACCTTGATGTTTTTTTAAAAAGAGCCAGCATTAACTATACCCTTAAAAATTGAAATTTTCTGTATTATATATTTACAATCTTAAGAAGATATTAAGACAATGCAGTCAAGAAATAACTTTTAACTCACCTTGCCTATTTTCTTTATCATATATGGAAGCTTGATTGCCTCCTCCTAAATTTAGCAAATTTATTCCTTTTACAAACTCGGCCTTATATCTTCTTAAGATACGCTATTTACTTTAAATCAAACTTATCTTCATCTTTTTCTGAAATTTTCATCTTTTTTGCTAAATTAGATTTTGAATCTTGACTCCTATCAAAAAAGCCCGAATAACTGATTTGATTTTTGGTTATTCCTTCCTCATAATTATCGCTATCATTAAACTTTCTTTTACTTGCCCGTCTTTCTGGATTAGAGCTAAAAAAAGTATATTCAAAGGTAAACTCCTGAGGGATATCTGATTCATTTTGATTTATTGATGATTTTAACTCATCTACCAAAAAATCGGGTAAGGGTTCAAATTCGGTCAGCAATTTTCCCTCTTCATCTAATAAAGTAGATGTAGGTTCCATACTATTATTGTTACTATTATTATCTAAGAGGTAATAGCTATCTTCTTCAATCTCATCAGTGGTAGAATAAGTAGTTGATATTGGCTCAAGTTCAGGATTTGCTAATGGCGAATTTTTAGCCCGTAGCCGCTGAACGTCCTTGGTAATGTATTCTAACTTTTGACCATTTAAGTAACCAGTTACTATGATGCCATTTTTTTCCGTGGTATTGGTTAGCGCCTGGACATCCACAGCGCCCCCATAGCCAATGCCTGTCCCAGAATAAACCCATACGCCTTCTCGTTTTTTCTGGGCGGCTTTGGTAATGTATTCTAACTTGCGGTCATTTAAGTCGCCGGTAACTATGATGCCATTTTTTTCCGTGGTATTGGTTAGCGCTTGGACATCCACAACACCCTCATAGCAGCTGCCTGTTCCAAAATAAACCCATACGCCTTCCCGTAGACGCTGGGCAGTTTTGGTAATGTATTCTAACTTGCAGTCATTTAAGTCGCCGGTTACTATGATGCCATTTTTTTTGGTAGTATTGGTAAGCGCCTGGACATCCACAACGCCCTTATAGCTGATACCTGTCCCAAAATAAACCCATACGCCTTCTCTTTCTCGACTTTTCTGAGCCGCCTTGGTAATGTATTCTAACTTGTGGCCATTTAAGTCGCCAGTTACTATGATGCCATTTTTTTCCGTGATGTTAGTTAGCGCTTGAATATCCACAACATCCTCATAGCAGCTGCCTGTTCCAAAATAAACCCAAACACCCTTCCGTTTTTGTTGGGTGGATTTGGTAATGTACTCTAACTTGTGGCCATTTAAGTCGCCAGTTACTATGATGCCTTTTTCTTCCGTGGTATTGGTAAGCGCTTGGACATCCACAACGCCCTCATAGCTGATACCTGTCCCAAAATAAACCCATGCTGCACCTTCCCGATTTTTCTGATTGGCCTTGGTAATGTATTCTAACTTGTGACCATTTAAGTCGCCGGTAACTATGATGCCATTTTTTTCCGTGATATTGGTAAGTGCTTGAATATCCACAACACCCTCATAACCGATACCTGTCCCAAAATAAACCCAAACACCCTTCCGTTTTTGTTGGGTGGATTTGGTAATGTACTCTAACTTGTGGCCATTTAAGTCGCCAGTTACTATGATGCCTTTTTTTTCAGTGATGTTAGTTAGCGCTTGAATATCCACAACGCCCTCATAGCAAAAACCTGTCCCAAAATAAACCCAAACACCCTTCCTTTTTTGTTGGGCGGCTTTGGTAATGTATTCTAACTTGCGGTCATTTAAGTCGCCAGTTACTATGATGCCATTTTTTTCCGTGGTATTGGTAAGCGCTTGAACATCCACAACACCCTCATAACCGATACCTGTCCCAAAATAAACCCATACGCCTTCTCGATTTTTCTGAGCCGCCTTGGTAATGTATTCTAACTTGTGGCCATTTAAGTCGCCAGTTACTATGATGCCATTTTTTTCCGTGGTATTGGTAAGCGCTTGAATATCCACAACACCCTCATAACCGATACCTGTCCCAAAATAAACCCATACGCCTTCTCGTTTTTTCTGGGCGGCTTTGGTAATGTATTCTAACTTGTGGCCATTTAAATCGCCGGTAACTATGATGCCATTTTTTTCCGTGATATTGGTAAGCGCCTGGACATCCACAACGCCCTCATAGCTGATACCTGTCCCAAAATAAACCCAAACGCCTTTACGATTTTTCAGAGCATTCTTGGTAATGTATTCTAACTTGTGGCCATTTAAGTCGCCGGTTACTATGATGCCATTTTTTTTGGTAGTATTGGTAAGCGCCTGGACATCCACAACGCCCTCATAGCTGATACCTGTCCCAAAATAAACCCATACGCCTTCCCGACTTTTCAGAGCGTTCTTGGTAATGTATTCTAACTTGCAGTCATCTAAGTCGCCGGTAACTATGATGCCATTTTTTTCCGTGATATTGGTAAGCGCCTGGACATCCACAACGCCCTTATAGCTGACACCTGTCCCAAAATAAACCCAAACGCCTTCCCGACTTTTCTGATTGGCCTTGGTAATGTATTCTAACTTTTGACCATTTAAGTCGCCGGTAACTATGATGCCATTTTTTTCCGTGATATTGGTAAGCGCCTGGACATCCACAGCGCCCTCATAGCAAAAACCTGTCCCAAAATAAACCCAAACGCCTTCCCGTTTTTGCTGGGCGGCTTTGGTAATGTATTCTAACTTTTGACCATTTAAATAACCGGTTACTATCATTCCTTTTTTTTCGGTAGTATTGGTAAGCGCCTCGACATCCACAACGCTCTCATAGCAAAAGCCTGTCCCAAAATAAACCCAAACTTTGTCACCCATCTATTCTTAACCAAAAAGATCATTTTGTTCTATTATTTCACATTTTAATTAACAAATTATTAAATTAGACTATATTGTAACAACAGCTCTAAGCTTAATTTTATTATTATCTGAGAACTATAGACTAGTGCTTTCAGTATTTTCAACGAAATGTGTGATGCTTACTATCCTCTTTTTCAAGGCATGCGATAGATAAGTCTCGCGCATTATTGAGCTTTGGTTCTACAATTAGCAACTATCTTTTTAAGTTTATCTTGTATGTTGCTAGTTCGTTTTTATTATGGGGTAACGGTTCGTGGCGGATTGTGTCTTTTGCTTTTTGATAAGAGCGATTTTTATTAAGTAAAAAGCGGTTCAAGTGCTTAAAGACCTTATTCTGCCGTTTAGGACAGCCTTTTTCTAAACTTGGGTTTGCATCATTTTCTACATTAACCTTAGCAATATGGCTCAAATTATGGTTAAAAAAACGGAAGATTGGGTTTCTTGATGGGATCTTAATAATCTCATTCAGATGCGCCTTACGAAGGAGAAAAACCTCTTGGGCTAACTCGATGCCGAGGGCTTTCTTTTGTAAATATTTGGGTAATAAAGTGATAACCCGTGCTATTTCGTTCTGCTCCCTGCTGTCAATGATGATAACCTCTAAGCTTGGACAATTAATAAAGGCATTATCACTGATCCTGGTAACACTAGTTGGTAAAGTAAGAGCTCGTAAGTTGCGGCAACCGCTAAAGGCCCAAAGACCAATCTTGGTAACACTATTAGGAAGGACAAGGGTTTGTAAGCGAGTACATCCGATATACATGCCGTCACCAATTGTATCAATAGTCTCTGGAATATCAAAAGAGCCGTTTGGCTTAATATCGCTATTAAAAAACCTTAAAAGCACCTTATCGTTTTTACTTATAAGCATTGTTTTTCCTTGTTATTAGCGATTTGTTGAACTCACTCATCGCGCTATTTTTCCATTAGCAATGTTAAGTCAGGTATTTATTATGTTGATTTAGGTCGATTACCTGTATGCCATCTAAAACAATTTCTTACAATAAAACAGTTGAAGCATTTGCTCAATACTCCTTTAACTTTGGCTATTCTTTTAGATTCAACATTAACACAGCGTTGTTGCATAATCATCATCATGAATTGAGAATTTGTATAGATAGATTAAGTTCGCAATCTAACTTATTAAAAATTAAATTATTCCATCTTTTAAAAATTCAAGAAATTTAATAGACGAATTAGTAAGACCAGAATAATGCACTAAAAATATCTGATGAGTTGTTTTTAATGTATTAACACATGGTCTATATTTATACAAAGTCACTTTGTTAATTTTATAATGCCTAACGTTCATCAATCATTATTAACCTTACATAAAGCATTAGAGTATCGAACTGATTCAGATGGAGTGTGTAATGGTTATTCAGTACGATGGTTAGAAGCAGCGCTCTTAGGTGAAGAAGAGATGCAGCGCTTTGATGAACGTATGAATCTTATTAGCCAAACTCCCGCCGATCAATTAGTAAAAAGTATTAGACAAGCACAAGGCAAAAATGGTGAAAACCTGACAGAAGAAGACCGGAAGCTTCTTGATATTCTAGCTTTTTATGATTCACTAGAAATTTTTCAGTTGCCGCATCTTTATGCACATTTAGCTGAACAAAACTATATTGGCCAACAACAACTTGAACGTCTATCAGAGTTTGCTTCTTCAAAAGCTATTGAAGACCTCGGCGGCTTAACTCAACTCTATTCTTCTCCTTTCATTTTTACTAAAAATGAGTTAGAAGCCTATTTAACAACTCTAAGCCGATTACTTGATCAATCAAGTGGTAGGATTACAGAACCTATTGGATTTTTGTTGAAAAATGAAAATCATACTGTGGCCTTGATTTATAAACCTACAGTAGGATTTATTTATCGAGACGTCAATCAAAAACTACAAATTGATAAGTTAGATAGCCAGAATACTGCTGCTGCCATTGCACACGGATTTAGCAATAATAGCCCTTATATTGCTTTTAATATTCAAGCTATTCTAACCAGTAATGATAAACGTTGTGACTTTCTAGAAACAAATTTGAGCTCATTTAAGAAACAGTCACGCTTCCATCTTATCAATGAAAAAATAGCTCAACGTAAAACAGAAACCGTTAATTTAGCACATATTGCAGCACAAAATGGGCACGGTACCGTTATTGAAAAGTTGGGCGAGTGTGGATGTAATTTGAATCTGCAAGCAGGAGAAACGTACGTAACGCCAGCCTATCTTGCAGCAGAGAAGGGAAATACGGTCGCCCTGAAAGCTTTACATAAGCATAAGGCAGATATATCACAGCCTATAATAGGAAGTAATTCACCCGCTCATATTGCTGCTTTTAACGGGCATGTTGCCGTAATTAAACTATTAGGTGACCTTGGTGTCAAAGTTAATGAAACCAATGAGCAAGGCTATACTCCTGCTTGCTTTGCTGCCCAGCAAGGTCATAAGGGGGTAATTGAAGAATTACAAAGACTGGAAGTCGATTTGAAACAAGTTAATACCCATGATGAAAGCTTAGCCTATATCGCTGCAGAAAATGGGCATGATCATTTACTTGAAGTTTTAAAAAAATGGGGAGTAGACTTAGATTTTGCTACAAAACAGGGAATAACGCCTGCTATCATTGCTGCTATTAGAGGACATTCTGCTGTTATTAAAAAACTCGGTTTATTAGGTGCAAATTTAAATAAAGCCCACGATGGAATGACTCCAGCCTTTATAGCTGCAGCAAAAGGCCATCTGGACGTACTTACGGAATTGAAAAACTTAGGCGTTGATTTAAGTCAGATTTCAGAAAATGGCTTTACACCCGCATATATAGCTGCCCTTAATGGACAGGAGCTAGCAATTGCAAAATTAGCTCAATTAGGCGTTGAATTGAATCAAACTAGTCGAAATGATATATCGCCAATCTTTATTGCCGCTCAACAAGGCCATAAGAAAGTGGTACAAGAATTACTTAATAGAGGGGCTGATGATAAAAAGGCTGCTATCTTTTCTAAAACAGAATTAGAGAGGTTTGCTGGGAGCCAACAAACAGAGGTTAGGACACGTGTGTTAACTATTTTAAGTCAGTTAGATCCTGGCGAGGAGAGCGTTAAGCTAACCCCCTATCAAATTGCTACTATTATGGGACATGATGAGATCGTGAGCCTATTTAACACTCATTATCAAAAATCAAACGATTCTAAGTCTAAAGATTATGGTTTCTTTCCTAGAGAAGGTGAGACTAATAATTCTAATTTAATAGAAAATGAGAGTTTTTCATCTTCCAGTAACTATAGCAATTCGTAAATTAAATAATTATAGATTGATCCGGCCAAGATAAAACTTGCGCTAATAGCAGCTTAATTACATTTAAACTTATAATGTCTTCTTCCACCCATTATTTATACCAATTAAGGGTAGAATATTTTCTTTCTGGAAATGACTATGACTAAACATGTCGATATTTTAATTGTTGGAGCAGGGATTGGCGGGCTAACTACTGCGATTGCTTGTAATCAAGCTGGCTTTTCAACTCTAATTTTAGAAAAAGAGCCGCAATCTTCAGAAATTGGAGCAGGTATTTGGCTTGCTCCTAATGCATTGGAAGTATTTCGTGAGCTTAAGATAGTAAATAATCTCTTTGACTTAGGATTTGAAATTAAACAAATTAGGTTAGATTCCATCTCTTCAGGAAAACTACAAACCTTAACTTTTGATAGATATAGGTTTAATATTTTAGCTATTCATCGAGCTAGACTGCAAAAATATTTAACCGAGCAAATCTTACCTGAGGGCGTCTATTTTGGAAGTCATATTAATAGCATCGAGCAAAATGAAATCGGTGTAAGCGTTCAGCTTAATACAGGCAAGAGTTTTTATAGCAAAATTCTAGTGGGAGCAGATGGGTTGCGTTCCCAAGTCCGCGATTTGTTTTTTAAAAAAGATGTAATTAGGTATTCTGGCTCCAGTAGCTTTCGAGGTATTATTAACTTATCAACTGACCCAAACCCTATTGATCACACCAGTTATGAAATTTGGGCGCCTGGATGTAAACTTGGCTATTCCTTTATTAGCAACAATGAAAAATACTGGTATATCAGTTTTAAATCTAAGCCTGAAAGTTATTTTCAAAAAAATGAGGTGCACTCAGCTGCATTGGCAATCGCATCTAAATATTTTGTTAATCATCTTGAATTAATTGAGGAAACTTCGCCAAATAAGGTAATTCAAACCGATATCTCTGATTTGCTACCACTTAAAGCCTGGAGTAATAACCGAGTATGTTTACTTGGTGATGCAGCACATGCCACTACACCTCATCTTGGCCAAGGAGCAGCTCAAGCAATTGAAGATGCAATGGCTTTGGCATTTTCTTTAAAGAAATTTGGATTAAATTCTCAAGCATTAAAAAATTATCATCTAATTCGGTATAAAAGAGCGGAGTACCTTGTTAGAAAAGCAAGAACCTACGGTAAAATATCAGAATGGCGCTCTCCTATCTTACAAGCAATGAGGGATTTTATAATAATGAAAACGCCCAAGTTCCTCATTAATCAAAATACGGATAAGATTTATTTAATCTGATAAAATCAAGCTTCGTTTTAAATGATTGTAGCAGTTGCTCTTAGAAAGAAAATCTATAATCCACTTATGCCCTAGTAATAAAAGATTCTATTTAATTAGAACACTTCAGCTACGTTTTCTCTTTTTGAAAAGATTTAGGAGCCAATCATAAAGAAATAAATGGTAATTAGCCAAATTCCTTTTTATCAACCCCTATAATAAAACCTTTTATTTAATTATTAACTAAGGTATTAATATACGCCTCAGCAAATTCTTCACGTTCCTTAAGATTATATAGGTTATTTTTAAGTTGGTTGCCTCGCTTCTCTGAATAGTAAAATTTGCCATTCAAATCAACTTTAGCACTTTCTTGAAAAAATACGTAGGGACGTAATGTGCTTGCTTTTATTTTATTAATCAATTCATTAAGGGAATGCTGATGCTCTGGATAGGTACTTGAGATAGCCTGCAGTGCATTTACAATCTCATTTTCGAAAAATCCTGGATCTTTAGCAACAATTGAACGTTCTAAAATAAATTGATGATCAGTATTATAATGAGAAGTTTGAACAGTGCCATGTGTAAAGCGTTGTACCTGCACTGAATGAAAAGTTTGGGAAATGATTAAAAAAAATTGATCTTGATAGTCTGCAAATGGAGCATGGCCGCCTTCACTAGCTAATTGATTTAAAGACTTTAGGCAATTTCTTGCTGCTTCTTCTAATTTATAGGTTAAAGCAGTATTCGTTAATCGTTTTTTACATTGGTTTAAAAACCAAAATTCGTACCAGCGTGATTGCCTTTGTTGGTTGCTATTAAGATATCGAAAATTATTTTGAAATTCCTTAATGACTTCAGATAACAGAGCCATTCTTTTCCCCTCTAATTAAAAACACGCATCATAACTTGGTAGAAAAAGAATTCCTATCATAATGTATATATTTATAGTTAACCTTGAGTACAAAAAGCAGAATTGAAATCATCCTGTATTGGCATGTAAATATTGGCATTTATTGTAGATATAACTATGAAGAAAGGAATAAATTCAAGAAGCTAGCACTTAATTTTATTAATCTGAATTTTAATATAGTAAAGAGAAAGTTATATAGGCCTAACCAGTATATATGAATCATATTTATAGGTAAAAAATAATTAACCAGGTTGAGCAAATTTTCTCAACTATACTTATATTATTTAAATATTTGTGGTTTAAATATATGACTAAATCTAAGCAGGAGAGTTCCTGTGATTATCTCATTGTTGGTATGGGACCACTGGGTCTTGCTGCAGCTTATGAGCTGGCAAGAAAAAATCATACTGTCCGAATAATTGATAAGCGCTCAGAAGAAGACGTCGCTGTCAGGCCACAGCCCTTACTTATTACGCCCTCAGTAAAAAGGCAGCTCCTAGAAATGATAAGAGATGATGAACAGTTAAATGATAAAGATCTTAAATTTATAGATAATCTTTTAGTTTCATCAGAAGTTAAAATATCTAGTATACAAAAATTTATTTTACGCCGAATTGAGTCATTAAATAGCTACCAAAATAAAGATGATTTACCTCGAATAATTTTATATTTTAGTACTGAACTTGAGCATGTTAATTTAGAGATTGGTACAGCTACTTATAAAAAGAAGAGTAATGCAAGTACCTCCCATCAAATTACCATGCAAAATGCTACAGTCGAGTACTCACAAATTCTTACAGTCCTTGATGATGAAGTCTCTATTCCTCACAGTATCGTTGCTCAGGAAGATAATGTAGAGACATCGCGCCCTTCTACAACTTATGACGCTGAAATCGATACTCATCAAATTATTATAGATCAAGAAGATGAAGTAAAAAACTTACAAATTTTGGCAACCCGAGATAATGAAGCCGATATTGCCCAAAGTTCTCTGAAAGAAGAAGAACCTCAATTTTTTCATTTTAAACATCTTATTGCTGCCGATGGCGCCTCAGCGCCTACGTTAGAGCTAGTACGTAAGAATTCTAATGTGAAAATAGAACGAAAAACACCAAGTAATAAGCAATACGTAGCATCTCAGTATCATTTTGGGGCTTATTTAACTATTAAAAGTAAACATCCTTTTGCCCTTCCGGAAAGAGATCATTTAACCATTTTTTTAGATGGTAAGTTATGTTTGATACGCCTTTATCATAAAAGTCATCTAATAAACAATAAAACCTCAGTTAAACTAGGCTTTGTTGGGCAAATTCCTAGCCTTATTTATAACGAACCAAACGAAACTGAGCGTAGAACAAAAGCAATAGCATATGCAAAAATAGCGATAGCCCAGCGCCTAAAATTATCAGCACATGAATTAGATATAGAAATTACCCAAAGCCAGAAATACAAAGGCTCAAAGGAAAGAGTGAAACTGTTATTTTTTCAGGGACAAAGCCTGCAAGCGACAAGAGCTTTTGAAAATCAAGGAGGTCATTACTTTTGTTTGTTAGGTGATGCTTATTTTACACCACATTATCCCGTGGGTCATGGCTTTAATGACGGCATGGAATCTGTAAATTTGTTAGCGAAGATGCCTAAAGACAGTACAGAGTTAGTTAACTTTATGATTAGCTATCAAAAACTAGCTGAGGAAAATGCCAAAGAAGCTCAAACACAAATGGCATTTCTTAGATATGTAAGCCCTCTTCCCTTTATAGGCAGTAAGCTACTACCTGAATATTTAGAAAATTCCGTAGCAAAACGCGATGACGAGAATAAGATTAATATAACGTCTATTAACAAATCAAAACATATTAACGTCCCTGTTCAGGCCATTGAAAAAATATTTGCTGAAATAATGCTCTCCTTTTCATTAATTTATAAGGGCTCCCCACGATATGGCATTGCCTTTATATCTGCTAACAATTTAACAGAGCCTGTTAGAATAACATTAACTGATCTATCAACTATTAACGGAGGCATTCCCTTTATTATTGTCGACCAAAGAGAAAATAAAGAGATAAAAATTCAGTCTTTTACGAAAAAAGGCGCACAAAACTATTCATTAAAAGAGGAATATAGTATAGATTTTTTTCAAAACATCTATCAAAAACAATTAAAGGATACACCGATTATACAAGACTCTTTAGAGGAGTTATCTATTGTTAAAGATTCTTTAGACACTGAAGCTACTGCCAAACAACCTTTAGAAGAAATTTTTACTACCCAAGGTCATATCATAATCTATCTAGAAGAAGATTGCGCTGACTATCCTATACCGGATCATTACCAATCTTTATCCAATAACGTGATAGAGAATATAAAATCAAAATTTGTAGCAATGCAAAGTTTCGTTAAACAATATCCTAATATTGTTGTGCAATATAGTGAGCAAATAATAAATGGATTTGTTAAAACAAAAGAACTTTTAATTAAATATCCTGACCTTGTTACTCTTTATGGCGAGGAAGTTTTTCACGAAATGCGAAAAGCCACAACCTCATTTTTGTTCACTATTTTACAATCAGAAATACCCTTTGATAGGGCTAATATGCAATATTTTTTAAAAGCTGCTATCGTACTTGATATTCCTGAAGTAATTCCACTCTTAATCTTAAGAGGCGCCTCGCCTTTTGTTCCTTTAAGTCCTACCAATAAAACCCTTCTGTTTAATTTATTAAACTTACAGCCTCAAGAGGCAGGCTATCTAGCAATCTATGCAAATCAAGCCATCACTTTAGAATTTCTTATGCTCATGGCTGACCCTTCCAGTGAATTAAATAAAGCAGCTGTAAAGAATTTATCTTTAAATCTGATTGAAAAATTAATTACCCAAATTACTAATGAGGAGATATTTGACAATTTAAGTTCAGAAAATCTCTTATCTTTAGCTACACGTTATCAATTAGATATGAATGATGCGAAAAAATCCATAAGGAGTCATTTGGTTAAGTATTTAATTGATGACTTAAGACCTAAACTTATCTCAGATCAAATTAAATCATCAGCTCAAGCAAAAAACAAAGGAAGTAGCTTAACCTTTATGTCTGGTTTTAGTGAAAGTGATCTCCAAACTGAAACCAGTAGATTTTACAAACTTAAGGAATTACTTGATGCCACTTATTCTAGTATCCAACATAAAGCACCTTTAACCTGCAAAAATATCTGCGCGCAATTGTTAAACTTCTTATTAAGCTCACGCGATAACTTGCAAGAAAGCGATACTAAATTAGATGATCAAGCCATTAAACTATTAAATGAACCACGATTTAAGGATTATCGTGAGACTATATTAAAAAATTTATCTAAGCAATTATCCCAGCACATCCAAGAATCCCATCAATCACTGGATGACTTAATCAATATCTATTATTTATGCCAAAAATTGAATTTATTAAACAAAAATTATAAACCAGGGCTTTTTGACACAGCATCTAAAAATTTTTCTAATAACTTTATTGCTATACGACAATATATAAATAGGTTAGTAAATCAGGATAAACTTGCCTCAGGATTTTATACAAATGCTCAAGAAGAAGCTATTAACGAAATACTCAGTTCGTCCCCTTACCATCCTGGAAAAACATCTCTAGATGACCTGTCAAAGTCAGAATTTAGATATTTATAACTCAATAACAATAAAAAAATCTTAATAGCTAAAGGCTTAATCTAAATAAAGAAAAACTTTTGCCTGCGAAATTAACAAGTTAATTTTCAGATTCAAGTTCATATCCAGGCTTTGCATCAAGTACAACAGCCAATTGAACACAAGGCTGCTCAGTTCGGTTACTCCAAGCATGATTAGTTCCACACTGAATAACAATATTGCCAGGCTTTAATAATGTTTCTGTATCTTCCATAATAAGATAAATCTGCCCAGTTAATATAACAATATAATCGAGTGTTGGTGTTTGATGCATTAATGGATGTGGCAAACCCGGTACATCTGGAAAATGTTTCCTGGTAACGGAATCAGGTGGGATATAGACATAACGAAATAAAGTGCCATTTTTATTTAATTTTGGTAAAAGTTCATCAAATATCTGTGCGCTTTGTGTTGACTCGACAGGCATTGTATCAGTTGCCCATGGATCTGAAATAATAAACCCTGCTTCATGGCTTATAACATGCTCTACCTGCTTATCTTCTATAATAGTGGCAATCCCATTACGATAACCTGTAACAACTCGCCTTGGAATTTTTGGAACGTTTGACATATTTTTCCTTATTACTTTAAGCAACAAATCTATTAAAGCTAGTTAAATTACAGTAAAAGCTAAAAGCTATAATTAAGAGTTAAAATAAAGCTAGCAATTAGGTAAATAACTAGCTGAAGAGTAAGCTTACTTTTTAAGAAAATTTTAATTGCCATCCCTGGCTCATTATTCCACAACTAAGCATTAATTTATTTATAATTAATAGAATAATTAACTTTATCTGATTGGCTGGTTCGCGTAATAATATAATCACTCGCAGGTGAGGTATCTGTGTGTTTACAAGCTTGTTGATCGTTAACTAAATTAAATTTAATTGTAACGGTTCTTGAAGGTAAGCTAATAGTATGAAATACAATTTCTCCCTTCATTGTACCTGCTATAGAACTTTTATTAACAGTTAGCACTTGCTCAGTGTGGCTAGCTAACTTTTGCATACCACCTGGATTTAACTTGCCACCTTCTAGTTTAATAGTGGTTATTAATAAATCATCTATTAAATTATTTCTTAATTTTACTTCATATCCATCACAAGGATGCGCAGAAGCTATAAAAGGCAGAAAGGCCGCAATTAAACCGACTAATTTTACTCTTTTCATTCTTATTTTTTCCTTAAAACAATTTAACAAAGTTAAAAACAATCTGTTAAACAATAAATTAATCATTTAATAGACAAGTCATTATCATGAAAAATGGTACTTTGTTCAATAGATGAGGTTTTAATTATTTAAGGGATTAAGATGAAAAATGATAATATATTAGTTTAAATGAGAAGCTATAAATAGCCTGTTAATAACCATAGTTATATGCAAATATTAAAAGTTTAAGTTTTTATTAAATTAAACATAAAAGTCATATTTTATCAATTTATTACAAATTTTATATATGTTTACTTCATCTACTGTTAATAAAATTAAGTGCCTAGTTACTTTTTAAAAGTATAAATTTCGGATTAATTGACCTCATTATGCTCTGCTATTTCAGTAAAGTTTAATAACAGGCATTGACGGCAATCCTTATTTAATTCATCTTAATGAATTGCATTTATTCTCTTAACAATTAATAGAATAGAGGCTTAAAAAGTGAGGTAATCTTTTATAAATTAGGAGAAGATTAACAATGATGTTAAATAAGATAGCACGAACAATTAATAAAAATAAATTAGTTCCATTAATGCTCTTAAGCCTGTCATCGGCAAACTTATTTGCTTCTGTCACAGAAGGTAATGGTACTTGGGTTTATGACACGCTCTATAATAATGAGGGAAAAAGAATTGGCCACTCGCCTGGCCTTTTTGCTAATGAAATTAATAACTATAATCTATCAGCAACAGCTGATCATAATATCACTAAGTTATATAGTTATGGTGGTAGCCTTGAATTATATTGCCGAGGATCCGGTGGCACATCAACAAGTACACCATGCACCACTAGTAACATGTTTGTTTATTATGATACTGGAAAGCTCTCTACTGATGCCTACTATAATGTTTTAGGTAATGGATGCAGACCTGTATCAATTATCCCTGTGGTCGATGGTAGGCTTGATCAAACAGGTGAAGATGATTATTTAAGCGCGCTTAATAATTTAGATCAACCAACCGCCGCACTCTTCGCTGATAAAGTAGCTCGCACCCTTTGTAGTGATCCAAATGTTTCAGGTGTACAATTTGATATTGAGCCCTTTGATATCAGTAAACCAGGACAAGCTTATTTTTATCAACAAATAGCAAAAGATTTTGCAAGTCCTATGTGTATTGATAGTAACCATCCAAAAGGAAGGACATTTTCAGTTTTTACTTTCTCCGGTCGCGTGAATAGCACCCTTGCTCAGATTTTAAATAAGTATAATAATGGCTATGTTATTGATTCGCTCTATGATCTTGGTTCTAAGCCTGGCGGTAGTGTTAATTCACCAGCAGAATATCGTCAATATATTACTACTGAAATTCGTAATATGCTTGCCAAAGCTAAACAATATAATGTTAAATTTCAATTCGCTATTCCTGCTGCAGCGTCTGCACACGAATTTGAGACTAAAGATGGACGCTCTACAGGCTATGCTCAGCTAGACTATATTAAAGCGTCTTATGATGTCTTTAAACAACTTAATGTCAAAGCTGATCCAAATTATATTGGTGTAGCATTATGGGTTTGGCTTGATCAAATGTGGTGGGGAGGTTACCGATTAACACCTTCTACTCCTAATGAAGAAACTAGAGCATTTCTTGCTAATAATCTTTAAAAGCTAGGTTATTAAACGCTATCAGTAAATTGAGTCGAATAGACTCAATTTACTGATACTAAATTTTTATCTTACAATTGTTAAATAATAACGTTATATAAGCTCCGTCTTCGGAATTAATTATTTTCCATATCAACTTGATACTCAATAATATCGCCCGGCTGGCAATTCAAGTAGGAACAAATAGCATTAAGAGTCGATAAACGAATCGCTTTAGCTTTTCCATTTTTTAGTATGGATAAATTAGCTTCAGTAATACCTATTGCTTCAGCTAATTCTTTTAAGCGGCATTTCCGTTTTGCCATCATGACATCCAAATTAATAATAATTGTCATATATACTCTCTAAATTGTTAATTGCATATCTAACTTCAGTTGATTTGCTTCCTTAATAATCCAAGAAGCAACTAAGATGATCATGGCTGTAATTAGTGTTGATAAATTAGCCGAACCTAAAGTAACACTTGCTATGCGCTGCCCTGGAGGATTTGCAAAAGTAAGGGCAGCGGTTATGAGGGGTTGATAAATTAATTGTACGGCCTGTCCTACTATCATATACATACTAATCCTTTTGATTAATCTTATATTTATCTGCTCAAATAATATTCCCTCTGCATAAAGCTGAAAAAGCTTAGCTAATTTGTAGCAAATCATGACTTTTATCGATAAGGGTAATGACTGGATAGTTAAAATAACGAAACGATGGAGCAATGAAAAATGGACTGAGTCGTGAATAGACACAGTAGGCATCATTAGCATAAATGTACTCACATTTAATGATTTTGGTAAATTAAATAGAATCAAATAGATAGTAATTAATGGTATAAACCAACACAGAAATTTAAAAAAGAAAGAAAGCATACGGCTAGCTAATTGTATTTTGTTCATTAAAGCTCCTAATTTATTAATTTACTGCATTATAAAAATAAATTATCGAATTGCAACAATTTTTTATTAAATTTTGAATTTTATTAGATTTCTATATAAGAATAGATATTGGCCAAATATCTTAGTAAATAAACATATGTGAGAATTTTAAATATTGAATTCAAAGCTAAATAATAACTTTCTGTTGCAGATCAAACCTAAAAATTTTATTTTTGTAAAAAAAAATTATTTAAAGCTATGAAAAAATTCATATTTATTACTATTATTAAAGAAAAAATAATGCTGTAAGTGGTTATTTATATTTTCATCAAAGCAAGGGAATGAGTTAATGAAAATTATATCAACTCGAGTATTAAGCGGGCCCAATTACTGGTCAAATTATAGACAAAAATTAATAGAAGTACGACTTGACCTAGAAAGTTATGAGTATTCTCCAAGCAACACTCTAGAAGGTTTTAATGAACGATTAAAAAAATTAATACCAACCTTATATAATCATTATTGTTCCCCCGGTATCGCAGGTGGCTTTTTTATCAGACTTGATGACGGCACTTGGCTTGGTCATATTATGGAACATATTGCTTTGGAATTACAAAATCTTGCTGGTATGGACTGTGGCTTTGGTCGAACCTATGGAACAGAGACTGAGGGCGTTTACGATGTTATATTTACCTATGAAGCCGAAGAAGCAGGGTTATATGCGGCTACAGCTGCTTTTAAGATTATTGATTGTCTTGCCAAGGGCGAAGATTATTTAAATTTACAACAAGACATTGCTCATTTAAGAAAGATAGCAATGCATGAAAAAATAGGCCCTAGTACTGAAGCAATCCTTTTAGAAGCTAGAAAAAAAAATATTCCTATTACGCGATTTAAAGATACATCATTAATTACTTTAGGCTATGGAAAGTATCAAAAACGGGTTTGGGCTACTATTTCTTCGCAAACAAGCTCTATTGCAGTTGATATTGCTACCCATAAAGACATGACTAAACAGCTATTATTAGCAAGCTCTATTCCTGTCCCAGAAGGGCTAACTATCCATTCATTAGATGAGTTAGATGATGCTATTGATTACCTCGAATTTCCTGTTGTTATTAAACCGTTAAATGGCAATCACGGGCGCGGCGTTATTACTAACATTCAAACGAAAGAAAAGGCAATTCTAGCTTTTAATTTAGCCCAGAAAGTTTCTAAAGAAATTATTGTTGAGCAATTTATTGAAGGCCATGATTTTCGCTTTTTAGTTATTAATTATAAACTGGTTGCTGTAGCTAAAAGAACACCTGCAAAAGTTATTGGTGATGGTATAAAAACTATTCAACAACTGATTGATGAAGTTAATGAAGATCCTAAACGCGGGTTAGCGCATGAGAATTGCTTAACAGCGATTAAAATTGATGAAGAAACACATTCAATTTTAGCAGAGAGTAATCTTACCCTTCATAGCATTTTAAAACCTGGTGAAATTTTATACTTAAAATGTACAGCTAATTTAAGCTCAGGCGGCACAGCTTCTAATGTTACCCATCAAGTACATCCTGATAATATTGCGCTCGCTGAACGAGTAGCGCGTTTAATACAGCTAGATGTATGTGGTATTGATATCGTTTGCAAAAATGTTCGAGTTCCTATTAATAAACAACGAGGCGCTGTCATTGAAGTAAACGCCAGCCCTGGTTTTCGCATGCATGTTGCGCCTAATGAAGGTGATCCTATTAATGTTGGCGCGCCATTTATTGATATGTTATTTCCAACGGGAAAACCCTCCCGCATACCCATTGTTGCTGTAACGGGCACCAATGGCAAAACAACAGTTGTTCGCTTAATTGCCCTTTTTGCGAAGCAAGCAAATCATTGCGTAGGCTATACAACTACAGAGGGAATTTATTTAAATAATAAATTAGTTTATCGAGGTGACTGCAGTGGTCCTTTAAGTGCGCGGACAATTCTTTTGGAACCTTTGGTAGATTTCGCTGTGTTAGAATGCGCACGCGGAGGCATTATCCGCTCAGGCTTAGGTTTTGATCAATGCGATATTAGCATTATTACCAATATTACAGCCGATCATTTAGGTATTGACGGTATTGACACCATAGAAAAACTTGTTGACGTTAAATCAGTAGTCGCTCGTAGCACCCATAAAAATGGCTACGCTTTATTAAATGCTGAAAATGATTTGGTCTATGATTTAAAAAATGCATTAGATTGTAATATTGCTTTATTTGCTTTTGCTGAAAACGAACGAATTAAACAGCATTGTCAAGCTGGCGGCTTAGCAGCTTTTACAGAAGATGACATGATCATCGTACAAAGAGGAAGGGAAAAACTTGCAATCGCTAAAATAAAAGATATTCCACTAACTTTTAATGGTACAGCGGCCTTCATGGCTTGTAATATTTTACCCGCTGTACTAGTGGGTATTATTCGTGGCTTTTCTATTAAGATGATGGCGCAAAGTTTGTATAGCTTTCAACCTACGGTTGAAAACACACCTGGTCGCATGAATTTATTTAATCTTGACCATTGTCAAGTCATGATTGATTATGCTCACAATGAAGATGCCTATATTCAACTTAAGAAATTCCTTGACAATAAAGACTATACTAAAAAAGTAGGTATTATTGCTGCAAGCGGGGATCGCCGCGAAGAAGACATTCAAAGACTAGGCTATTATGCTGCTCAAATGTTTGATGAAATTATCATCCGACACAATAAAAATGGACGCGGAAAAACAAATGAACAATTAACTAATTTAATCATTAAAGGAATTAAATCAGTTAATCCAGCAACAAAAATACAAGTAATTTCAGAAGAATTTGAAGCCTTAAACTATGCGATGAGCCATGCTGAGAAAGATAGTTTAATTTACTGTTCAGTAGATGATGTTTTTGATTCGGTTGAATTTATGCTTGGTCAAGAGCATGTTCAGCCAGCGATGCAACTTAATGAGAACATTTTTCTATGATGAAACCCAAAGGCAAACTACTGATTATTGGCGGAGCTGAAGATAAGGCAGATGAGCCACCTGATATTTACGAACATCGGGAAGAAATGTCTCGCTATGAAATCTTAAGTGAACTTCTATCTGACTGTAGAACCAAACAAGTTGAGGTGGTGACTACGGGTTCTGAAGTTCAAGAAGAAGTAAAACGATCTTATAAGCGTGTTTTTCAGGAAATGGGATACAATAAAGTTGGTTTTCTCCAGATAACAGAACGACACGAGGCTCGAAAAAAAGAATATTTAGATCGTGTACTTAAAGCCCGCGCAATTTTCTTTACTGGTGGCGATCAATTTCGAATTTCTACCATTTTAGGTGGTACACCTATCGTTGAAATTATTAAACAACGCTACTTAGAGGATGATGACTTTATTGTCGCAGGAACCAGTGCTGGTGCTATGGTAATGTCTTCGGTGATGATAACCTCTGGCGGCTTAACCGAGGCTCTTTTGTATAGAAATTTGGCTACTTCCTCTGGCCTAGGGTTTTTACCGACTTGTATTATTGATACTCACTTTATTAAGCGAGGTCGCTTTGGCCGCCTTGCGCATGCCATTATCATGAATCCAGAACAATTAGGCATCGGCCTAGGTGAAGATACTGCTTTAATTATTAAAAATGGTACGGATGCTGAATGCCGTGGCTCAGGCATGGTTGTTATTATTGATGGTCGAAATATTAATCAAACTAACATTACTAAAGTTAAGGAAGGACAAGCTGTTTATGTAGAAAATTTAAAAGTTCACCTTTTAGTAAAGGGATGTCATTTCTCTCTAACAAAGCGTCGATTAGCAAACCCCGCAACTTCAACAAATTTCGATTAATAATATATGGATAGACTATGAAAATAGCAATTGCAGTGCATGGCGGTGCAGGTGAAAGTTCTTCTTTTCTTAAAAAAAATAGAGAGTCAATCAAAGAGGATTTAGCGAAGGCTTGCCAAAAAGGATATAAAATTTTAAAAGAAGGTGGAAGCGCGCTTGATGCAGTTGAAGAGGCTGTTAAAATACTTGAAGATAGTCCTTATTTTAATGCAGGTCGAGGTTCTGCTTTAAATTGCTGCGGCGAAGTTGAAATGGACGCTTCTATTATGGATGGTAAAGAAGTAAAAGCAGGCGCGGTTTCCATGGTTCGCGATGTTAAAAATCCTATTTCACTTGCCCGTTTAATTATGAATAAAACAAAACATGTTTTTTTATCAGGTTATGGCGCATTGGAATTTGCAAAAAAAGAAAATGTACCCTTAAAACCTCAATCTTATTTTATTACCACACATCAATATGAAGAATATGAACGCCTAAATGCTGAAGAAACCTATAAAGAATTATTAAATAAAAAAGAAACAGGTACGGTTGGTGCAGTTGCTTTAGACTCCTATGGTAATCTTGCGGCTGGCACATCAACAGGCGGCACCAGCAATAGTTTACCAGGACGCATCGGTGATAGCTGCGTAATTGGCGCCGGCTGCTATGCAAATAATAAAACCTGCGCAGTCTCTGGAACTGGCGAAGGAGAATATCTAATAACAGGTGTTATTGCTCACACCATTTCCATGCTGACAGAATTAAATTTCTCTCTTCAAGAAATATGTGAGCAGGTGCTTTATGAGCGTAATAAAAATCGAGGTGAAATTGGCGTTATCTCGGTAAATCATCGAGGTGATATTGGTATGTCATTTAACACTGAAATCATGAAACGAGCTTGGATTGGCTTAGATGGCAAACTTCATGTGAAAATTAAATAATAATTACAGCCAATAGCTACTCAATGCTTTTGGTTAAGGTTTTTCTTAACTGTTTAAATAGTAATACTATTTGTTTCTGGTTATTTTTACTATAACTCTCAGTCTGCTGGAGCCTTATCTGCTCATAGCTTAACAAGAAAGAGGAAATCTCCTCTGCAAGATGAGGTAATTTATTTACCAACATTCTACATTGTTTGCTAAGAGTCATTGCGGGGCTAAGTGGAATATTAAATCGCTTAAATTCTTTCTGTAACTTTTGATAAGCTTTTGTTACGGGGTCAACTCGCTTATACTGACTCCTAACATAAATCAATCCAGTTAATACCATGAAGATTAAAAAAGCGGCAATAGCAACTCTTAATAAATCTGTTGTGCCCCATTGCTCTAGACCTAATTTTTTTAGTAAGTCTTTTTGTGTATCTTGATTATAAAAGAGCAACCAACGCTCAGCAAAAAATCGAAGTGTCTCCATAAAAAACTGTGAGCGTTGTAACCAAGTCAAACCAGCAGAATAGTTACTATTTTGTTGTGATAAATGAGATAATTGGAAATCACGAATAGCCTTATCAATTCGCTCTGGGGCTATAAAGCTTGTTGGATCGACCAGTTGCCAGCCTAGGTTTTCTTGCCAGTATTCAATCCAAGCATGGGCATTATTTTGCTGAATATCTAAATACTGCCCAACACTATTCCATATGCCGCCTTGATACCCTATGACTACGCGTGTAGGTATTCCGACCGCCCGTAATATAATTGCCACAGCACTCGCATAATGCTCACAATAACCCCGCCTTGATTGAAACCAAAACTCATCCATTTGGTTTCTAGAGATCAATTGATTGGGTGCTAGTGTATAGTAAAAGGGTTGCTGCCTAATATATTCAGAAAGTTTCTTAATAATTTGTTCTGGATTATTTTTAAGATTTATAAAGTTTTCTCTCGCCCAGCCAATTAATTGATTATTAACATTAGGCGGCAACTGTAAATTCTGCTGCAATTCTTGTGCGCTTAAAGGATGATAAAGTTCTTTCCCTATTTGTAAGCCATAAATTAACCGCTGCTGGATTTTATCTTGATTAGCCATGACAAGGCCACTATTGGTTATAAACAGTAATTTAGGCCGAGCTGCTACGGGAAATCCTAAATAAAATAACCACTTTTTTTGATGGGGTTCTAACATGACTTCATAATCAACTTTCTGATTGGCACTTAGTTCTTTAAGTGGTCGTAAATCGTTTTGCCCTATTCTTACAGCACTCCAGCTAACACCATTATAAAAATTAAGTATCAGCCCCTGCCAATAGCCATTTAGAATAGGTTTATCACTAAATGTGACCCGCAAAGCGGTACGATCATCAGTAAATAATTGCGTAATTGAACCAGGATTCATTTTTTCGCTAAAACCTATTTGATTTGAAGAATGAGCAGGAACCTGCCAAAGCGGTTTGGCAATCCGCGGAAAAACATAAAAGAGCAACAAACTAAAAGGAACTGCTATGAGTAAATATTTTAAACTTCGAGAGCTTAAGTTTCTTAAAGAAACTTGTTGGGAATTAAGTTTTAACATTAACAGTACGTTCGCTAAAATAGCGACAAACAAATAAACAATGATCCAAAGACTTTGATCAATTATTAAAGAAGCAAGAATAAGATAAAAATTACAAATAATTAAAAACTTAATATCACGAATATTATGAATTTCAAGGCATTTTAAGCCAATAAAAGATGCTAGAAACCCTATAAAAAATCCGCTATTTATAATATTGCCATAATGAATTTTTAATAAGATTACAGTACTTATTACAAAAACTAATTTAACCCACCCAGGCAATGGCGAAAAACTAAAATAACCAGCAATAAGCTTATAAATTATAGCGCCAAGGAGTAAGAGTGTTATCCAATAAGGTGATTGAAAAAAGTGAGGTAAATAACATATTAATACGACAACTAATATATAACGGGTTAACCATAATAAATGAGAATGTTTGCTCATTGTTTTCATGAATACGTAGCCAATTGACGCAAGCATTGTTGAAGATGTAATTTGCCATGGGAAAATTTTGTCGTTAGCATCCCTAATTTAAGGCTATACAAATCATTATTAGCTTCAGCAGCTTGCAGCCAATAACTTAAGTAACGAAGTTTTCCCTCTAGGTCCATTGCGGGTAAATCCTGTAACTGAAAAAGCCAATAATCTCCTTTAGTGCTATCCATTGTTTTAATATACCAACCTTGCTCTTTGGCAACAATTTTCCAGGCAATTAAATTAGGTTGTGCCCAGGGATTTTCGACTTGTCTTAAATCATAGACTTCATTATCCCCTGCTAATGCCACTTGATTTTTATCTAAAACACTAACCGGCGTAGGCCAAAATCCTGGAAAAACCGGTTTAGGATAAACATAGAACTGCTCATCAAAATAAGCATAGCTCCAAACTTTAAACAACCCCAATGGATAAAAACTTGTAATTTTTATGCTTGGTAATTTAAAACAGCCTCTTTGTCTCGTTTTTAGAGGTAATATAAATTTAAAGGCATCTAATTGGGCTTCTTCTATAGCAATCGGCTCTTGTTGACGGCATTGTAATGACAGACAATAACGCATTTTTTTATTAGGTTGGATTGAGAGATGGATGCGAGCTAAACTTTCCTCTTCAGTATCATCAATTGCTAGTAATTTAAGTGCTAAGCCTTTAAGGTTAGCATGGGCTTCCCAAGCACTTCCCATACCGATTAAAGATAATAAAAATACCATTAAAAAAATTAAACTGATTTGATAATTAATTGCTGCGGTAAATAAAGTGATTAATACAAAAGCATAAGCCCACCCAAAGGCAGAAGGAACAATATAGATATTTTTAGAGCCAAACTCCTGCGGATTGCCCTTTTGGTTACGCGCTTTAAACCATTTATCTATTTTGTTAAGTAGCTTCTTATTCATAGGTAATTAAACAGGAACTTGCACACTATCCGTTAAGAGTTCTGCTGCTGATAAATTATTAGGCGCTTTCTTAAGCACTAATCGATGATTAACAACGGCTGGTAAAATAGCTTGTATATCATCAGGGCGAATAAAAGTGCGCCCTTCAACCAATGCATAAGCTTGTGCTGCACGAATGATGCCCTTCCCAGCTCTAGGACTAAGCCCATGATTAAACCAGTCTTGATTACGGCTCGCTGTAAGCAGTGACTGAACATAATCTAATATTAAATCAGAAATAACGATTTTCTCACATTGTTTCTGTAGCGCAATTAATTGAGAAGGCTCAATGACTGGCTCTAATGTTACTAATTTTCTATTATCTACAGGGGATTTCAAAATCTCTCGCTCGGCATCTGGAGGAGGATATCCAATGGCCAAACGCATTAAAAAACGATCTAATTGTGACTCTGGCAACAAATAAGTGCCAATATGATAAGAAGGATTTTGCGTTGCAATGACAAAAAAAGGCTCGGGTAATAATTCTGTTCCAGCATCGGTTGTTATTTGCTTTTCTTCCATCGCCTCAAGTAGAGCGCTCTGTGTTTTAGGAGGCGCACGATTAATTTCATCAGCTAAAATTAATTGTGCAAAAATGGGCCCTCGATGAAAAGTAAATGTCCTTGTTTGCGGATCAAAAATCGACACACCTAAAAGATCGCTGGGTAATAAATCGCTGGTAAATTGAATCCTTCTATATTGCATACCGGTTAATTGCGCCAGGCCATGACTGAACGTTGTTTTTCCCATGCCTGGGCTGTCTTCTAGCAGCAAGTTTCCATTAGCTATTAAACAGGTAATACCCAATTTAATAACTTCCTCTTTTCCTAAAAGAACATTGCTTAGCGCATCCTGCAAGTATTTAATCATATAAAATAAGCAATTTTGGGTAGCTATTCATTAGTATAGAACGATAAATTGGTTGTTGCTTATCATTACTAGCCCGTTGATTAATTTTTCTTTAAAAGAATGCTATGCTAAATCTTAAATCATCTGTAATTTTAAAAATATAAAACAGCATATAAGTTAAGGATAAATATGATTGATCTCTATTATTGGCCGACACCTAATGGGCATAAAATAACCATCTTTTTAGAAGAATGTGGCTTACCTTATCAAATTATTCCTATTGATATTACGAAAGGCGATCAGTTTAAGGATGAATTTTTAAAAATTTCACCTAATAACAGAATGCCGGCAATCATTGACCAAGATCCTAATCTCAGCAAACCTATTGCTATCTTTGAATCAGGCGCAATTTTAATGTATCTTGCTGAAAAAACTGGAAGATTTTTGCCCCATGATATAGCATCCCGCTCTGAATGTTTACAATGGTTGTTTTGGCAGGTAGGAGGCCTTGGCCCTATGGCCGGGCAAAATCATCATTTTACTAATTATGCTTCTGAGAAAGTCCCTTATGCTATTGAACGATATGTACGAGAAACATCAAGACTATATGGTGTTCTTAATAAGCAATTAGCAAATCGCGATTTTATTGCCACTGACTACTCCATCGCAGATATGGCTTGTTATCCTTGGATAGTTCCTTATGAAAAACAGCAACAAGATCTAAATAATTTCCCTCACTTAAAACGCTGGTTTTTAATGATGCAAGACCGTCCAGCAGTTAAGCAAGCCTATGATAAGGGAAATGAAATTAAAACAGATCCAGTTATGAGCGAGGAAGCGAAGCGTATTCTTTTCCATCGAGGAGTCGATAATCGCTCTGTGTAAATCATCTCTTTTATTTTAAATAATTGGTTTAAATTTACTTACAGGCGACTCAGAATAAGTAATTTTCTACTAACCCTTTATTAGAGCTCTATTGATTTAATTTTAATATTAAAGTTGCTCTTTAATTATAAAATTCGCTATTTTAATTAGCATTTTTTTTCTTCTTTAAAGCGAATTAATAAAAAGTCTATGGTATCTAATCAAATTTAGTTATGATGTAGCATTGCTTCTTTAATGGTTGGTTAATGCGTAGATTTGTTTTAATTCTTTTAATTGGGATTTGCTTTTCTTCTGTACAAGCTGATGATTTTAAAATCAAAAAAGTTAAGGTAGATAACAAAACAGTTTACATGGTTGATGCTGGCACTTTTCCCTATGAAAGTAATGCCCAACAGCTTAAAGTAAAGCTGTCTTCAACTTTTAAACAGCCGGTAGATATCGTTTTCGATAAAGCCAAAAAGCTTTATGTGGTAACTGTTGGCCCCATTGCAGATCTTAAATTAGCAAAAACTATTCAAAAAGAAGTCAGTGGCAGTAATACTCCACTAGCACCTCTGACTTCCGTTACCACGTCAAATGTTCCTCTTCCTTCTCTCATACCGCCTATTAGTACAATCGTAGAAAAGAAACTATGGAATTTAAGAAATGCTGATATCCGTGCTGTTATAGCTGAAGTATCGCGAGTAACAGGTAAGAACTTTATTATTGATCCTCGCGTACAAGGAAAGATATCAATAGTTTCCTCTACGCCAATCTCTGATAAAGAATTGTATCAAGTTTTCTTATCTGTTTTACAAGTATCAGGCTATGCTGCTATTCCAAGTGGCCAAGTCATTAAAATTGTACCTAATATAGATGCCAAAACAGTGTCCGCTGATTTATTAGATGACTTACGTAACCCACCTCGTGGCGATGACATGATGGTTGAAGTGGTGCCTGTGCGTTTTGTACCTGCCGAACAGCTCATTCCAGTATTAAGACCACTCATGCCTCAGTGGAGTAACGTATCTGCTTATGGCCCATCTAATATGTTAATTTTATCAGGGCGCGCAAGTAATATTCATCAACTCGCCAATATTATTAGACAGGTTGATACTTCTTCAGCAAACGGCATAGACATGGTACCTTTAAGATATGCTCTTGCTATGGATATTGCGAGTACCCTTAAAGATTTGATTAAAACGCAACCTGGCATGGCAGGTCATAGCCAAGTTATGCTTGCAGCAGACGATCGCAGCAATTCTATTTTAATTAGTGGTAGCCGAACTGAGCGTCTACGATTAAGAATGCTCATTGCTCAGTTAGATCGACAAAATTCAAATGGCCTAAACAGTAATACTCAGGTTGTTTACTTAAACTATTTAAGAGCGGAAGACTTGGTTCCTATTTTAGCAGGTATTGCACAAGCGAATTTTAGCGGTAATGTAGGAACAACAATCGGTACGATTACTAGACCCGAATTAGATAGCACCAACCCCGCCTCTAACCTAGTTAATAATAACAATCCTAACACGCAAACTACAACAACAACGACGACTCAAACTACGCCTTTTGCAGCGAACCCATCTGCAACGCCTAATACCACTGGCGCTACTACGCAAAATGAAGGGACAACTAAGCCTACAGTACAAATTATTGCTGAACCTAATACCAATTCCATCATTATTAATGCCCCCGTTAGTTTAATTCGAATTTTGAAAAACGTTATTAGTCAATTAGACATCAGACCTGCCCAATTATTAATCGAAGCTTTAGTGGCAGAAGTTGATGCAGCAGATATCAATAGTTTAGGTATTGAATGGGGAGCTAATCTTTCAACGGGTGATATCACTGAACTTACAGCCTTTAGACCAGGCTTTGCTATTATCAATTCACAAATTAGCATTGATAATTTTCAAGCACAATTATATGGCTTAGTACAAAGGCGGAAAGCTAACGTCTTATCTACGCCTTCAGTCGTTGTACTGGATAACCGCCAAGCTAAAATTCTAGTTGGTAAACAAATTTCTGTAGCAAGCACGACTTATCCTAATAATGCAGGTGGTACAACAGTGGCCAGCCCATATACTACTTTTGAGCGAGTCAATGTAGCGTTACATTTATATGTAAGGCCTCAGATTACCCGAGGTAATGGTATTCATTTACAAATTGATCAAGGCAACGACACCATTGATCCAGCAACTGCTTTGGATACCAGTAATCCTATTTTCAAAATCAGTAGCATTGTCACATCAGTACATGTTGAAAGTGGTGATGTTGTTGTTTTGGGGGGCTTAACTCAGGATAGCTTAGGGACTGATAACAACGGCATTCCAATTATTGGTGATATTCCAGGCCTAGGCAGATTTTTTCAACATAATATTCGTTCGCGTGAAAAACGCGTTTTAATGGTCTTTATTCGGCCTATTATTTTAAGAACCCCTCGGGATGCTGTACATGTAACAGGCGCAAAATATAATGATTTAAGACAAGATCAGCTTGCATTTTTACGTTCGCAGGACTATGACATAAATAATAGGAAAATGATTTTACCGCCGCTTAAAGAAACCGACTTACCAAGACCATTTAGTCGTTCTGTGCAGCAAACCGTAATTATGACCAAATGATAGAGCCAGAAACCTTAGTAGAGTTACCAAGAAAACAGTTGCCTTACGCCTTTGCTAAAGCAAATGGCGTCATAGCCACTGTAGATGAAAATGATAACGGAATTTTATTGCACTTACCTAATCCATCTTTAGCTGTATTGGCTGAAGTTTCGCGTTTTTTACAGTGCGACCTTAAGTTAAGAGAAGTGACAGAAAGTGAGTTCCAACAGCATTTAACTAACAGTTATCAATCTAAATCGTCTATTTTAGATGCTGCAGAAGGCATGGAAGGTGATATTGACTTATCATTGCTCGCAGGCCAATTACCTACTAGCGAAGACCTATTAGATAACCAAGATGATGCCCCTATTATTCGCTTATTAAATGCCCTCTTTACTCAAGCTATTAAGCAAAAAGCCTCCGATATTCATATTGAAACCTATGAAAATCGTGTATTAGTACGTAATAGAATTGATGGAGTTTTGCATGAAGTTTTAGAAATTCAGCGTGCTATCGCGCCATTGGTCATTTCTCGCGTTAAGGTTATGGCCAAATTAGATATTGCGGAGAAACGAATACCCCAGGATGGCCGAATTGCTTTGCGCATTGGTGGTCATAACGTTGATGTAAGGGTATCGACACTGCCGTCAAATCATGGTGAAAGGATAGTGCTGCGTATTTTGGATAAGCAGGCTGCACAACTTGATTTAGGTTTATTAGGTATGGCGCCAGATGCTTTAAGGATTATACGCAGTCTCATTTCACAACCTCATGGCATTATTTTAGTAACAGGTCCCACAGGCTCTGGTAAAACCACGTCATTATATGCAATGCTTACAGAATTAAATGAAGTAAGCCGTAATATTCTCACCATTGAAGATCCTATTGAGTATGATTTACCGGGTATTGGCCAAACGCAAGTCAATACGAAAGTCCAGATGACCTTTGCAAAAGGCTTAAGGGCTATTCTCCGCCAAGACCCTGATGTTGTCATGATTGGAGAAATTCGGGATTTAGAAACGGCTGAGATTGCTGTACAAGCAAGTTTAACAGGCCACTTGGTTTTATCTACATTACACACTAACAGTGCCCTCGGCGCTTTAACGCGTTTAATAGATATGGGGGTGGAGTCCTTTCTTCTTTCCTCAAGTATAATAGGTTTGATAGCTCAAAGACTTGTTAGAAAACTCTGTCCAGCATGCAAAACGCCTCATGCCTTACGTGATGATGAAAAGGAGTTAATGGGTATCACCCATGCAACAGATATCTCGAACGTATTTGAACCCAAAGGTTGTGATTTTTGTAATCAACTTGGTTATCGTGGCAGAACCGGTATTTACGAGATAATCATTATTGATGAAAATTTGCGCGGTATGATTCATAGAAATGATAGTTTACAGACAATTGATAACTATTTACGTCCGCGAATCCCAACAATCCGACAAGATGGCTTTAAACGAGTATTAGCGGGTGATACCTCCCTGGCCGAAATTTTACGCGTTACAAGCCAAAATTAATCAATATTTATACAATTTGCTATTTTTAGTTAGTCTTAGTAGTATTAAAGATAACTTTAATTAACCTGAGTTTGCATAACAGGGCAAGACGCTGTTATAGCGCTTAACGACTATTATCCCGCCAATGCAAAATAAGTAGTTTTATAGCAATGATATAATATGCATTTATATAAAACCTACGTTTAATTAATTTCTTTAGCCTTAAAATAAGAGGAATAATTATGGAAAATGAGCAAAACCCTAAAGATAAAGAGCCACATCCATCTAATAAAAAAGAAAAAAAGGAACAGACTAAGCGTGAAAATAGAAAACAGGATGAAAGACTAAAAGATTCTTTTCCTGCAAGTGATCCACCATCAACTTATTAATTTTTGGTAATCCCTTTTGTCCCTTTAAGCTGTAATTAAAATTAAACGGGACAAAATGATTACCCATACTTGCTCCATTCCTACTTCCTACGTGCCGCGAACAAGTCACAGCACATGGAGTTAGATTAGAAGATAAAAGTGAAAGCGTAAACTACAAGCACGAGCGTTTATATTCTTAAATAACCAATTTTTTACGCCAGGTAGTGCCATTGGGCCCATCTTCTAGTTCTATGTTGTGATTAAGCAAAGTTGCTCTTATTTCATCAGCCTGCTGCCAATTTTTAGCAGCGCGGGCTTCGCGACGCTTTTCAATTAAATTTTCAATAAATTCTTTATCAACTTCAGCGGACTTCGCTTGTAAAAATTCCGCAGGAGAACTTTGTAGCAAGCCTAATAGGCTGGCTAATTTTTTTAAAGTATTGGCTAGTGCAGGTTTTTTAGTTTTATTAAATTCATGACTTAACTGAAATAAAATAGACAAAGCAATAGGCGTGTTAAAATCGTCATTCATCGCCTTATTAAATTCACTTACCCATTCATCAGCCAGATCGTTCTCATTTATCTCTGTGACCTCTTTTAAAGTTTGATAAAGTCTAGATAGTCCCTTAGCTGCATTATGAAGATTGTCCTCTGAATAATTAAGCGGGCTACGATAATGGCTGCTTAAAAGGAAATAGCGAATGACTTCTGGATGATGGTGCTTTAAAACATCCTGGATAGTAAAAAAATTACCTGCTGATTTTGCCATTTTTTCATTATTGACTTGTAGCATGCCTACATGCAGCCAATAATTAGCAAAAGGTTTACCACTGGCAGCCTCACTTTGCGCAATCTCATTTTCATGATGAGGAAATTGTAAATCAAGGCCTCCGCCGTGGATATCAAACTGCTCGCCTAAAGCCTCCATAGCCATAGCTGAACATTCAATATGCCAACCAGGACGCCCTTCTCCCCAAGGCGATGGCCAACTAGGTTCTTCGGGTTTAGCTTTTTTCCATAGAACAAAATCAAGTGGTGAGTGCTTTTCTTTAACTACTTCAATACGAGCGCCTGCAACAAGGCCTTCTAAGTCTTTATGAGATAACTTACCATAATCTTTAAAATGCTCGACTTCAAAGCAAATATCACCATTTGCACTTTGATAAGCATATCCTTTAGCAAGTAAACGTTTAATTAAATCAATAATTGAATCTATATACTCTGTTGCTCGTGGCTCAAAGTCTGGTGTTAAAATATTTAAGGCAGCTGTATCAAGATGCATGGCTTTGATATATTGTTCTGTAAGCTCTTGAATAGATATACCACGTTCTCTAGCACGTAATATAATTTTATCGTCAATGTCCGTAATGTTACGTACAAACTTAACTAAAAATCCTTGGCTTCTTAAAAACCGTACAATGACATCAAAGCAAACCATCGATCGAGCATGCCCAAGGTGACAATAATCGTAAACAGTTATCCCACAAGTGTATAAGCCAATTTTTCCAGGTGTAATGGGATTGAAAACTTCTTTTTTACGGGTTAATGAATTATATAAATAAAGCATGATCCTCTCTTTCTAAGCATCTTTTATTGCTAGTTGTGACTATAAAGTAGTAAAAACTAATAACGTTTAACTTATTTTTCCCCATGTGTCTTTTAAGTCCACTACGCGATGAAAGGCAGTTACCTTATCCTTATCAATTGTATTAACACAATAATAGCCTAAACGCTCGAATTGAAATACTTCTCCTATCGGCTGATTAGCTAAAGAAGGTTCACATAGGGCTTGCTGTACTTTCAATGAATTTGGATTTAAGAATTGTAAGAAATCTTCTTCGCGAGCAGGATTGGGATCATTAAATAGCCGATCATATTGGTAAACGGTTACAAGGTGCGCATGCTTACATGAAACCCAATGAATGACGCCTTTAACTTTACGACCTTCAGGATTTTTACCTAAGGTGTCAGGATCATAGGTACAATGAATTTCCTTTATCTTGCTATTATCATCATAAACTACATTATTACAACGAATAACATAAGCATGTCTTAAACGTACTTCAGCACCCGGCGCTAAACGAAAATAACCTTTGGGGGGATCTTCCATAAAATCACTTTGTTCAATAAAAATCTCGCGCGTAAAAGGTAAGCTTCGTCCTCCTGCATTGGGATCATGTTGATGATAAGCGGTATAAAGTTCTTGGGTTTCATCTGGAAAATTATCAATGATAACTTTAACTGGATTAAGCACACATAAAGCGCGTTTAGCTGTTTTATTTAATTCATCTCGTACACAAGCTTCTAAAATAGACATGTCGATCACTGAGTCGCTACGTGAAAGACCTATTTCTTCACAAAATTGACGAATTGCAGCCGGAGGATAACCACGTTGACGCATGCCTCTTAAGGTTGGCAGGCGAGGATCATGCCAACCTTCAACAATTTTTTGCTCCACAAGGCGGCGTAATTTGCGCTTACTTGTTACGGTATGTGATAAATTAAGACGCGCAAATTCAGTCTGGATTGGCTTAGCTGGTACAGGTAGATTTTCGATAAACCAATCATAAAGTGGCCGATGATCTTGAAATTCAAGTGTACACAATGAATGCGTAATTTTTTCTAATGCATCTGAAATAGGATGAGCATAATCATACATGGGATAAATACACCACTCATTTCCTGTGCGCTGGTGATAAGCATGACGAATACGATATAAAACCGGATCGCGCATATTGACATTACCTGATTGCATGTCAATGCGAGCACGTAATACATGCGTGCCGTCAGGAAATTCCCCTGCTTTCATACGAGCAAATAAATCTAAGTTTTCATCAACAGAGCGATTACGGTAAGGACTCTCTTTCCCTGGTTCTTGTAATGTGCCCCGATAAGCCCGTATTTCTTCCATGCTCAAACTATCTACATAAGCTTTACCAGCTTTAATTAACAATACAGCATAATCATAAAGTTGTTGATAATAATCAGAAGAATGAGTTATCTCTTTCCACTTAAAGCCAAGCCATTTCACATCATCAATAATTGCTTTGACATACTCATCTTCTTCTTTAATCGGATTGGTATCATCAAAACGAAGATAACAATCGCCCTTAAATTCTTCTGCGATACCAAAATTTAAGCAAATAGATTTAGCATGTCCTACATGTAAGTAACCATTAGGCTCAGGTGGAAAACGGGTAATGACTGTTTGATGTTTCCCTGTGGCTAAATCATCTGTAATCAGTTGGCGAATAAAATTCGTACGTTTTTCATTAATTTCTGTCATGGTTTACTCTATATTATCGATAGCTTGTCGCATGTCTTTAATTAAGCTTGCACCGGCCGTATAAATATCTTTATCCGCTTGATGTGCTTCTATAATACGATTAATTAAAGCCGCTCCAACAATGATGCCATCCGCAAATGCAGCAACTTGCGCTGCAACAGCAGGCGTTTTAATACCAAAACCCACCATTAAAGGTAAATTAGTCTGTTCCTTTCTCTGCTGATAAAGAGCCTTTACATTTGTTAAATCTAAGGCATCTGAGCCTGTAACACCTTTTAAAGACACATAATATAAATAACCATGGCCATATTGGTTAATCAATTTCATGCGTTCAGCGGTTGTTGTAGGTGAGCAAAGATAAATACTATACAAATCATAAAGATCCCAAATGGCTGTCACTTCTTTTGCTTCTTCAGGCGGTAAATCAACTAATATTGTACCATCAACACCTACCTCATGGGCTCGTTTGGCAAAACACTCATAACCGTAGTATTCAATAGAGTTAGTATAACCCATAAGTACAATGGGTGTGTCATTATCTTTCCTGCGAAAATCTTCTACCATTTTTAATACATCATCACTCGTTATATTATAACGCAGCGCGCGCTCCATGGCTGCTTGAATAACAGGACCTTCTGCCATGGGATCTGAAAATGGAATGCCGAGTTCTAGAATATCTGCACCAGCAGCAACGAGGGTATGCATTAACTCTATCGTTGCTTCCGGATAGGGATCGCCTGCAGTGAGATAAGGACTCAACATCTTTTTTTTATTTGCTCGCGAGACCGATATTGTTTTTTCGATTCGACTCATTATAAACTCCAATTACCAAGCCTAAATAGTTATATGCTCAGACCATCAATACTTGCTACGGTATGGATGTCTTTATCACCACGACCTGATAAGTTGACAACAATACATTGGCTAGGTTGCATTGTTTTAGCTAATTTCATGGCATAAGCAACAGCATGGCTTGATTCTAAAGCAGGAATAATACCTTCCACTTTGGTTAAAATTCGAAATGCATTAAGAGCCTCATCATCATTTATTGCTACATACTGAACTCGACCTATATCCTTTAAGTGAGCATGTTCAGGTCCAACACCCGGATAATCTAGCCCAGCAGATACAGAATGGGTATCTTTAACCTGTCCAAACTTATCACAAAGTAGATAGGTGCGATTACCATGTAATACCCCTGGCTTACCAGCAATTAGTGAGGCAGAATGCTGACCTGTTTCAATACCTTTACCACCGGCTTCAACACCATATATTTTCACAGCTTCATCCTTTAAAAAAGGATAAAATAAACCCATTGCATTGGAGCCTCCACCAACGCAAGCGACTAAAGCATCTGGAAGACAAGTTTCTTTTTCTATAAATTGCTGGCGCACTTCTTGACCAATGACTGCTTGAAAGTCTCTTACCATTTGGGGATAAGGATGCGGACCTGCAACAGTGCCAATAATATAATAGGTATTATCGATGTTACTTACCCAATCGCGCATCGCTTCGTTGAGTGCATCCTTTAAGGTTTGGGACCCGGCTGTAACTGGAATGACTTTAGCGCCAAGTAATTTCATCCGATAGACATTAACTGCTTGCCGCTTAACATCCTCAGCGCCCATATAAACAACGCACTCAAGGCCAAGCTTTGCTGAAACAGTTGCAGTTGCAACACCATGTTGCCCTGCACCAGTCTCGGCAATAATACGTGTTTTACCCATTCTTTTTGCCAACAAGGCCTGACCTACCGTATTATTTATTTTGTGCGCGCCCGTATGGTTTAAATCTTCTCTCTTTAAGTAAATTTTGGCGCCTTCTGCCAAGTTAGTTAATCGTTTTGCAAAATACAAAGGCGATGGGCGGCCGACATAATCTTTTAATTCCTCTTTTAACTCCTCTACAAAACTCTTATCATTTCGGTAAGTAGTGTAGGCCGTTTGTAATTCATGCAACGCATGCATTAGAGTATCCGCAACAAATATGCCGCCATAAGGGCCAAAATGTCCTTTTTCATCAGGAAGTTCTTTATTCATAATTTTCTCTTAATGCTTTAACAAATTGAACCATTTTATGATGATCTTTTAAGCCTGGTGACTTCTCAATTCCACTACAAACATCAACCGCAGCTGGCGATACTTCGCTAATGGCCTGTCGAATATTAGCTGAGGTTAATCCGCCAGCTAAAATTATTGGCTTTGAACATTTCTCTGGAATGTTATTCCAGTTAAACGTTTTGCCTGTACCACCATAAGCATCTTGGGCAGGCGTGTCTAGTAAAAAAGCAGATGCTGTTGGATATAAATTCATCATTTCAGCCACTTCATCTTTATGCTTTACTGCCAGCGCTTTAATATAAGGGAGATTAAATTGATTACAAAAGGATTCCGTTTCATTACCATGAAATTGTAACCACTGAATAGGTAATTCATGTATAGTTTGCCACACTTCAGCAACATCAGGATTAACAAAGACCGCAACTATATTAATAAATAAAGGCAAAGGAATAAGAAGCTTCTTAGCGTACTCAACAGAAATAAATCGTTTACTCCCTTTATAGAAGATTAAGCCAATAGCATCAACACCTAGTGCTAGTGCCTGGTCAATATCTTCTTTGCGCGTCATCCCACACATTTTAATCCTAGTCTCATAACCTTGCATTTAACGCTCCGACAGGAATAAAGGATTAGCAACGTTAGTTATAATACCAAACTCTTTAGGATAAGTAACATTGACTAAATATAAGCCATAGGGCGGTGCAGTTTCAGCGCCTAAACGTCGATCAGTAGCCTTTAATACTTCCTGAACCCAAGTAACAGGTTTTTTTCCTGATCCTACTGCAATTAATACGCCTGCGATATTTCTTACCATATGATGCAAAAATGCATTGGCAATAATATCAATAATGACTAAATCACCTTGGCGTGTTACCTGCATATAATGAATATTACGCATGGGTGTATTGGATTGGCATTCCACTGAGCGAAATGAAGTAAAATCATTTTCCCCCAATAAATATTGGCTAGCTTCATGCATATGAAGATGATTTAATTGGCGATATTGCCAGGTGACATTACCCCGCAGCAAAGCAGGACGAATAGCTGAATTATAGATAATATAACGATAATGACGCGATAACGCGGAATAACGCGCATGAAAATGCTCAGGCATTTCTCTGCCCCATCTTATACAAACATCTTTAGGTAAATAAGAATTGGCCCCTTGAATCCATGAGCGAATAGAACGCTCTTTTACACAATCAAAGTGGATAATTTGGTTGGTTGCATGAACGCCAGTATCTGTTCGACCAGCACAAACAACACTTATCTTACAATCTGCAATACGACTAATAGCTGTTTCAATAGCCTGCTGTACAGTGTGTAGCCCTGTTTGCGCTTGCCAACCATGGTATTGGCTTCCATCGTATTCAACCCCTAAGGCGATACGCATACGCATTTCCTACTAAAATTGGCCAATGTATAACACCATACTATATTTGTCTAGGGAATAAATCCTAAACCTCTGAATATCTTAACAAAAAGAATAAATTAATCTGCTTTAGGAAAAGTTAGCTTACTTACTTAGCTTTTGTAATAATTTTTGCGCTTGTGCTTTTTGCTCGTCGTTACCAAATTTTATGACTTCTTCTAAGGATTGCCCAGCCGATTCAAAATCTTCCATAGCAATATAAGTTTCTGCTAGAGAAAGTAAAGTGTTTAAAGCTGTTTGACTTTTAACTAATTGAGATTCAGATGGCGAATTATCGGTATTGACACTTTCAGTAGAATTAACCGCATGTTTTTCTTGGTCTATTGTTTCTATTTGCTCGGTATTGGAAGTTTGCTCACCAGAATCAGATAAGTTTTCATTAGTTGAGTTTAAAGAGGTATCGGTTGCCAGTGGTATTGAAGTTTCAGCCTTTACAGAGGATGCATCAGGATTATGGTTTATATGCTTTAATAAGGCTTCGACCTGATCATCAATCACAAAATCTAAAGATTGCTCATCACGTATATTTTGTTTTGACTTAGGTTTAATGAGTTTATCTAAGCCCGGCTCAAAATCAACAGCAGAATCTTCTTCCTTATTTTGCTTAAACTGCTTAAGGGAATCTTTAGGTTGTTTAATATCGTCAAGGGGTTTATCAAAAGGTATTAGGTTATCAGGATTGAGTTCAGATTCTAGTTCATCTGATAGAGAATCATTTTCCTCTGAATTTTTGTTTTCTACGCTAGGGGCAACATTTTCTACTACATTCGTATCAGAAGACTTAGCTGCCATCATACTATTATTTACTTCCTCAATACCTATTGTCTTTGTAGAGTCTGCTTTCGCTGTTTCATCTTCTAAATTAGGCGGTTGCTTTGCAGTTGTCTCATCGTTCATAGGTTGATATTTATCACTTTCAACCCTATCAGGCCTATTTACTGAATTAGTAGATGAATTTGCTGACTTATCATTTGGCTGCTCTGTTTTTGCAGTTAGATCATTTTGATTTATGTCAAAAGTTTCATCCTTTGTATTTCCTATATGCTCTTCTTCAGTTTTAATTCTTGTTGTTTGTGCCACCTCTTTGTCATTAGTAGGCGCAGCAGATTCTATTTGCATTGCTTGTATTGTCATAGGCTCAACAACTGCTGGATTCTTAGTAGATTCTGTAGATTTATCTAATTTTGTACTTTCGGCATTGGCGTCAGTCTTGTCGCCTTCTGGCATAGCTGTTGGATTATTAACTGTAGGAGGTATAATAACCGTTTCAGAGCTTTCATTTAGCTCGTCATCCTCTTCTCGCTGTTTGAGCCAAAACCAATAAAGCAACCCATAAAGAATTACAATCGAACTCCCACCAATAATCAACCAATAAAGCCAAGAAGGACTATCAGAAGAATTTAAAGAACTAGTTTGAGCACGCAAGGCTTGGCGTTCTTGCACAATAATCCTTAACTGTTCTTGTAAAACAGCCATTTCCTTTTGCTGCTTACTCACTTGCTGCTGTAGACGATTATTAGCTGCTTTTAGTTTCTCTAATTGATCTTTTATTAATGAATTTTCTGTGCGTACAGTATCAATAGCAGCCAAGGTAACACCAAGGCCTGCACTGATAGTTACATCACTGGTTTGTGAATCTAAATTTTTAGATTGTTCTTGTGTTATAGAAGGGATGGTATTAGATGCAGTAAAGAATACCTCAGGTGCTGGTAAAGAGGTTGCAGCACTGTTTAGTCCTGGTGTTTCTAAGTTAAACTTTGGGATTGGTGCAATCTTAGATTCATAATAAGTTGTATCTAATTCACTCAATTTAGACGTTTTAGCAGTCTTATTGATATAAGGAGGAAAGATAATATGCTTAATTTCTTGTTTATTCTGCCAAGCTAAATCATGGGCGGCCACTTCCTCTATCGCTAACCGTATAGGTATCTGGGCTATTTGCTCACTAGAAGGAATTTTAAGTTGCTCGCCCACTTTTAAGCCATTTAAATTCCCTTGTGTAAATGCATCTAAATTTGCTCCAACAATAGCAAGAACCACTTGAGGCAAGGTTGTATCCGCAGTTTTATATCTTTGAGCTATCTGCCAGATACTCTCATTAGCTAACGTTGGCCCATAGGTTGCTTCCTGAGTTACGGCGCTAACCTTACCACTCATATGCTGATAGACTGGTTGATTAATAACCCCCGGTTCGCCAATACTTGTTTTATTAACATTAGCTTTTTTGATAACAGTGATTGAATTGGGCTTTTTAATCTGATAACCCGGCGGATCTAATAATATGGTATATGCTCGATAAATTTGTCCTGCAGGCCAAGCTAAATCTACTACAATTTGGAGATAAGGGTCTGAAATTCGTTCAGTAGAGGTAATAGCAATAACGGGTTGACCATTCTGGTCTCTTTTTACAGTAAACCTTAGAAATGATAATATTTCATTTGACGTTAAGCCAATACGTGAATATTCCTCGACCGATGCTAAATTTACTCTTATGGTATCTAGAGAAACCCCTTCAGTATCTGTAAGTGGAATCTCAGCATTAAAGGGTTGATTAAGAAACGAATGTACCCTTATCTCACCCATTCCCATACCAAAAACTGATATAGGCAGCGATAAAGATAAAATCGCAGCCCAAAGACAATTTACTTTCAAGCAGCGCTCCCTGCGAGGACTAATCCATTTAAATATAGGAAAATAACATCTATATTCCTGTTATTCAACAAGTTCACTAGAAATCTCTTACAAATTAAGTAACTTATAAATTGCATCAATGCGCTTAGTGCTCCATAATTCTTATACTTTAATTAGATAGATTAATATGAAAGCGATTCTTTTAAATGGTAGGCAACTTGCATCGAAATTAAGAACGGCTGTAGCACAAGAAATATCAGCAAGAAAGAGAGCTAGTATTACCCCACCTGCTCTAGCAGTCATTTTAGTTGGTGATGATCCGGCATCTGAAATTTATGTAACCAATAAAAGGCGAGCTTGTGAAGAAGCAGGTATTACTTCGGTTGCTTTCAATCTTCCAGAAAATACCAAAGAAGAAAAATTAATTGATTTAATCCAAGAATTAAATCTTAATACAAATATTGATGGAATCTTAGTCCAATTTCCTTTACCACCCACTATAGATAGTGATCGCATTATTGAGTGTGTTGCACCCTCTAAGGATGTTGACGGTTTTCATCCATATAATGTAGGCCGTTTAGCGCAACGTATCCCTCTTCTTAGACCCTGTACGCCCTTTGGTATTATTCAACTACTTGACTTCTATGATATTCCTCTACGTGGGAAAAACGCTGTTGTTGTGGGCTCATCCAATATTGTTGGGCGCCCTATGGCTTTAGAGTTTTTGCTTGCTGGCGCTACCGTAACTGTTTGTCATCGCTTTACCGAAGATTTAGAGCCCCATATTAGACTGGCCGATATCATTGTTGTAGCTACCGGCGTATGTGATTTAATTCAACCTAGTTGGCTAAATAAATCGCAAGTTCTAGTCGATGTAGGCATACACCGATTAGACAATGGCAAGTTAAGAGGCGATATTAACTTTGATGCTGCAAGTCTTCAGGCAGGCTGGATAACGCCTGTGCCTGGAGGCGTTGGACCAATGACTATAGCAACTTTGCTCCAAAATACATTACAAGCTAGTAAGCGACAGAGGAAAGAACTATCTTTCTAATTCATCCCAATCAAATTCACCATCCAATTCATCAATATGTTCTCGTAAGCGTTTACGTTCTAGCTTGTCTTCTAGCATCTTGCGTATACGCTTCTTGTGAGCTAAGTCCACTTCCTCTTCTATAGGAAATTCAGAATAAGAATGGGCATCATCATCGAATTCACGATCATATTCTCTTGGTAAGTTCATCTTTGTTTCCACATAGTTTGAATCAATATAGTTTGAATCAATTAAGTTTTGTTTAATTTATTATCAATTTGTTCTTATATTTTCAATATAGATTATTTTGAAAAAAAATGTTAAAATATTTTTTGATTAACTTGCGTGGATTTAAAGCATATAAAGCCGTATACTGCAGAAATTTCGCTAAATCAAAATGTTATGCTCAGCTATCAACATGGTTATCATGCCGGAAATTTTGCAGACGTAGTGAAACATGTCACCTTATGTCGCATCTTAAATTATTTAACCCAGAAAGATAAGCCTCTCTTTTATTTAGAAACCCACGCTGGCTCTGGTTTATATGATTTACAAGATAATAAAGCAAAGAAAACGGGTGAAATCAATACAGGGATAGTTCCTCTCTGGGAGGCACGAAAGGCATTACCATCTCTATTTGAACCTTATACCCGAGTCATTGAATTACTAAACCCTGATAAACAACTGCGTTATTATCCTGGATCGCCCTCTCTAGCCCTGGCAAACTTACGTATGCAAGACCGAGCGACATGTTTGGAACTACACCCTCAAGAATTTAATCAGCTAAAAATGATACCTCGCTTTAATAAGCGTGTTTTCTTCGGCCACCAGAATGGGATTACAGCATTAGAATCGCTCCTCCCACCACTTGAGCGTCGTGGGCTCATTTTTATCGATCCTTCTTATGAAATTAAAACAGAGTATAAAGAGATTGCTAATGCAATAAACAAAGCCTTCCATCGTTTCGCAACGGGCGTTTACTGTATATGGTACCCTATTCTTAATCGACGTTTGCATACACAATTAATTGAAAAAATTAATGCCAATAGCCCTAAATCTAACTTACGTATTGAATTTTCGTTAAACTTACCAGATAAAACAGCAATGAATGGCTGTGGCTTATTTATTATAAATCCCCCATTTAGTCTTGCAGAAGAAATGAGAATAATTTTGGATTATTTGACTAAAATTTTTAATCCTAATAAATCATTTTATTTAATTGAATAACATGCTATTTATAATCTAATTTGACTTGCAACTTTTGAAGGAATTTTGTGTTAGTTACACCACTTTTAGCTTTTAAGGATAACTATATTTGGCTTTTGATTGACACCATGGGTAATGTAATCTGTGTTGATCCAGGTGAAGCTAAACCAGTTATGGACTATTTAAAAAGAACGGGATTCTCGCTTAAGGCCATTTTAATTACCCATCATCACATGGATCATATTGGAGGTGTAGACGAGCTTTGTCGAGCCAATCCTAAGACAATTGTCTATGGTCCGCCTGACACAAGAATTCCTTTAGTTCAACATACTTTACTAAATAATGATATAGTTGAACTCAATCCTTGGTACTTTCAAGTGTTAAATATTCCCGGTCATACCTCCAGTCATATTTGTTATTTTGAGACCAATAAGCAACTCCTATTTTGTGGCGATACCTTATTTTCAGCAGGTTGCGGCCGAGTTTTTGATGGAACTTATGAGCAGCTACTTAGTTCTTTAACCTTGCTTAAAGAATTACCGGAGGCGACAAAAGTTTACTGTGGGCATGAATACACGCGACAAAATTTACGGTTTGCCGCGACAGTAGAGCCTAATAATTTAGTTATTCAAAAATATCAACGAGAACTAAACCATTCTGGAGCTTGCTCCTTACCTTCTTCCATTGCATTAGAAAAGCAGATTAATCCTTTCTTACGAATAAATGAACCACAAGTAAGAAACTATGCCAAAATGCATGGTTGTGACTCAGATGAGCCTTTAGCAATATTTAAACAAATAAGATTTAACAAAGACAACTTTAATTAAATTAAGGCATAATTTTGAAAATTTGATCAGACTATAGCTAAAAAAAGGGTTTCTCGGCTAGATTATATCGAGTACACTGTTAAACCATTTGGCTTAGAGACAGGCTTTAATATTGAAGGCTAAGAGAACAATTCGAATAAAGTTATTTTTACTGTTACAATTCTGCTTTCTTTTAAATCCAGTTCAAAGTGCTTCAATCCCAACCGTTTGGGATGTTTTACGTGATCATTTTTCCATGAATCACGAGGTTTCGCAACCTGAAGTACAAGCACAAATACGCTGGTTAGTTTCTCACCCAGGCTATATTCAAAAACTCGCCCGTGCTGAGCCTTACATTTATCACATAGTTACAGAAATAAAAAAGAAAAAATTACCTGGTGAGCTTGCACTGATACCTATGCTTGAAAGTGCTTACGATCCATTTGCTTATTCTGGAGCGGGTGCTGCAGGTTTATGGCAATTGATGCCAGGAACAGGCAGTGAATTGGGTTTAAAACGGGATTGGTGGTTTGATGGTCGGCGTAGTATTGGTTTATCAACCAATGCCGCATTAAACTATCTAGCTTATTTAAACCGCTTTTTTCATGGTGATTGGACTTTAGCTATTGCAGCTTATGACTCTGGTGAAGGAACTGTCTTGCGTGCTATAAAACATAGCAGACAAAAGTATCGTGCTCGCTTCTGGTCCTTACCTCTCCCAAGTGAAACGAAATTTTATGTTCCACGCTTTCTGGCTTTAGCTGAAATTGTTAAATATCCCCAACGTTATCACGTTTCACTGCCTTATATTCCTTATGTACCTTACTTTGAAGAGGTCAATATTGGCAGTCAAATAGACTTAAATCATGCAGCAAAACTAGCAGGAATTACCTATAAAGATTTACTTAAGTTAAATCCAGGCTTTAATCGTTGGGCAACAGCACCTTATAAACCTTTTAAGCTATTAATTCCAGCTAATAAGGTAGCCGATTTTAATCGCAATCTTGCTAATCTTCCACAAGATAAACGGGTAAGCTGGACTCGTCACCAAGTACAAGCAGGTGATAACATAAATTCCATTGCAAAGCGATACTTTACTACAGCAAAATTAATACGTGAGCTTAATCAACTAAAAATGGATAAAGTAAAAAAAGGTCAGTATATACTTATACCCAGTACTCGCAATGCCCCTATGGCAGAACCTAAACCTTCTATGACAGTTATTGCTGATAGGCTCCCAACTACGCGAAATTATAAAGTAATTCATATTGTTCAACCGGGTGAGACGTGGCAAACCTTAGAAAAGAAATATGGTGTCAACACGCGAGATATAAAAACTTGGAATAAGCTCGCAACAAGACAAAACCTAATTAAAGGTGAACAATTAATTATTTGGCGCAAAACGACCACTCCTGGCATCTACACGGTTCTTGCAGGTGATAATTTAAGCAAGATTGCTAAACGACATCATACTAAAATAGCAGTATTAGAAAAGTTAAATCCTAATATCAATAAAAAAAGATTAAAACCTGGCCAGAAAATATTTATCGGATAAAGCTTACAATTAATTAAAGTTAGAAGCTCACTTGTTAGGCCATCTTAGCTAAGGTTTCGAGAGGTAGAGTTTACAGAGAGTAAATGAGCAGCACCGCAGAAACGTTTGCAACGCAGAAACGTTTGCAACGCAGAAATAAAGGAAAAGATGCAGGTTAGGCAAGAGCTCCAATGTAATTTCACCATAAAAGCCTTCACTTCTTTCTTGCCAAGCTAATAAGTTTTTATGCACAAGTTTAAAAAATAAACTAAAATTTTATTAATTGTTTAATTATTAATACAAAAATCTAAACTTGCACTTGCAAGTTATATATAAATCATGTGTTATAATTAGTTAATTAATTAACTAAGTTGAATATTATGAAATTATTGTTTGACTTTTTTCCGGTATTTCTTTTTTTTATAGGCTATAAGCTCTTCGGCATTTATGTTGCTACAGGTATTGCTATGGTTGCCTCCCTATTCCAAGTTATCTTTTTTAGGTTAAGGCACCAACGCTATGAGAAAATGCATTTGTTTAGCTTAGCTATTATTCTAGTATTAGGCGGAGCAACGTTATTTTTCCATAATCCATGGTTTATCAAATGGAAACCAACGGGTATTTATTGGCTAACTGCGCTTGTTTTCCTTCTCTCGCCTGTCTTTGCTAGCAAACCTTTAATTCAAAAAATTATGGATAGCAATATTAGTTTACCTACCAAAATATGGTATAGGCTAAACTACGCTTGGTCATTCTTTTTTATACTTATGGGTGCTGCTAACCTGTATGTCGCCTATCATTATGATACGGATGTATGGGTAAATTTTAAATTATTTGGCGGTGCTGGCTTAACTTTAATATTTGTTTTCCTGCAAGCATTATATTTAACGCGGCATGTATTAGATAAAGATAAAGAGTCACAGAAATCTGACTCTTCTCATAGTTTGTTATAATCAGGGGAGCAACGATGAGATTGCTACTAGTTGAAGATGATGAGTTACTTGGCGACGCTGTTAAAACCGGTTTAACCCAATTTGGCTACGTTGTCGACTGGCTCAAAGATGGTGAAGCGGCAAGAGCCGCTGTAAAATCTGAATCATTTGAATTAATTATTCTTGATTTAGGTTTACCCAAGCTATCTGGTTTAGGCTTCTTACAATCTATTCGCAATGAAGGCTATACAACACCTGTCATCATTCTGACTGCCAGAGAATCTATTGAAGATCGCGTTAGAGGCTTAGACAGCGGCGCTGATGATTATATTATTAAACCTTTTGATTTAAATGAATTAAGTGCACGCGTTAGAGCGTTAGCTAGACGATCTCAGGGTCGAGCTGATTCTATTTTACAATATCGCAATATTACCCTCGATCCAGCTGCGCATTCTGTTTACGTTGACGATGTAATGGTTAACGTTCCTCGTCGAGAATTTGCTCTCTTACAAAAACTCCTTGAAAATAGTGGCCAAGTCTTATCGCGCGAGCAATTGATGCAAAGTATTTATGGTTGGGATGAAGATGTTGATAGTAATGCCCTTGAAGTCCATATCCATAATTTACGTAAAAAACTTAATGCCAATTTTATTCGTACCATTCGTGGCGTTGGCTATATGGTAGAAAAAAATGAGAGCCATCACACCTGATGAAATCATCAATACGTAAATTTTTATTAATTAATTTATTGTTAGCTATTACGATTACCACAACATTAACAGCGATAGGTAATTACTATCTAGATCAAAAAGATATTCAGGAACACTTAGATACCTTAATGGCTATTTCAGCACTGTCTTATCAAGCGTTATTAGGCGATGATGTACATCAGCGGCCGCTTACTAAAATTCAAGACAATTTGGAAGTTATCCCACAAAAAATTGAAAATTTTTATCAACGCCGGTTTTTAAATGACTTACCGCCTAAAAACTACTTAGACAAATTTAACTTTCAAGTTTGGACAAATGGCGGCAAACTGTTATTGCATTCTTCAGCAGCACCTAGAATTCCCCTAACTGCCGAAGTGGATGGCTTTAGTGATAAAATCATAGCGAATCAGAAATGGCGTGTCTTTACAACTTATAATGCTCAAGCAGGTATTCGTACTGTCATTGCAGAGCGCTATGACACACGCAATGAGTTAGGTCATCGCATTGCCCAAGATGATCTCTATATTATGCTACTTACTTTTCCTCTTTCTGGCTTATTAATTTGGATTATCATTGGTCGGGGTCTAGATAGCCTAGATCGTGTTGCCCAGGAAGTGGCTAACCGAGCACCCACCCATTTAGAACCAGTTGATTTACAAGAGGTGCCGGAAGAAATCAAACCTGTCATAGATGAATTAAATAAGCTATTTTTTCGGCTACAAGAAGGTTTTGAAAGGGAAAAACGTTTTGCAGCTGATGCGGCGCATGAACTACGCACGCCACTTGCAGCACTTAAAACGCAGGCTCAGGTTGCTTTAAATACCAATAATATTGGAGAAAAGAACCAAGCTTTACAAAAACTAATCGCGAGTGTTAATCGTAGTACTCATATTGTTCAGCAGCTACTAACGATGAGTAAATTAGTTCCTGAAGCAGCGAGCATCAATGACATTGACGAGGTTAATCTTGTCAAAATAACACGTGAAATTTTAGCCATGCTAGCACCTAGCGCAGTAGAAAAACAAATTGAGCTAGAATTTGAGCATGACGAATATCTGCCCAAGTTCGAAGGTAATCCAACAGCACTAAGTATTTTAATACGGAACCTCGTAGATAATGCCATTCGCTATTGTAAGGAAGCTGGTAAAGTGCTAGTAAAAGTTTACCAGCAAGATCATCAAGAACTAGTTTTGGAAGTTCAAGATAATGGTCCAGGCATTCCTAGTGAATTACAAAATCGAGTATTTGAACGCTTCTTTAGAGTACTTGGCAATAAAACAACTGGTAGTGGCTTAGGTTTAGCTATCGTTAGGCAAATCTGTGACTTACATGGCGCTCGCGTTAAGCTAGATTCGCCTAAAGAGGGTACAGGTCTTATAGTGCGTGTTTATTTTCCTATTAACTTAACTAATAAAAGTGAGGATGCAGATCATTAATGTTATTTAAGGGAAGGTAATACCCAAAATTAAGAATTACGCTTTACTAAGTGCTTGAGAACCAATCCTATACCAATGCGCTAAAATTAGTTTTCTCTATACGCTATGGACAGCTAATTGCCGCAGGGCTTCTCTAATCAATTGCTCACAAGTTTTTTTACCATCATCTAATTTTCTAACTATTCTTGTTGCTTCCTGCAGCTTATAACCTAGGGCTTCTAAAGCACAAATTGCTTCGTGTTGCTCATGCTGATTACCAATCATAGTTTGATCGGGCACTGAAAGTGATTCATTTTGAGCTAATTGATTAACGATATCTTTCATTTCAATGATAAGGCGCTCTGCTGTTTTTTTACCTATACCAGGCAACTTAGTTAAAAAATTAGTATTATTTTGACTAATTGATTGAATAAGTTCTAAAGGTGTCACACTGGAAAGAATTCCTATAGCCACCCGCGGGCCTACACCATTTATTTTAATTAACGCTCTAAATACTGATCGTTCTAACTTATCTAAAAAACCATATAATAAAAAAGCATCTTCACGAACAACTGTGTGGATATGCAAGCTTACGGTATCACTGCCACTGTCAAGCTTAAAAAAGGTTTGCAATGATGTTTCTACATCATATCCTACCCCTTGAACATTAATTACCAGCTTTCCTGGTTTTTGTTTATCAATAATCTTACCTTGCAACCAACCAATCATCGTCTTTTCCTTAAGCCTAATTGCTTCTTAATATTATTCCTCATATGGCTGTGGCAAATTGCAATAGCTAATGCATCAGCCGCATCTTTCTGTGGTGGACGGTTTAACATAAGTAAGCGTACAACCATATGATTAACTTGATCTTTCTCGGCAGCACCATAGCCAACAATAGATTGCTTTACTTCCCGAGCTGAGTACTCACTGACTTCAATACGGTGAGATGCAGCTGCAACTAGAGCTGCACCGCGAGCATGCCCTAATTTTAAAGCAGCACTAGGATTTTGATGCATAAAAACTTCTTCAATAGCGACCTCATTAGGGCTAAAATCATCCATAATTTGGCAAATACCATCAAATATTTGTAAAAGTCGGGTACTTAAATCACCTGCGGATGTTCGAATACAGCCACTATCAAGATAGTATATATTGCGTTTCTCTTCCTTAATAACACCATACCCTGTTACACGTGAACCTGGATCGATACCTAATATAACACTCATCAATGGGCCGATTCGAATAATGACTCTGGAAGCTCAGCATTACTATGAACTTCTTGCACGTCATCTAAGTCTTCAAGCATATCAATTAATTTAATTAATGATTCTGCTGTTTCTTGATCAACCTTAACTGTTGTTTGAGCACGCATCGTTATATGAGACTGCTCAATCTCAAAGCCTGAATTTTGTAATGCTTGTAGGACATTATGGTAATTCTCAGCAGCAGTAATAATTTCAATTTGTCCTTCTTCAGAAGTAACATCTTCAGCACCCGCTTCAATAGCAACTTCCATGACTTTATCTTCTGGCTGACCGGCGGCAAGCAGAATTTCACCTTGTTTAGTAAATAAGTAAGCGACAGAACCATCCGTACCTAAATTACCGCCATATTTAGTAAATGCATGTCGAACGTCAGACACAGTACGATTTTTATTATCAGATAAGCAATCAACTAAAATAGCCACACCGCCAGGGCCATAACCTTCATAACGCATTTGCACCATATTATCGCCCTCAAAGCCACCAGCGCCACGCTTAATAGCATTATCAATCGTATCGCGCTTCATATTTGCTTTTAAGGCCTTGACAATGGCATCCCGTAATCTCGGATTGCTTGTCTCATCAGCACCACCCATACGCGCTGAAACAGTGATTTCGCGAATTAACTTAGTAAAAATTTTTCCACGCTTGGCATCTTGAACGCCTTTTCTGAATTTAATATTTGCCCATTTACTATGACCTGCCATAACCTACCTCTATCTACTCAGTGATAAATCTTAAATTATATCCTGTCATGACTTTAAAAAGAATGACTTATCGGATAGTTCCTCTAGTGTTAGAGAGTAAAGAACAATTTAATTCGTTTATAATTTGAAAGACTTGTATAAAGTGCCTTAGAATGCAACTATTAGCAAATTACAGGAATAGAATAAATTGTAATTATTTATGAGGAGAAAGGTGTGTTAGCAGGATTCGGTAACTATCATCAAACGGAGGCAATTGCTGGAGCCTTACCCCAAAATCAAAACTCCCCGCAGCAATGTGCTTATGGGCTTTATGCAGAGCAACTCAGTGGTAGCGCTTTTACAAGGCCCCGCCATCTTAATTTACATAGCTGGCTTTATCGCACTGCGCCCTCCGTAACTCAAGGTGATTACAGTTATCATCATGAACCCGCATTGAAATTTATTGCTCTACAGCCCCCTAACCCATATCGCTGGTCACCACTACCTATCCCTACGATCGAAGTAGATTTTGTAGACAGCTTATTTCACATTGCAGGTAATAAACTTGTAAATACTTATCTGTATCAATGCACGCAGTCAATGTCAGATCGTTATTTTAGTAATTATGATGGTGAAATGTTATTCGTGCCTTATCAAGGTGACATTATATTATTCACTGAATTTGGCCGTTTAGAGATTGGCCCTGGCCAGATTGCAGTAATTCCCCGCGGCGTTAAATTTAAATTGGAATTAAAAGATGACTTAGCATGTGGCTATTTAGCTGAAAATTCAGCGCAACCTTTAACACTTCCTTCTTTAGGAGTTATTGGTTCTAATGGTTTAGCTAATCCACGTCATTTTCTTTATCCTGTTGCTGCATTTGAGGATATGCATCAACCAATTGTTTTAATTTGTAAGTCAAACCACCACTTATGGTTTTGTCGCAGTAATTACTCGCCTCTAAATGTAGTGGCCTGGCACGGTAATTATGCGCCTTACAGCTATGATTTATCATTATTCAATACAATTAATACAGTCAGTTTTGATCATCCTGACCCTTCTATTTTTACTGTATTAACCTCTGAAAGTAGCAATAGCGGCATTGCTAATTTAGATTTTGTAATTTTTCCTCCGCGGTGGACGGTTGCTGAACATACCTTTAGGCCCCCCTACTTTCATCGTAATATAATGAGTGAATTAATGGGTCTAATTAAAGGCGAGTATGATGCCAAAAAAGAAGGTTTTCTACCCGGCGGAATAAGTATTCATAATTGTATGACAGCCCATGGGCCAGATAGCCAAACGTATAAAAGCATGATTAATGAGGAGCAAAAACCTACTCGCTATGAAAATACCCTAGCATTTATGTTTGAAACATCTTTACCTTGGCTAATCAGTGAAAAAGCATACATGCATTCGGCCAGGCAGCAAGATTATTCAGCTTGTTGGCGGGACCTAGATATTGTTAAGCCATAATCTTTTTTCTCTTAAGCTTGATGTTAAGGAATCGACATTAAAAAGATAACGAGTAATAAAAGAAACGCATAGATCTTTCCATATAACCAGTCAGGAACTATTCCACTAAAGAAAATACCAATTTTAGAACCTAACATACTCCCTAAAAATAAACCAAAAAGTGCTGGCCAATAAATATAGCCAGTACTGTATGGTGGGAGGTTTGGTAAATTATAGCCTGCAACAGCCAACACAAGGCTACCTATTAAGCTACTTGGCACGGCTAAGCCATTAGCCACTGCAGACGCTTTCTGCATTGAATAATTATAATATCTAAAAAAAGGCACAATTATGACACTTCCACCAATCCCTAACATAGAGGCAATCACGCCGGTTATTAAGCTAATTATGTAAAGAATTGTTTTATTTGGCTCTTGCTCTTGGGAAACAATACTATTTTTTTTATAAAAAAACTCCTTTTTAAAAGTATTTATAAAGACTAAAACCAGTAAAATAATAAACAGTCCCCTTAAGGCAAAAGAGCTTATAAAACTTGCTATTAAGGCACCTGCCATAGCCCCTAACGCGACAGGAGGTAGCATAAGTTTTAACAAAGCAGCATTTAAAGTTTGATTTAGGTAATGAAGCCAGCTGGCGTAAAGCATGTTAATTAATATGAAAGCTAAAGAAGTTCCCACTGCAATATGCATTACAATTTCAACAGGAACATGGTGAAAAGATAAAATCCAGAATAGCAAAGGTACAACTAACACGCCTCCGCCGAAACCAAACATAGTAGCGAGTATGCCTGTTAAAACTCCGACAATAAGATAAATCATAGTAATTAATAACATAATCCTTAGCGTTTAAAGTAATCCATTTAATTTCTATTTATTCTAGTAGGCTATTGATCTTAAGGAAAAAAATTATTTTATCTCAGGCAAGGCTAACCGCTTGATTCGGAATAAATATTATACTTATCTAGATAAATACCCTATAAACCAATGCTGTTCTAATAACACAAAGGTAATTTTTATTTTATGTTGAGCTTTATTGTTCAATACGCTATTAACAATCTTTATTTATTATTTAACTCTTTTTAAGTAATGTGCTAAATTTAATGTTTAAATTATCTTACTTGCTATAACACAACACTATTCTATCCATATGTAACAACTGAGATTAAGTTTATAAAATAAGATTTCCTTTAAATTCTCAATGGCTAAAGTGGCCTACTTTACATCTTAAAGCGTAAAGCAGGCATAAATTAAAATAAATCTTCTTGCGTCAAACCAACTCGTTCTAATAACCCTCTTAAGGTCTTTAATGCTTCAACCTGAATTTGTCGGACTCGCTCTCTAGTTAAATCAATTTCTTTACCTACGTCTTCTAGGGTTGCTTTCTCAAAGCCACGCAAGCCAAAGCGCCTTGCAATGACTTGTTGTTGGTTTTCCGTTAATTTATCAAGCAAGGATTCAATATGTACGCGCAAATCTTCATCTGTCAGTAACTCGGCCGGATTCATACTATTTTCATCAGGAATCGTGTCTAGAAGTGATTTATTTTCATCATAACCAATAGGTGTATCAATTGAGGTGACTTTATCATTTAGACCTAAAAGTTTTTGTACATCTTCTAGAGGTCTATCCACTAAATCAGCAATCTCTTCTGGTGAAGGCTCATGATCTAGTTTTTGTGTTAGATGTCTTGCAGCGCGCAAATAAACATTTAGCTCTTTAACCACATGAATTGGCAAGCGTATTGTACGTGTTTGATTCATAATAGCGCGCTCAATCGTCTGTCTAATCCACCAAGTAGCATAGGTAGAAAAACGAAAGCCACGATTAGGATCAAATTTTTCTACAGACTTCATGAGACCAAGATTACCCTCTTCTATCAAATCTAAAAGTGGAAGGCCACGATTTAAATAGCGTCTAGCAATTTTAACGACTAAACGTAGATTTGACTCAATCATCTTTTTACGAGCTTCAACATCCCCTTTTAAAGCTAGTTTGGCATAATGGACTTCTTCCTCAGCTGAAAGGAGCGGCGAGAAACCAATTTCACTTAAATACAATTGGGTTGCATCCATTATTTTACTTGCTTGACGGCCGCGGTGAAAGGATGGAAAAGCTTCTTCATCAGAAAAGTCAGGCTCAAATTCAACAGGATCAATATCAATATCGAGACTTATGTCATCAGAGGCAAGTATGTCGTCGGCTGGCTCGTTCCATTCTTCATCTGGTAAATCAGACTCTTTAATTGAATCATTATCTGCCTGCATGATTTCACCTTTGTGTTTAATTCAGTTCTGAGAAATTGGCTTACTTTGAAACTTAACTTCTTAAAAACTTAAATAGCTGTTAAAATTATATCCGCGGCAAGAATCCAGCTGGGTTAACTGGTTGACCTGCTTTTCTAATTTCAAAGTGAACCCCCCAAAATTTCCTATCCACAATACCCATGTCGGCAATAATCTGGCCAGCTTTAACAATTTGGCCCTCTTTCACTCGATTATGCAAATTATTTCCATATGCGGTAAGGAATTGATCACTATGTTTAATTATAATCAAATTTCCATATCCTGCTAGACCATTTCCAGCATAAGCAACAATTCCTGAAGAGGCTGCATAAACCTTCTCACCCTTTTTACCAGCAATATCTATGCCTTTTTTTCCAAATTTAAGATTAAAATTATTAACAATTTTACCTTGTGCTGGCCAAAACCAATGCCCTGCTGATTTAAGAGAAACTTGTTGGTAATTTAACGGTTTGTTAACAGCATTTTTAGATTCAGACTGCCAAGGTAATGCTTTAGAACTGAAATGAGGTATCTGTAAAACTTGACCAACATGGAGTCTTGATCTTAATAAGTGGTTATATCTTAATAGTTCACGAAAATCTAAATCATAACGAAAAGCAATAGCATAAATAGTTTCTTCCGGACGAACAATATGTTTTGCAGGCCTGCCTAAGTAAGAATGCCACTTTAATTCTTCAACAGGTGCTATATAGTTTCGTTCATGACAACCAACTAAAGATAAAAGTAGAAATAAATAACAAAACTTCTGCATGATTTCCCTAAAAAGTAAATTAGGCCAGACTCTTAAATGATATATTCCAAATTTAATAACGCTCATTTATTTTTTACTTCTACTTAACATCCTTTAAATCAATTAGGCTAACTCTATTTGATCAACCCAATTAGTTAATTGCTTAAATACTTTAAGATGGGTCATATCTAAATGAAGAGGCGTTATAGATACATAATTCTGACTAACTGCATGAAAATCTGTACCAGGACCGGCATTAGCTTCTATCCCTGGGGGCCCAATCCAGTAAATAGGACGACCACGGGGATCTACATCCTTAACTATTGGCTCTGCGCCATGACGGGTACCTAGTCGGGTTACTTTAAATCCTTTAATTTTATTTAAAGGTAAATCGGGCACATTAACATTTAATATAGTTTGTATAGGTAGCATTTTAGGACGCATCTTAGAAACTAATTTTCGCGCGATAATTGCAGCAGTATCGAAATGTTTAATATTATCCCCTACCATTGAAAAAGCTAATGCAGGGAAACCTAAATATCGCCCCTCTACAGCAGCAGCGACTGTGCCCGAATAAAGCGTATCGTCACCTAAGTTGGCGCCATCATTAATTCCTGAAACAACAATGTCTGCAACATTATCTAGGAGTCCTGTTAAAGCTAAGTGTACACAATCTGTAGGCGTACCTTCTACACTATAATAACCATTATCAAGCCTTGCCACATGCAACGGCTTTGTTAAAGTTAAGGAGTTACTCGATCCACTCTGGTTCCTATCAGGGGCAACGACATCAATTTCTGCAATTTTAGCCATTTCGGTTGCTAATGCTCTAATACCAGGTGCGTATACGCCATCATCATTACTTATTAAGATTCTCATGGTCTGCTCTCAGGTGATTCTAACCACTTTACTACAGCTAGACGTGTCTTTAATTCTTGCCTTTCTTCGATTATTTTATCTTCTAAAGCAGATTTTGTTGGATTTTGCTTTAATTCATCTTGTATCTTTGCTAACTGCATTTGTAAGTCTAAGATTTTTTGGCCGAATCGCTGTGGATTCAACTGCAATTCAAAAGCAAAACGGTTCATGTCTTCGGCAATATCATTAAGCTTGTCACAACCTATAGAAGGCTGCTTATTGGGGCACTGTTTAAGCGCAGCTTGCAAAGCTCTTGGATTATTACGATAATATTCTTCATCATGAGCCATACAGCTTGTTAAAAAAAGCATCATAAGGCATCCTATTAAGCGTTTAACCATATTAACCTCGTGGTTATAAAATTAAAGATGTTAACATTAGTTACTTACTTCTGCCATGTGCGGTCCTTGATTATTTTTGTAGGCTGCTTTGATTGAATTAATTGTGCCAATTGGCTATTTTACCCAATTTATTTTAAAGATAATAATTATGTTAGATTTTGATATTTCTCGTGATGAAGAAACAGGTGAACTATATCTTGAAACTTCAATCAATGGTAAAGCACTATTAACACTACCTCAATTAAATAAAAGCACTGCTTTTACTTTTGATGAAAGACGAGAATTCGGTTTGTTAGGAAAATTACCGCATCGAGTTGAAACATTAGAGGAACAAGTCAGACGAGCTTATTTGCAGTTTTCAAGCTATAAAACAAGCTTGCAGCAAAATATATATCTCAACAATTTACATGATAAAAACCAAATTTTATTTTATAAACTGGTTAGCCGCCATCTAGCTGAAATGTTACCGACGATTTATACGCCTATCGTAGGTACAGCTGTAAAGCGCTTTAGTCATGAGTATCGCCAACCAAGAGGTTTATATATTGCCCACTCTGACAAAAATCAAATTGAAGAAATCATTGGGAATCGATCGAATCCTGAAATTGACGTCATTGTAGTCACCGATGGCGAAGGCGTCCTAGGCATAGGTGATCAAGGGATTGGTGGTATGGATATACCTGTCGCTAAACTTATGGTTTATAGCTTATGCGGCGGTATAAACCCAACCCGCACCTTACCTGTCTTTTTGGATGTTGGAACAAATAATACTGAATTACTGAGTGATCCTTTTTATCTAGGTTGTAGACATCCAAGAATTAATGCCGAACAATATGACGCATTTATTGAAACGTTTGTTAGAGTGGTTCACAAACACTTTCCTAATGCTTTTTTACATTGGGAAGACTTTGGTCGTGGTAATGCAAGGCGTATTTTAGATCGATTTCAAGATGAATTATGCACTTTTAATGATGATATTCAAGGTACAGGCGCAGTTACATTAGCTGCTTTACTTGCGGCTTGCGAAGTGACTGGGAAGAAAATACATGAACATCGTATCGTTGTTTTTGGTGCCGGTTCAGCAGGCACAGGTATTAGCGATCAAATTGTTGATGCATTCGTAAGGCTTGGTATAAATGCAGAAGAAGCTTACGATAATTTTTGGTTAATTGATCGTCAAGGTCTTTTAATGGAACATGATTTAGAACTCACTAATGCTCAAAAGCCTTATGCTCGTAAACTTAAAGATATTGCTGATTGGACGATTAATGAAAAACAATATCCATCTTTAACAGATACAATTCGGCATGTTAAACCATCTATCTTAATTGGCTGTTCAGCACAACCAGGTGCTTTTTCGCAAGATATTATTGAAATCATGGCTAATAATTGTGAGCGGCCAATTATTTTTCCTCTTTCTAATCCGGATGACAAATGCGAAGCACAGCCTGCAAATATCTTAAACTGGAGTCAGGGAAAAGCACTTATTGCAACCGGAACAGCGTTCCCAGCAGTAGAATATCAAAATCGCTTAGTAGAGATTGCACAGTGTAATAATGCATTAGTGTTTCCAGGCATTGGGCTAGGTGTCTTAGCAGTTCAAGCCAGTCGACTGTCAAAAAGGATGATTTGGGCAGCAGCGCAAGCATTAAGCGAATTTGCACCCAGCAGAAAAGACAGCTTCTTACCACTTCTCCCTTCTTTAAATGATGCGCAAACCGTTGCAAAATATATTGCTATTGCAGTAGCTAGAGAAGCTATTGAAGAAAATCTAGCCCAGCAAAATCAAGAAGCGGATTTAGAGAAAGTAGTTAATGACTTATTTTGGGAACCGCGCTATTTACCTTTTCGCAAAAGAAAAATAGAAAATTTTTTATAAAATTCAATTCATAGTTATCGACCTATGCTATAGCTATGAATTCTATATATGAGCTAGGTTTCAGCAACAAATCAATACACATTAAGCAAAAGTTATTGCGTGCTAACCGGGGTATCTTGAAATCGAACTGTTACAGTTTGTGATGTTCCTCCCTGATTTTCCCAAGGCCTTGCATAACTAAAAACAAGTGATGTAACGCTTGGCGTTACTGCACCATGTATTATTTCAAAAGTAAAAACAGTAGCACCCCTGGCACCCATTAGCTTTGAATTAGGTCGTATAAATTGATTAGAAACTAACCGCAATAATGATCTATCGTAGTTATGCAAAGTCCACTGATAACCTGTTGTCGGATTAGCAGGTAATACGACTTGAAATTGAGTATCGTGCGGCTTAAGATTTATAGTCATAGGCTTATCACTTGTAGCTGCATAAGAAGTTGCTATAACAACTAATAATATTATAGTAGCCCATATCGCTTTCATATTAATCTCCTAAGCGTTATCTACTTTAATGTAAAAGTATATAAGCTATAATCTAGCTTTTTATTTGTATATCGAACTGGCTTATCTAAATCTAGCTCTGGTATAAACACCGCATTTAATACCATACAAAGAGTCATTATCCCTTACGGGACTTATTACTTTAAGTATAATCTGAATTTAAAGACTAGCTTATTAATAGTTTTAAAAGTTATACTAGCTTGCAAAATTAAGGAAAATTTTACTTATGAAAGCAATCGGATATAAAACAGTGGGTACGCCAGACGTTTTAGAGGATTTGGATTTACCTGTACCTAAAGCAAAGGGACATGATTTATTAGTCGAGATAAAGGCCATTGCAGTTAACCCTGTCGATTGTAAAGCCAGGGCTTATCTTGTTCCGCCTAAAGAAGATCAATATCAAATTCCTGGTTGGGATGCAGTTGGTGTCGTAAAAGAAATTGGCGAACAAGTTTCTCTGTTTAAACCAGGTGATGAAGTTTGGTATGCTGGCGCTATTAATCGCCAGGGCTGTAATAGTGAATATCATCTAGTTGATGAACGAATTGTGGGCTTTAAACCTAAAACCCTTTCCTATAGTCAAGCTGCCGCCTTACCTTTAACGACGCTTACTGCTTGGGAATTATTATTTGATCGTTTAAATGTTCAAAAAACTGATCAATCGACTATTCTTATTACAGGTGCTGCAGGCGGCGTAGGCTCTATATTGATTCAGCTAGCTCGCCAGTTAAGCGCATTAACTATCATAGGTACTGCCTCCCGGCCAGAATCACAGGTATGGGTAAAAAACAATGGCGCTCATCATGTTTTAAATCATCATGAGCCCCTTAAACCGCAATTAACTCAGTTAGGTTTGGACGAAGTAGATTATGTCGTTAGCCTTACCCATACTGATGAACATGGCCTGCAATTGCTAGATTGTTTAAAACCGCAGGGTAAATTTGCTCTCATAGATGATCCACAACAGCTAGACTTTAAGGCATTTAAGTTAAAAAGCATATCAATTCATTGGGAGCTTATGTTTACGCGATCCCTTTTTATGACAGCTGATTTAATAAGACAACATGAGATCTTAAATGAAGCAAGTCAGTTAGTTGAGCAGGGCTTATTAAAGACAACTCTAAATGAAGAGTTTGGAATTATTAATGCCACTAATCTACAACGTGCTCATCATCTAATTGAAAGTGGACGCTCTGTAGGTAAGATTGTTTTAAAAGGATTTCATTAGAAAAATGCTTTTAAAATTACTTAGTTCTTAGTTAAAAACCTTGATGAAGCTATTAATTAATTTGGTGCAGAGCCATTTTTATAAATACTTCATTAAAAATTAAAAATGTTGTTAGATATAAAGTTAATAAGTTTAATTTGAACTATCGTTTAATTTGCTTAACCTATTGACTAATAAATATAAGGAAGGAGTCTTTAATGAAATATCTCTTATTTGGCTTAAGTGCTTTAGTTTCTTTTTCAGCCTCGGCTGAAATGATTAACAAAGGAGCAACTTCGCCTACTATTGCGCAGCCTACTACCTGTATTTCTGCCGAATTTACTGCTACGGGCAATGAGCATTGGAAACAAGTTAATCTTATGCTAACAAATAATTGTACTACGCCCGTTGATTTTCAAGATGCGACAATTACTTTTAAAAGTAAAACTGCCATCAATACAAATTTCTGGGGAGATTTTGCACCACTTCCTTATCCTGATGGTAATCATACTATTACATCGCAACCTCAAACAGATAATAGTTTTTTAGCTACCCTCAACCTTCATTTCCCAGACTTTCCTAATTCTTCAACGTTGTTACCAGTAGGACGCTCCATTCATATTAAATATGGCGTTCCTTCCGATGATCATATTGAAGGCAGTACGAGTGTTTATTTACAATCGACCCCTCCCCCTCCTAGCACTGGCACGATTCGCTTAAAAAATAATTCAACAAAACCTGCAAATGTCACGCAAAACTATGCTCTCGTACACATTACAATGAATGGCCAAAATGTTAAAGATGTTCAATTAGGCTGGGGGGCAACTCAAGATGTGACTGGTTTGGCTACTGGAAACTATACTATTCTGCCTGAAAATGTAGTCGATAGCGCCGGAAATACTTATCAAGCCACTGCTGTACCAAATACTATACAGCTTGCAGCAGATCAAATTGTTACTTCGACAATAACCTATTCTTTAGGCCAAAATAAAGGAAAAATTAATTTTAAAGTACAACCTTTACCTACAGAGTTAGCAGGCTATAGCGTTAATCCACGTATATTACTTACAGAAACCTCTACTGGTGGATCTGTTTCACAAACAGTTCCCTGGAATACTACTACGACTGTGTCACAGCTGAAAGCTTGTAGTACTTATAAATTTTCTACAGCAGCGATCAATTATAATAATTATAATTGTACTCCTACCTTTAATCCTCCTAGTGCTATTGCCAATACAATTACAATTACTCCAGCTGAAATTAGTTTAACTTATAAATGCGTTCAAGTTGCCCAAGCAGCTGTTACTATTAATGTGCGCAATGCACCAACAACTCTAACTTCACTAAGAGTTACGCTAACTCCAAATGATAATACTTCACCTATTACGCAAGTTATTAGTTTAAGTAATGGAACAGGCTCTAAAGTTGTTAATTTAACTCAAGGGGTTATTTATAGACTCTCAGCTGAGAATGTACCTGGCTATGCTGTTACATTTTCACCTCAACCGTTAACTGCTACAGCCGATGCAATTGAAACCATTACCTTTACTAAAATATCAGAAACAACAGGCAGGTTAATTACTTATATACCTGGCTGGAAGACACCGCCTTCAGCAGAAGCATTAGCAGCTGCTGGCTATACTCATGCAATGATTGCCTTTGGCGTATTTAGCACCACTAACCCAGGTGTTATAGTTCCTGCATTCAACACCATTACAAAAGATTATATTCAATCGTTGCATAATGCAGGTATTAAAGCCATCCTTTCTCTAGGCGGTGCTTTAACCAGTATCCCCAATACGAGTGTTGACTTTCATCAAGTCTTAAGTGCTGCTTCTTCACCGCAAACTTTCCAGCAAACCTTTATCAACTCATTAAATTGCTTAATCACTCAATATAACTTTGATGGATTTGATATTGATATTGAACATGGAATAAATGCGGGCGGTACTTTCTCTCAACCACAAGGTGATATTGCTGTACTAGCTAGTATTATTAACACTATGTATCAACAAAAACCATCCTTGTTAATCACTTTAACGCCACAAGTAGCTAACATTGCTGCAACTAGCAGTTTTGATCAAACATGGGGAAATTATGCCTCTTTAATTATGCAAACTCACAATTCCTTAGCTTGGGTTGGTATTCAATTATATAATACAGGCTGTGCATTTGGGATTGATCTAGTTTGTTATGGTCCTACGCCAACTAGTTCACCGAATTTTAGTGTCGCTATGGCTACAGATTTACTTGAAAACTGGCCTGCAACTGTTAATGGTCGTGCGACAGGTTTCCAACCCTATATTAGCCATCTTAAACCTAGTCAAGTTGTGATTGGTTATCCAGCGCCTAATGCAAGCGGTGCTAGCGATGGCTCACCTGTAACACCAACCAGTACCATTAAACGAGCTATTCAATGCTTAAAAACAGCAACCGCTGGTAGTACAAGTTGTGATACTTATATACCACCACGCGCGTATGGCATGATTGGTGGTGTTTTTAACTGGGAAGTGACCTATGATCAAAATAATAATTTTAGGTTCGCGACTGATCTTAAAAATTGTGTAATCAATGGTAACTGTTCTTAATTGTTCGTGCGCCCTTAGCGGCGCACTTCCCCCTTTTCAGATTAATTTCCTAACTCATTAAATTTCTTTGGAAACTCGCTACAGAGAGTGCAGTGCGAGGAGACACGGAGTGCAGAACCGGAATGTACACTGAGTACATGAGGATTCGAGCACCGTATTAACAAAGCAATGCGCCTCTGTAGTAGAGTTTCCGAAGAAGTCTATTTTAAAACTTGATCTTATTTACCAGACAAGCGATCATTTTCTTTTTGCCTCAAGAAGGAATTCAGCGTGGAACGTGAAATAATGGAATACGATGTTATTATTGTCGGCGGAGGCCCTGCAGGCTTAACTGCTGCAATTAAATTAAAACAATTAGCTGCCCTTGCTAATACTGATATTAGTGTTTGTATTTTAGAAAAAGGGGCTCAGATAGGAGCTCATATTATTTCAGGCGCTATTCTTGAGCCTAGAAGCCTAAAAGAGTTGCTACCTGACAGCTGGCAAGAAGCACCTCTAAATACGCCTGTTAAGGAAGATACCTTTTATCTCTTTACAGCAAAAAAAGCCATCCGTTTTCCAAAACCGCCACAGATGCATAATGATGGTAATTTTATTATTAGCTTAGGTGAGTTATGTCAATTTTTAGCTAAGAAAGCTGAAGAACTAGGCTGCGAAATCTACCCAGGATTTCCCGCAGCAGATATCCTTTATAACCCGCAGGGTGAAGTCATAGGCGTTGCTACAGGTGATGTTGGAATAGATAAGCAGGGTAATAAAACTGCCAATTATCAACCAGGCATGCATTTACTTGCAAAACAGACACTCTTTGCCGAAGGTTGTCGTGGGCAACTTAGTCAAAACCTGATGAATCGTTTTAACTTAAGGCAAAACGTTCAGCCTCAAACCTATGGCATAGGCATAAAAGAAGTTTGGCAAGTTAAGCCAGAAAAACACCATGAAGGTAAGGTTATACACTCTTTTGGCTGGCCTTTAAATCAGAGAACTTACGGTGGCTCATTCATTTATCATATGGCAAATAATCAAGTTGCGTTAGGTTTTGTCATAGGATTAGATTACGAAAATCCATGGCTTAATCCATTTGGCGAGATGCAACGTTTAAAAACCCATCCATTTATAAGTGAGTTATTAATGGGTGGTGAGCGAATTAGCTATGGCGCTCGTGCGATTAATGAAGGTGGCTGGCAAGCTTTACCAAAACTTACTTTTCCAGGTGGGGCTCTAATTGGTGATGCAGCAGGCTTTTTGAATGTGCCTAAAATTAAAGGGATTCATGCGGCTATGAAATCGGGCTTATTAGCTGCAGAGGCTTGCTTTGAAGCCTTAAAAACAGCTAAAGGAACAGAAAACAAGCCTATGGAATTAACGCTCTATTCGCAAAAATTTAAAGCATCTTGGCTTGCGAATGAATTATATCGTGTTCGTAACATTCGCCCTGGATTTAAATACGGCTTATGGGCAGGTTTAGCTAACGGCGTCTTCGAGACTATTACCCAAGGCTATGTGCCTTGGACTCTAAAACATCGAGCGGATCACACAACTTTACATCCAGCAGATAAAAGTAAAAAAATTGATTACCCTAAACCTGACGGAGTTCTGACTTTTGATCGGCTCTCCTCTGTATTTTTAACTAATACTTATCATGAAGAGAATCAACCTTCTCATCTTAAACTTCGGGAACCCGAGATTGCTATCGACATTAATTATAAATTATATGCTTCGCCAGAAATAAGGTATTGCCCGGCTGGTGTTTATGAAATTATTGAGGAAGAAAGTGGTCCTCGGCTACAGATTAATGCTCAAAACTGCATTCATTGTAAAACATGCGATATTAAAGATCCCAAGCAAAATATTATTTGGACAGCACCCGAAGGAGGTGGCGGCCCTAACTATATTAATATGTGACATCTTTAAGATATTACCTATTAATGTGAAATTAAGATCACCTGAGGTAGTTTTGCAATTTTAAAAAGATCTTCTATCTGCCTTTGGTTAGATTTCTTATTAAACTCTACTGTACCGAGCTTTATAAAAAGTCTAATGATAGGATTTATCAATTAATCTAATAATTCCTACTATCCAAAATTTGCCAGCAAATTAACTTAGCTCATTTGAATTTCATTAGAATAATTAACAATCATTTGAGTAGGCGCTATCGATTTTACTTTATTCATTAAGTCAGGCATCAAACTAGAGAGCCAATTTACCATCGGATCAAAATGTGCATACAATTGTGACTGAGCGCTATATTGTTGATAAGGAAGTGAAGTCATTTTAATGATAACCATAATTAAAGCCACCATAAAAATACCTCTTACAAAACCAAATACCATGCCTAACAATCTATCAGTTCCACTTAAACCTGAGCGCTTTAACAGAAAGCCTAGCAAAGTATTGACTATAGCACCGATAAAAATTGTTATAATAAGTAATGCTACAAAAGTAAGAATATTGCGTGCTGTTTTATCTTGAATATAATTTTGTAGCCATGGATCTAGATAATGCGAATAGCGGAAGGCAACCCAAAGAGCTATAGCCCAAATGCACAGCGCAATTAATTCTTTTACAAAGCCACGAAATAGGCCTGTTAATACGGACAGTAAAATAATACTAATTATTACTAAATCAATCCAATTCCATTGCATAATTAACTAATCCTTGTAGTAACAATAAGCCCCTGCAATTGCATCGCACTTGCTAAACGCTGCTGCAGAACAATTGCTTGTTGCTTTTGACTTAGCTGACCTACTATAACTCGATACGCCACACCATTTTTACCCACTACCTTACGATAAGCAGCTTGATAACCTTTATTTTTTAATTTATTTACTAATGCAATAGCATTACTTTGTTGCGAGAAAGTTCCTAGTTGTACGGCATAATACTTAGAGCCAGTTGGCTTTAAAGATTTATTGGCTTTTGCTAATAAATTTTTTGAACTCTGAACAGGAGCAATATAACTATTAGAAAGCTGCTTCGGAGCAGTAGCTACTGTAACTTTTACTTTAGACGCCGAAGTAGAATCCTGTATCTTAATCTTTTGGGCAGCTACTACTTGATTATTAGGCTTAATTGTTTCTTTGGTAACGATAACAATTGTCGATTTTAAATCATTGAGAGCACTAATAGGCTCAGCTTTTACTTTCACATTTGAAGATTTAATGTCATTTGGAACTGCTGGAATATCAACATGAGCAACTTTCATAGTCTGAAAGACTTGTTGCTTTTCTGGCATGGATAATTTTGGCGTGATAGGTTTTGGCGGTAATTTAATAGAAATAGTTTCATCAAAACGATGGCTAGATTTTTTTATAAGGACAGGAGCAAAAATAGTGCCAATAGACACAATAACCGCAATGCCGATTAATCTATGTTTTAATCGTTCATCAATTATTAATTTCATAGCCATTCCTTAAAGTGCTAAAACTATTATTAAAATAGTTACCCTCATTAAGAGAAGCAGATAAGATTGCGCCTACTATTATAAAAGAGCCAAAAACTACAATTAAATCATGACCCTCTGCCTCTTTACAAGCAGCTTGATATGCCAAAAAGGGACTATTATAACATATATTTAAATTTATTTCGTTAGCAGCTAAAGATGAAATTAATTGCTTAGCCTGCGCTGCTCGCTTTCCGGGTAGTAACGCTGGATACCAATATTGGACATAATCTTTAAGTGGTTTAATCATCCCTATGATATCTTTATCAGCCAATGCTGAAAAAACAGCATGCACCTTTACATTAGAATAATGGGTCATTAAATAATGAGCGAGGTATTGAGCTGCTTGCGGATTGTGTGCAACATCTAAGAGGGTATGACGAGGTTTGGTAATTATTTGAAAACGTCCAGCAAGGTTTATTTTTTTTATTCCATCAACGCACATGTCAGCTTTAATGGGTAATTGTTTTTTTAGGCAAAAAGTAGACATTAATGCTGCAGCAACTGAATTAGGATGAAAGGACGTCTGAGGGATAGTCAGGTTAGTACCTTTAAATGAAAACTTTATTTTCCCATCGGCTATGTGATAACTGTATTCTTGGCCATTGCGATAGATTGGCGCATCACATCTTACCGCTTTATGCAATATACTTTGCGGCGGATTTCTATCAGCATAGATTACAGGTTTATTAGGACGAATAATACCTGCTTTTTCATGACCAATTTTTTCTAATGTATTACCTAAGTAAGCTTGATGATCATAATCAATTGTTGTAATAATTGCTAAATCAGCATCAATGCAATTGACTGCGTCAAGGCGTCCGCCTAGCCCTACTTCAAGGATAATCAAGTCTAAATGATGACGCTTAAAATGCCATAGGGCCGCTAAAGTTGCTACTTCAAAATAAGTTAATGCAATCGCTCCCCGTGCTTTCTCAATCCTATTAAATGCTTCTACCAATTCTAAATCAGTAATAGGTTTTTGATTAACACGAATACGTTCATTAAAATTTATTAAATGAGGCGATGTATAAGTAGCTACTTTATACCCTGCTTGTGTATAAATTGACTCAAGTGCTGCAACTGTAGAGCCTTTTCCATTTGTACCAGCAACAGTAATAATAACTGCATTTAAATTAAGGACATCTAAAACAGTCGCAACTTCATTAATACGCTCTAACCCTAACTGGATAGTTTGCGCGTGACGATGCTCTAAATCATCAAGCCACTGGGATAAATTTTTTCCTTTAGTCATATTACTTATGAGTTAGTTTAGAAATCAACTCTGCAATAGTAGAACGCAGCGCTTTGCGTTCTAAAATCATATCAATGTGACCATGCTCGAGTAAAAATTCGCTACGTTGAAAACCTTCAGGTAGTGTCTGCCGCACTGTTTGTTCAATTACACGTGGCCCAGCAAATCCTATTAAGGCATTGGGTTCAGCGATAATGACATCACCTAAACTTGCAAAACTTGCTGACACACCGCCCATGGTAGGATCCGTTAATACAACGATAAAGGGAAGCTTGGTTTCTGCAAAACGCGCTAAGGCTGCAGAAGTTTTGGCCATCTGCATTAAAGAAAATAATCCTTCTTGCATTCGAGCTCCTCCGCTTGCAGTAAAGCAGATATAAGGTCGATTTTCAGCGGTAGCAGCATTTACTGCTCTAACAAATTTTTCACCAACAGTAGCTCCCATGGAGCCGCCCATAAAGTTAAATTCAAAAGCACTCACCACTACCGGATGAGATTCTAAATTGCCTTTCATAACGATTAAAGCTTCTTTCTCACCTGTAGCTTTCTGCGCTTGACTAATTCTATCTTTATATTTTTTTGAATCTTTAAATTTTAGGCGATCAACAGGTTCTAAATTAGCTGCAATTTCTTCTCGAGGAGATTCATCTAGAAATTGATCTAAGCGTTCTCTTGCGGTGATGCGATGATGATAACTACAAGTTGGGCAAACTGATAAATTTTTTATAAGTTCAGTGCTATACAAAACTGAATTACAACCTTGACATTTTACCCATAAACCTTCTGGCACCCCTTTTTTTTGACTAGATTCTGTCTTAATAATAGAAGGTAATAATTTCTTAAGCCAACTCATAAACTAAACCTATACAAATTGAATGACGATAGTATAACGCGAAATTAAGTTAAAAGTTAGCAGACATTTCAAGCAAACCTTGCCTAAATATTTGTAGAAGCTTTTGCAGCTATTCAACCTATATCACCTGTCTTGATTTAAATTGAACTAATTTCGGCAATATAAGTAGTAAAGAGCTAACACAAGCTCTCGCCGCTATTCCTAAAATGTGAAACTGTAACTTTCAGTAATAATTGATATTATAGATTTAATAGATAAAACTAAAATTTATATAAAACTTTATTTAAGTTTTTCTAAAAAAAGCCGCTAATATCAGTAACCAGCAATATCGGGGTGGTTATGATAAGATTACTTATAATAATTATAACGATGATGGCTTGCTTAAATTCTGGCTGGTCGCTAACCCGCTATGGTGAAACTCTTTGTCACCAGCCCGATTATTTCTGCCTTAAAGTTAAATCTGGAGATAGTTGGGAAAAGCTATTTCCTAATTCCGAAGCACTGGATATTGTCAAGCGAGTGAATCGGATGAATATCAGATTGCGCCCTGGCATGGTCATTGCCATTCCTAAAAATTTAGATAGATTAAGTGTTTATGATGTTTCTCCTTTTCCACGTTATATTGAAGCCAATAATGAAAAAACTATTTACGTTAGTCAACAGAGATTAGCTTGGGCAGCTTATGATGAATCTGGGGAATTAGTTTGGTGGGGGCCAATTTCTTCTGGCCTTGACAGATGCCCGGGTGTTTATGGAGGCTGTACAACACCAACGGGTTCTTTTCGAATTATACGAAAGCAGGACATTGATTGCATTTCAACTGCTTTTCCTATGCGAGCAGATGGTGATAATGGCGGTGCTATAATGCCTTTTTGTATGCACTTTTTTCGCGGTTATGCCCTTCATGGCAGCGATGAAGTTCCAGGCTATCGTGCAAGTCATGGCTGTATCAGAATGTTTACTGAAGATGCGCGTTGGTTAAATGAGGAATTTGTTGACTTGCCAGGCGGAGGAATGCCCGGTACGCGAGTCGTTATCGACTCGCCTAATGGCTAATACTCTATTGCGCCTTTCGTTTTTTTACAATTTATGATATTACCCTTAAAGAAGGGTAAGCCATGCAAAGGGCTATAAATTGCTTATTGTAACATAGTAAAAGAACCTGCAATCCCATGTGCCGCTAGCTGCATTTTAAAAGACTCTGTCATCTTTTTGTCCGCAAAAGGTCCCACTTTAACAATAAAGCGCTCTTGATGCTTTTCAACTAAAATTGGAGAGGGCGTCAATTTAGAAAGTTTTTTTTGCAATAAATTAGCTAAGTCTTTAGAAGAAAATGCACCAGCCTGCACATAGTAATGTGCAAAATCTGATTTACCCGGAAAAGCCAACGCTTCTACTTCCACAGGCGCAGTCCCATGCGGCAATAAACCTAATTTACTGGCCGCTGCATAAGATAAATCAATGATTCGATCTTTGCGAAATGGCCCTCTATCATTAACTTTAACAATAGCTTCACGTCCATTGCTTAAATTTTTTACCCGAACATAAGTAGGAAGAGGCAATGTCTTATGTGCAGCAGTCATGGAATACATATCATAATTTTCGCCACTTGACGTTCGATGACTATGAAATTTAGTACCATACCACGATGCAATACCTCGCGTTTTATAACCCTTAGCCGTTCTTAATACAGAGTATTTACGTCCTTCAACGGCATAGGATTCAGGGTTCCCATAACGGCTTAAGGGTTCATAAACAGGTTTAATCTGCCTAAATTTTGTCGGCGGCGGCCCTGGGGGCGCGGCATCTTTTATACTCGTTGAGATACGGTTATCTATTTGTTTATTTTCAGCAGCCACATTTGTAAACTTAGCTTGTTGCCTTGTCGAATTTTTTATAAAACCTGATTGAGGATAGCAACCAGCTATCATTATTAATGAAATCAAAATCAATACGCGCATTTATTATCACTCTTTAATTTTTTTTAATACTATATACAAAGCTCTATTTGAATAAAATACTTCTCATAGGTAATTGGATGGCTAGTTAAGGCTGTGTTACTATGGCAACATTTGGAATAACGAGTATAAAAATGAGGATTTTACATACTTCCATAAAGTTAGCATTAGCTACATCATTAATATTAAATTCAACTAATTTTTATGCTACTACTTCTCTACCCACTGTAGCATCTTCCCCCGCACAAACAATAGCAAATAAACCTCTTATTACCCCTGCTCCCCCTATTGCCAATGCACAAGCTTTTATATTAATTGATGTTAATAGCGGTAAAATAATTGCTGAGAAAAATAGCGAACAAAAGCTGCCGCCGGCCAGTTTAACTAAAATGATGACGCTTTACGTTATTTCAAATGCCCTACGTAGTGAGCAAATTCATCTCAATGATAATGTGCGTATCAGCCATAATGCCTGGAAAACAGGTGGTTCACGTATGTTTGTAAAAGAAGGTCAAGAAGTTTCTGTTGCAGATCTGCTAAAAGGAATCATCGTTGATTCAGGTAACGATGCATGTGTGGCTATGGCAGAACATCTAGGTGGTAGTGAGACTGGCTTTGCAGAGATTATGAACCAACAGGCTCAATTATTAGGCCTGAAAGATAGCCACTTTACAGATAGTACAGGCTTACCTAATGAAAAATTATATACAACTGCGAAAGATTTAGCGATTTTAGGTAAAGCACTGATTAATGATTTTCCCCAATATTATCATTGGTATAAACAAAAATGGTTTACTTTCAATGGGATCCGTCAACCAAATCGCAATCGTCTATTATGGCGAAATAGTCAAGTTGATGGTGTTAAGACAGGCCATACTAGCGAAGCCGGTTTTTGTCTAGTCTCTTCCGCTAAGCGCGATAATATGCGATTATTAGCAGTTGTTTTAGGTTCACCGAGCGATTCAATTCGTGCTGATGATAGTGAACGTTTATTAAATTACGGCTTTCGTTTTTATGAGACTCATGAATTGTATAAAGCCAATCAAACCGTTTCAGAGTTACCTATTTACAAAGGCAAAAGCAATAAACTTAGTGTAGGACTGTTACACGATCAATTCATAACTATTCCTAATGGCCAATATCAGCGGCTAAGCATTAAAACCGAAATACCATCAACCATTGAAGCGCCTATAAAAAAAGGGGATCGCATTGGCAATTTAGTAGTCAACTTTGATGATAAAGTATTAGAGGCTTATCCTTTATATGCGTTAGAAGATGTTCCAACAGGTGGCTTTTTTACACGATGTAAAGATTCAGTACACCTAATGTTTAAGCACTGGTTTGGTTGAGGATCTTAATGAATTCTGTTGTCTATTTAAATGGTAAATATTGCCCTGCAAATGAGGCAAAAATTTCTATTTTTGACCGGAGTGTTCTTTTTGGTGATGCCATCTATGAAGTAATTCCTGTGTATAACAGCAAACCTTACTTCTTAGATTTGCATTTAGAGCGATTAAGGGCAAACCTTAAAAAGTTAAAGATCAATCTGCCATTTTATAATTGGAATGCCATTTTTTTAGAATTAATCCAGTATAATGGTGGTGGTAATCTCCAATTGTATGTGCAGATTACTCGAGGTAATCAAGGTAGTCGTAAACATGATATTCCTCAAAATATAAGCCCTACCTGTTTTGCTTTCACATTACATAATCCTTACCCCACGCTTGAAGAAAAACGCCGTGGCTTACATGCCAAGTTACTGGAAGATATACGCTGGCTTAGATGCGATATTAAAACAACTTCTCTTATAGGTAACATCTTACTTAATGAAGAAGCCTTATCCGCAGGCGCAAATGTTGCGCTGCTGGCTCGAGATGGCTTTCTTACTGAAGGCAGTGCCACTAATTTCTTTATTGTGGATAAACAGGGCATTATTAAAACACCTCCTTTATCTAATCTTTGCCTACCAGGCATTACTAGACATATTATCATTGAATTAATTACCAAACTTAAGCTACCCTTTATAGAAGGGCCTATTCCAGTTGAGGCTGTTTTTAAAGCGAGTGAGGTTTGGGTAACGAGTACAACAAAAGAAATATATCCTATAACAATTATTGATGGCATACCCGTTGGCAACACTAGCAGTTCTTATTGGGTACAATTACATAATGAATATCAAAGATTAATTAAAGGCTTTAATGACAGATAAACTAATTATTGAATTTCCTTGTGATTTTCCAATTAAAATTATTGGTATTCATTCTGATAATTTTAGTTCTGATATTACAGAAATCATTTTAAAACATTTTCCTAACACAGAAAGTAGCCGGATAGTTTATAAAATGAGTGAAAAAGGTAATTACGCGGCTATTACAGCAACAGTCTATCCAACTTGTCAGGTAGAATTAGATGCGCTTTATCAAGAGCTTACTCAATATCCTGGAATAAAGATGGTGTTATAATGCTCATAATTCGTCATCTAGGCTTGCAAGATTATCTTTCTACTTGGGAAGAGATGAAGCAATTTACCCTTAATCGAGCATCTAAGACCCTTGATGAGTGCTGGCTACTTGAACATTCTCCCGTTTATACGCAAGGACAAGCCGGCAAAGCGGAGCATATTATTAATCCAGGAAATATTCCTATCATACAATCTGATAGGGGGGGCCAAGTAACTTATCACGGTCCAGGTCAAATTGTAGCTTACCTATTAATGGATCTTAACCGGCGAGGCTTAGGCATTCGAACTCTAGTTAACCAATTAGAACAAATTTTAATTTCCTTGCTTGCGAAGTATAATATTTCAGCAGTGAGTCGCGAAAAAGCACCTGGTGTTTATGTTGAGGGAAAGAAAATAGCATCTATTGGCCTGCGTGTAAAAAATAGCTGCACTTACCATGGCATTGCATTAAATGTAAATATGGACTTAACACCTTTTGCTGGCATTAACCCCTGTGGTTTTGTTAAGCTACAAATGACACAAATGCGTGATTATGTACCTGATATCAATTTTGCAGATGTTAATAACAAATTAGTAGAACTATTTTCTAGATCCTTTAATAATTAACAAACTATGCAATTATTTTCAGAATATGTACAACCTGTTACAATTTGGCTTGAGGCACATCCTCATTGGGCATTGCTTTTTACCTTTTTTGTCTCTTTCACTGAATCCTTAGCAATTATTGGCAGTATTATTCCAGGCTCAGTTACGATGACAGCTATTGGTATACTAGCAGGTTCCGGTATTATGCGCGTTGATTTAACTTTGCTAGCCGCTACCTTAGGTGCTATTGCTGGCGATAGCTTTAGCTATTTATTAGGCTATACCTTTAAAGAGCGATTAAGAAATATTTGGCCTTTTAGCAAAAATCCTACCTGGCTCACCTATGGGCAAAATTATTTTCAGCGTCATGGTGGTAAAAGTGTTTTACTTGGACGATTTATAGGCCCACTACGCTCACTTATCCCACTTATTGCCGGTATGATGCATATGACTCAATGGCGTTTTTTTACTGCCAATGTGTTGTCAGCTATTGGCTGGGCTTTATTGTATATCATGCCAGGTGTTTTTATCGGCGCTGCAAGTAGTGAATTATCGCCAGAAATTGCAACACGCTTATTTATAGTTGTTTTAATCTTTCTGGCAGGTTTATGGTTAATTTCAGTGAGTGTAAAGTGGTTAGTTATCCAGCTTAACTATTTTTTACGTATCCAACTACAGGATTTTTGGACTTGGTCGGGAAAACACCCAAAGCTATCTAAATTAATCCAATTTTTAACGCCTCCAGGCGAAAGTAAGCACTATCAAACAGCCTCCTTATGCTTAGGATTTGTCTTAAGTTTTTTTCTTTTTTGCTTATTAAGTTTTTTTGTTATTCAAGGCATAGGCCATAAATCAATTAATGAGCCCATTCATTTCTTTCTACAAAGCTTAAGAACACATCCTTTTGATGTCTATTTTATTAGTCTTAGTCAATTTGTTAGTAACCTTAGTTTATGGGTTCTATTTATCTTCATTTGCTTAATAACAATTTACTATAAAGATAATCGTACCTTTAGATACTGGTTAAGTATTAATCTAATTTGTGCTTTATTATTGTTAATCACCCATTTTTTTATTGAGAATCCAAGGCCGGCTGATCTCTTAGAAATAAAATCAAGCAATTCTTATCCTGCTATTCATTTAACATTCGCTACTGCTCAATTTATGGGAATTATTTTATTTCTCAATAAATATGGCAAATGTCGCTTTAATCAATTTTTAGCTATTTTATTGCCTATTATCTTACTTATGGCAGGGATTGCGTATATTTATCTAGGCGATAATTGGGTTATGGATATACTAGGTGCCTATCTTGCTGGACTAAGTATTACTTTATTTCACTGGCTTTTATATCGACGCCATGGCAAGCCTCTAGGATATAAAGCTTTCTTGTCACCACTCTTATTCTTAATACTGATGTTAGGGACTACCATTTCTTTAATATTTAATTATGAGCCAGCTTTGCGTTCCCACCAAGTGTACCTAGCCCAATATGTTTTAGCAGATGATGTATGGTGGAATCAACAAGAACCTTTGTTACCAATTTATCGTACAAATCGCTTTGGTAAGCGTATTAGTTTATTTAATATTCAATATGCTGGAACATTAAGTCATCTTGAGGCAGCACTAGTAAATGCGGGATGGCGAAAGGAAAATGAATCATTTATTAAATCATTCATTCAGCGTATAAGTGGAGGTCATACTTCCCTAGATTCGCCTCTTATGGCGCAGCTATACTTAAACAGAAAACCAGCGTTAGTCATGACTTATCAGCCTAATCCTGAAAGCCCGGCTGTGATTTTAAGAATTTGGCGCTCAAATTATCATTTAAAAAATCTTCACCAGCCTATTTGGCTTGGATCAGTTAATATTTACTCTGTAGCAAAAGAGCAGACCAATAGTACAGCTGCTATCGATTATGTAAGCGCTTCTTTGACTCATTTTTTACAAAAACGTAATGTTGTACAATTAAGCTTACCTCGCAAATTAAGACGTACACCTTATCCTGTAGAACCTGTTATTTTATTAATTAAGGAAAACCTACCTCTTTCTAAAGAAAGCCATTAGAATTTTTCTTAATGAAGGTAATAGATCAGGAGGTATGACAATGTCTTGGTGAAGAGTTGGATTGGCGCTAAGGGCTGATCACTTACTAATGAAGAAGACTTTCATTATAACTTATCCTTATACTATGATTTTATATTAGATGGACAGAAAGGAAATTAAGATGAATTATATCAGGGATTTTATCCATGTTATTTTGCCATTAATAAGTATACTTCTACTTATATTAGGAATTAGGAATAAATATAAAAGTTACGTTGTTTTAGCACTTTGGGTAAGTATTATTTCTATTGCCCTTCATTATCATCTTGCAGGTGGTGAGATATTAGGTTACTACTTTGACTATGTACAAGCTTTTATTTATTCAATAAATTTATTGACTTTACTGGCGTGTATTATTTTCTTAATTTTTCAATTTAGTAGTCAAATAAGAGTTTTTCGTTATATTAGTAGTCTTCTGGGTGCTATTTCAATTATTGGTATTGGTTTGCTGCTTATCAATCTTTGGATTAATGCCTCATTTATAGAAAACAGAATGCCTGGTACACCTATTCTACAGGTAGCTGCTTTTAAAAAATTAGATTACTGCTCTTACCGTTATGTATTTTACAAAATAAGTCAAGATGGTACATTGAAATTTATGTGCCCTAATCATTATGGCTTAATTCCTTCTGTAGGCGTTTTAACTGCAGCACCCGATTTTATCTTAAGACAGCTACCGCCTAATTTGCAGAGGAAATTTCAAAGTGCACATTTAATAAAGCGCCGTTCTCATGCAACAGTTTAAAGAGTTTTCTTGCTTAACTTGTAAATTTTTATTTAAGTGTAAGGTGCAAGCAATTCACAGAATAACATTTATTAATTAGACCTCTTCCCAAACCGTCAGTGACGAGGCAAGGTCTGTTGTAAATGAGTCTGTCTGAATTGTTTGCCTACAGCAATAAAGTAAAAGGCAGAAGTTATGTTCTATTGTTTAATAAATTTTGATAACATGCTAAAAAGTCTTATTCCCTTAGTGTTATGCGCTTCTTCGTTTTCTTCCTCTTAGCAGTCTTAAGTAGCTTTGTACTTAGTATGGCTCCAAAAATAAATTGGGATAAAGCCGTTGATAATGCCATTATTCGCTATGGGCTTCGTACGGAACCTGAAATGATTCGCTTTTTTAACAAAGCGCATGTTAGCTATCCTCCTAAAGAAATTGCTCTTCTTGCTTTTAAAAAGGAACGAAAAATAGAATTATGGGCAAAAAATGATAATCAACCATGGCGTTTTATTCATAATTATTCTTTAACTGCTTTTAGCGGCCGACTAGGCCCTAAATTAAAGGAGAGAGATGGCCAAATTCCAGAAGGCGTTTACCGCTTAGTTAATTTTAACCCTTTCAGCAATATGCATTTATCGATGATGATCGATTATCCTAACCATTTTGATCGTCTTCAAGCCAGTAAAGATGGTCGACATAATTTAGGTAATAATATTTTTCTGCATGGCAAATCACTTTCAGTAGGATGTCTAGCTGTTGGCGACTGGGCCATCGATCAATTATTTCTTTTAACGCGCCGAGTTGGATTAAGTCACGTTAAACTCATCATAGCCCCTAATGACTTACGAATTGGGAAACCCGCTACTGCAACCTTTGCTCAACCCCGTTGGCTTCCAGAATTATATAAGCAGATTAATACAGCCCTTAATGAATTTCCCAGCTCACGAAAATATATTTAAACTAGATCAAACTATGAAGGATTGTCTATCTTTAGACACTAAGTGCTAATCTCATAATTAATCTTTTATCTGGACCTATTTAAATAATTTTTACTCATGCTCTGGAGACACAACAAAAATCCCAGGCGCATTGCGCAGGTATTCATTATAATCCATACCATAACCAAATATATAATGATCATCTACACGAAGACCAACAAAATCTGCATTTTCCAAGCCATTGGGAACACGTTTATGATGCTTATCGACTAAAACTGCACTATAAACTTTTGTAGCGCCCATTGCTTTAACATCTTTAATAATAGCTGCCAAAGTAAGCCCACCATCAAGAATGTCATCAACAACTAAGACCGTTCGCCCCGTTAGGTTAAGACTTGGTTTCACTTTCCAAACTAAATCACTGGCTTTAATATCACCCTTATAACGAGTAGCATGGACGTAATCCACCTCTAGTGGGAAATCTAGTCTAGGTAATAGATTTCCCATTGGGACTAATCCGCCAATCATAACGCATAAGATGATAGGGTTTTTATCATAAAGCTCTTGATGTATGTTAATCGCCATCCTATCAAGGGCCGCTTCTACCTCTTTAGTTGTATATAAACAAGTAGACTTTTCATAAACTTCTTTAATTTTGCTTGGAATTGACATTTAATGACCTACTACTTTCACAGTTAATTAACGCTTTTCAGGTACAGGAAATAAGCTAATTTTGCTGTCTACTCCCGACTTCTCTTTAACTTTTCCAATTCCTTGTTTACTAACCTCATCTATTCTATAGATAAAGTGCATAGGAATAAATGTCCGTTTGACATTTCCGAACTCAAGCTTTAAACGTTCTTCAGAAGGATCAACAACAAGAGAAGTATTTTCACCAAAAACAAATTCTTCTACTTCAAGAAAGCCAAACAACTCACTTTCACAAATCTTTCGCGCATAAATTTCATAAACCGCATCCTGATTAGCGAAAATTAGACGGTATAAAGATTTTTTGGACATTAAATATAACCAGAAAATTAAATGGCTCCATTATACAGAGAAAACTTATTTTTCCTACCATTGTCTTATCAGGAAAAGGGCTTAACGTTTACAAGTGGGTTGAAGTGAAACTGGAGCAGCATTAGGTATTTCTTTTTCATTACCTTCTAAATGAATAGGTCCAATTAAATTTTCTTCGAGCTTCTGCATAACAAGGCAATAAAAACCAGCAGGAAAAGGTGAAATCATTTTTCCTATTTCATTAAAAATTTCTAACTTTTTTAGCCATTTTTCTGATCGACAAGGCGGCACATAATAGAATGTAGATAAATGACATTGTATATAGCCCCGACGTAACATTGCTCGCTTAACTGATAAAACAGACGTAGGTTTACCTGATAATTCCTTAAAATCTTTTTTATTAGCTTTACGCAACCAACATCCCCATAAACTGATAGGATTTATACCAAAAAAAATAACATAGCCCAATGGCTTAAGCACTCGATCAATTTCATCAAGTATGCTTTTTGAAGTTAAAATATCTAAAGTCAGTGGAGCAATAAGGCAATCAATACTATCCCTATCAAGTGGAATTTGATTAAATAGCATTACAGCAGTAGAAGTATTGTCTAGATAAGGAGTTACCAGCCATTTATGTTGAAACCGAAGCTTGTAAAAGAAATTATCGCCTATACGACCTAATTGCAAGAGTGTATCACCATGTAACAGATCTTTTAGGGGATTTAATTCCGCAAAAAAAGCGTGATTAACCTCGACTCCCTGCTTAGTAGAGCACCAGTCATTTAAAGCATAGAATTTACTTCGCTGTTCCTCTAAAGACAAAATGGGCGTCCTAGACAATAAATTTATCTTTTTACCACAGAGGCTATAAGACAGCAAGCTATACCCTTTAGACATTAGACTTCTTTTACAATGTTAATCAAACAGATTTAACTAAATCATCCCATCTAAACTGGTATGTTTAAAGATACCTATGAAAATTAATAGAGCGCAGAAATAAGGAGAGAAACTATTGTTGCTTGTTTTTGAGATTAAGAGTCTACTATTAACATATCAGCAAACTATTATACAAGAATAATACAGTTAGGTTATTGAATATATTTAAAATTCTTTCTTGCAATTTTTAATTTTGTTATTCTCAATTTATAATTTCTTATCTTTGTTTTAATTTCTTCTCAAAAAACTAAGTAAAATAAAATAAATTAAGGCATAAGTCCTTATTTCTACTTCATATCTTTTATATTTTTAATGCACTCTAGCATAATGTTGTCTAAAATTAATCATAGGATTATAGGAAACCAACTAAGCTATGACAGCAACAGCAGAAGACCAATGCTTGCAAGGAATTGCCCAATTAATGGTGCATGAAAATCTCTTAGATAAGGGTAAAGCCTTAGAGTATCAGCATATTGCTCAAAATAACCGACAAACATTGTTGCAATACCTTGTATCTAATAATATTTTAGAAGCAAAAAGAATAGCCTTAATCATTGCTCAGAATTTTGGTGTTCCTTTATTAGATTTAGACAGCATCGATCCAGACATTATCCCAATTTCACTTGTTAATGATAAGTTAATCGGACGCCACTGCATTATCCCTCTCTATACGCATGGTAATCATTTATATTTAGCAACTGATGATCCAAGTAAACAAACGGCTTTAAAAGAAGTCCAATTTCATACTGGATTACATACTAATGCCATTGTGGTTGAAACAGATAAATTAGCAAAATTAATTGATAAATTTCTTTATGAAAAGGAAAGTGAAGGGCTAGCTAGCTATGGCGCTAGTGACGATAATTATGAAGGCATAGAATTTAATTCAGGTGAAGAAGAACCTGAAGAGAGCGCTCTTAAACAAGAAGATGCACCGATTGTAAGATTTGTAAATAAAATTATTATAGAAGCCATAAAAAAGGGCGTTTCTGATATTCACTTTGAGCCTTTTGAGAAAGATTATCGTATCCGGTATCGCCTAGACGGTATTTTAACCGAAGTAGCAATACCCCCTGTTAGTTTAGCAAGTAGAATAACCTCAAGAATTAAAGTGATGTCTAATTTAGATATTTCAGAAAGACGTGTGCCGCAAGACGGTCGTTTTAAAATGCGGTTATCAAAAACACGTGCTATTGATTTTAGGATTAGTACCTGTCCTACTGTTGGTGGCGAAAAAGTAGTTATGCGTATTCTAGATCCTAGTTCTACCAAGCTAGGCGTTGAATCCTTAGGCTTTAATCCAGTTCAGAAACAGCATTTTTTAAGGACAGTAGAAAAGCCACAAGGTATGATTCTAGTAACAGGTCCAACAGGTAGTGGTAAGACTGTTACTCTTTATACTGCCTTAAATCTTCTTAACACGCACGAGGTGAATATCTCGACTGCTGAAGATCCGGTAGAAATTAAACTTCCAGGGATTAATCAAGTAAATATTAATCCTAAAGCAGGGTTAACCTTCTCTGGAGCATTACGAGCTTTCTTGCGACAAGACCCGGATATTATTATGGTTGGGGAGATAAGAGACTTAGAAACAGCAGAAATTAGCATTAAAGCCGCACAAACTGGACATTTAGTGTTATCTACTATACATACCAACAGTGCTGCAGAAACATTAACTCGTTTGAGTAATATGGGAGTTCCATCATTTAACATTGCAAGCTCAGTGAGCTTAATTATTGCCCAACGTTTAGCACGCCGCTTATGCGATCAGTGTAAGACTATTCGAGATGATTTAACGCTCCAAAGCTTAGTTGAACTTGGATTCACTGAAAATGAAGCCAATACTATTCAATTGTATAAAGCTGTAGGTTGTCATTATTGCTCAAATAAGGGTTATAAAGGCCGAGTAGGGCTCTTTGAAGTGATGCCTATGTCAAAAGAAATTGGTAAGGTTATTATGTCTGGCGGTAATTCATTTGATATTTTACGTCAAGCTCAGGCAGAAGGATTAACGACAATTCATCAGGCAGGACTTGAAAAAATTAAAGAAGGGGTTACAACGCTTGAAGAGGTCAATCGAGTAACAATTGAGTAAAATAGTATGGATAGAAATAAAAACGCAGTAGCTACTTATCGTTGGGAAGGAATAAACCGCTCAGGCCAAAAGGTGAGCGGTTTTATTGAATCAAATAGTATTGCTATTGCCAAAGCTGCCTTAAGAAAACAAGGCATTATCACCAATAAAGTCATTAAAAAACGTAAATCCCTCTTTGACAAAAAGAATCGAAAGATTACTACTGCTGATATTACCGCATTTACCCGTCAATTAGCGACTATGATTAATGCAGGCATACCACTTATACAGTCTTTTGATATTATTGCGCGAGGCCAAACTAATCAAAAAGTTAAGACACTTATTGAAGAAATAAAAAAGGATGTTGAATCTGGCTTAACATTAACAGAAGCTCTAAAGAAACACCCCAAATATTTTAATGAACTTTATTATAACTTAGTTGATGCAGGCGAAAAATCAGGATCACTTGATATTATGCTTGGTAAAATTGCCACTTATAAAGAAAAAATAGAAAAAATTAAGAAGAAAATTAAAAAGGCCCTAACTTACCCTATTGCTGTACTTGTAATAGCCTTTTTAGTTACAGCTGCATTATTAATTTTTGTAGTTCCGCAATTTGAATCGCTATTTAAAGGCTTTGGTGCAGACCTACCGGCCCTAACAAGAGGCGTTATTAGTTTATCTGAATTTTTTCAAGCCTATTGGTATATCATCTTTGGAGTTATTGGTATAAGTATTTATGCTTTCATTCGTGCAAAGAATACTTCCGCTCACTTCGCACATACCATTGATCGCCTAATGCTGAAATTCCCTATTATTGGGCCTATTTTACAAAAGGCAGCTATCGCCCGTTTTGCACGAACATTATCAATTACATTTGCAGCAGGCTTACCCTTAGTCGATGCTTTACGTGTGGTCGCTGGAGCAACAGGTAATATTATTTATGCGCAAGCAACAGATAAAATACGAGAGGAAGTTTCAAACGGCCAACAAATTCGTATAGCTATGGAAAATACACACTTATTTCCCAGCATGGTCGTTCAAATGATTGCTATTGGTGAAGAATCCGGTGCTCTAGAACAAATGCTTGCAAAAGTTGCTGACTTTTATGAAGAAGAAGTTGATAATGCTGTAGATTCCTTAAGTAGCTTAATTGAACCCTTAATTATGTCAATATTAGGAATTCTCGTAGGCGGGTTAGTTGTTGCTATGTACTTACCTATCTTTAAACTAGGCTCAGTGGTTTGATGGTGATATTCGATAATCAATTTATAGAACTAAATAGTCCTTTATTTTATATTCTTGTTGCCTTTTTTTCGCTAATTATCGGCAGTCTGCTTAATGTTATTATTTATCGGCTTCCCTTAATGCTAAAACAAGAGCAATTAGCTGATTGCGCTTATTTATTAAACTTACCTGAAGTAAAAAGTAAAAATATTAATCTTTTTATACCTCGTTCATTTTGCCCTAACTGTCATAACACAATTAAAGCCATTCATAATATTCCTTTAATTAGCTACCTTTTTTTACGCGGTCATTGCCACTTTTGCCACACATCTATTCCTTGGTGCTATCCCCTAATTGAATTATCAAGTATGTTGTTAGCTCTCTATGCAAGTTGGCATTTTGGCTTCAATCTTTCTCTAGTCTTTGCTTTATTTTTTATTTGGATAAACATTTGTTTAATTTTTATTGATCTCGACCATCAATTATTACCTGACAGCTTAACTTTACTTTTATTATGGCTTGGTTTGATTGCCAATACGCAAAATTTATTTATATCTTTACCTAATGCTGTGCTAAGTGCAGCTGGCGCTTACTTAATATTGTGGGTGTTAATAAAAGCCTATTATCTTATTACAGGCAAAATTGGCATGGGCCATGGCGATTTTAAATTGTTTGCAGCTTTCGGAGCATGGTTTGGCTGGACAGCGCTACCCTTAATACTTTTATTCTCATCCATTACCGGTACTATTGTCGGTTTAATTTATTTAAATTTAAAGAGACAATCTAGAAATACGCCTATTCCTTTTGGGCCATTTCTTTGTATTGCTGGACTTATTACCTTGTTTTGGGGACAAAAAATCCTTACTTGGTATCTAAGTTATTGGCATTAATTTAGCTATCCTTATAAAAATCATTTAATCTAAATTTGCCTTCAACTTTTATTACGATGTTTTGCTAGTGCCGAGAAGAATTCGGGTTTATTAAGCCCTATTGCTGCAAAAATTTGGGGTACTTTATCCCAGCTATTTTCTTTATCAATGCTGTCAACGATGAGGTCAAACCCCTTCCTCTTATCAGAATCAACTCCCCAGCCATTGATATAGCAAAGGCCTCGTAGGCGTTTTGCTTCAATATGGCCTAAATTATCTGCAGCCAATAAATAAGCATGAGCTTCTTCATATAATTGTTGCTGCTGACGTTTATTACTTGGGTTTGCAAATAATTCTTCCTGCTCAAGTTGCTCTCGAAACTTTCCTTCTTCAAGAAGTTTACTGCCTAAGGTATACTGTGCTTCAACAGAATCTAAAGAGGCTGCGGCACGAAAACACTCATTTACCATTAATTCTGCAAAAGGAAACTTTTTTCTATTCTTTATCGATTGATGAATTTTCGCCAGATTTATATACAGACTAATTTCTTTTGCGATAGCCTCGTCAGATGTTGGATTGAGTAAACGATCATGTTTCAAAGCCTTAAGCTTTTTTTTGATTGATCTGATAGTATATCGAGTAAAAAAATTCATGAGTAACTCCTACTAAGTTGGCGGAGGCACAGAAAGTAACCAATGTAAGGTATATACCCCGCTAATAACAAGCACTATAAAAATTAATATTTGTACAATAACTAATAGTCCTTCTCTGCTGCTGTTTTTTACAGCTTTTTTTCTAAGGTCACTTTCTGTGGTAGTAAAACCATATAATTCATTTTCAATAGAATTTGAGGTTAGATAGGCAATAAGAGTAGCCAAAATAGCTGGCAGGAAAAAAATTAAAAAAACAACAGTATTGGCGCCTACATCGGTAAAATTATAATGTTGTTTAAGATCTTCACTCCAAATATAAATGAAAGATGGCACATTATAGTTAAGTTTCCAAATTAAATTAGGTAAAATAAAAAGCGCAAAAAGAAATAAAGATAAACCAGCAACTAAGCTAATTATACTAATAATAAATAAAGTTTTATTATGCTGATATCTGTCATGTTCCATAATTTTTTAACCTACAACCTTTAATTAACTTAATCAAAAATTGTATAGCCTATTTCTACCTCTAATAACTTAATTATTGTCTCTATTTGCTTTTTTGTAATTCTATTTATTGATAAAGGAGGTAATTTATCGAGATTAAAAAAGCCAATATCAATAATTTCATGATCATTGGCAAACTGACCCCCAAGTATTTCACACTCAAAGATACACTTATAAGTGTATGGCCAGTGTGGCGGATGATCATGCCGCGCTGTATCCCATAAAGCTAACAGCCTTGTAGCTCTACAAAGCAGCCCTGTTTCTTCCTGCACTTCTTTTACAATACATTCTGAAGGTGATAAATTAATGTCAGCCCAGCCACCTGGCAAGGACCATTTGCCATCTTGCTTTTCTTGCACTAATAATAATTGATTCTCTTTAATAATCACTGCCCTAACATCAATCTTAGGTGAAGCATAACCGGATTCAGCTAAAAACTTTACTTTCAGTGCGCTTGCCTCTTCATCTTTTAGAGTAAATAATTTTGCTGATACTGCCATTAATTGTTTATAGCGCTCTCTATCATAAATATTATTACAATAAGCCAACCCTGTTTGAGCAATAGCTTGTATCTCATTTGCAATAGCTAATAAATTTTTAGTATTTAAGAGGGTTTCTTTCATAGTTAATTTAAGTAACTTACCCTATTAGATTTTCCAAACACCTTAAGACCCAAGATCAGTAAAACGTACATAAGCATTTTAGAACTATTTTCTGCTGATACTTGCTTTAAATGACAGTTTGGAAGAATGTTATTATTCAACATAGCAGAAGAACTGTATGTTGCCAAGCAATACTAAATTTGGAACTGGAATCTATTGGGTATAGCTTAATATTCATCATTTCCTGTTATGATTAAACCTTTTAAATTTGTGGAATTTTAATGAAACGTCATGCATTTATAATTTCAGACGGAACCGGAATTACTGCTGAAAACCTAGCGCATAGCTTACTGACCCAATTTAATAATATTGATTTTGAGAAGCATATTACTCCCTATATTGATACTTTACCGAAAGCTCAGACCGCTGTTGAACAAATTAATCTCGTTTTTAAAAATACAGGTGTAAAACCTTTGGTATTTATGACTTTAATTAATCCTGATATAGCTAATGCTATTAAACAAGCGAATGCTTGTGTATTAGATTTATTTAATACCTTTCTTGGCCCTTTAGAAAAAGAATTAGGTGAAAAGTCATCTTATACTGTAGGAAGAGCCCATGGTTTCTCACAAGCTTATACCCATCGAATTATCGCCGTTGATTATGCGCTGGCACATGATGATGGGGTTAAAATAAAAGGCTATGATCAAGCCGATATTATTTTAATAGGCGTATCACGCTGTGGTAAAACACCCAGTTGTTTATATATGGCTTTGCATTTCGGTATTCTTGCAGCAAACTACCCTTTTACTGAGGATGAATCAAGTTATTCTCGCCTGCCTGAAAGCCTACGTCCCTATAAAAATAAATTATTTGGCTTAACTATCGATGCAGAAAGACTACAGCAAATACGCAATGAACGCAGGCCAAATAGCCGCTATGCTTCGGCTGAACAATGTCGTTTAGAGGTTTTAGAAGTAGAAGGCATGTATAAACGTGAAAATATCCCTTACTTAAATACTACTCGCTTCTCTGTAGAAGAGATAGCCACTAAAATTATCAGTATTGCGGGTATACCTCGTAAGTTTTGAGATAACTTAGTCTTTTCATTTAATAAAATTTGAACAAGTAATAAGTATAAACAACAATTTGAGCTAAAATTTAATAATTACTTATAAAATTTTTATTGTCATGCCCGATTTAGACAGAAGTTTTTACTTTTCTGAAACGCTGATCAAGGAAGTTTATCAAGATTCTCCTACAGGCAATATAGAAGTTAACGAGCTTATAAAACAGAAGCCCTATTGGATTTCTCCAACTGAACAAAAACGACCTAAAAAATTAATTCTTGCTGATTGGAGTGCACGCAATTGGTCTGAAGAAAAAATCATGACCGTTATTGAAAAGCTTACTCATCTCATCGACAATGGTTTTTCTATTGAAATATGGCAAAACGGTAAACTTGTTACTCTAACAAAAGATAATATAGCCTCACTTAGAGAAGAAAGTGTACGTTATGCCATAACTCCTGCCTTTCCCGAAGAAATTAGAGCAAATAATAAACTATACAATCAGGAAAATACACTTATTTTAGATAATTATTGGATTTCTTATTTACTTAATAAAAGTCATTTAACATCAGCTCGTGGCCTTAAAGTCAGTGACTATATTAGCTTGTCTGAGAAGGAACAAGCCAAAGTAATTGCAATCTTACAGGCTAATTCTCCTTTTACCCATCTTATACATGATGTTTTTTCTAAAGACGTAAACTTAGCATGTAAAAAATTAAAAAATCAGTTCCCAGATCTAAAAATTATAAAACATTATGAAAAAATTGACTTGGGAGAGATTAAAAAGGTTCTTACTAGTTTTATAAAACAAGGACAAGCAATTGTTGTGAAGGGCCTTACATTAACTCAAAATGACTTTAGAACAATAACAGATATTGAAAGCAGATCCCTTAATATTCCTACCTTAGAATTACAAGCATTATTAACAATGACTACTGAACTTCGTAGGCTAAAAATTGCTATAGGTGAGGATGATAGTAAAGGTAATCTAATATTAGGAGAAGATAGCCTAACTAGGCTTGAAAGTCTGATTTTAAGCACGATGACAATGGGCAATATAAAAGCACTCCTTAAGAGAGCCTCGAACTTAAAAATGTTAGAGATAGCTGACTCAACTGCCTTGGCTAAAGAAAGTTTATTACCAGATGACTTAGAAAATCTTAAAAATTTGGAAGAATTAAGCTTCCAAATTACCGTCAAAGAGACTGATTTCATCTTTAAGAATTTCGCCTTATTAATGGATGCAACGCGCAACATTAAAAGGCTTCATTTAGAAGGCTTCTATATTCCTAACAATATACAGATACCTCCTTTTTTGGAAGAGTTTAAGATAGATCGTTGTATTATCTCAGGCGTTATTTTACAGAAATTGTTTACTGATGCGCCTGTTAAAAAAATTTGCTTTATTGGGACCAGTGTTATAGATAAAAGTGAAATTAGATTAAACACTCATTATCTAGAAGAGCTCGTTGTAAACGCGAGTAAATTAGATATATTAACGCTTAATTTATTTCTTAAATCGGCATCTCAACTTAAAAAACTTACTATTAAGAATATTAGAGAAATAGACAATACTAGTCATTTAGAGCTTGAAAAAGAGAGTCTTAGCTATTTAAATGAGATTGATCTTTCTAATACTGACATTTCAGTAGCCACTTTATCAGAATTATTACTTGCTGCACCTAATTTAAAAAAATTAAATTTAAATGATTGCATTAACTTAGCTGACTTGTTGAAAGTAGCTTCATCTCTAACTCAAATGGAAGAATTGAGTGCTTCTTCAAGCAATATTTCAAGTACAAACGTACAAACAATTCTTACTTCTTCACCTAGACTTAAAAAACTCAATCTTGCTAACTGTGAAAATTTATCAGAAGTGATACAACTAGCTGAAAACAGCTTAGCTTATTTAGAGGTGATTACACTAAGTGGAAGCCACATTCATACACTAAGTTTACAAGCTTTGATCTTAGCTTCACCTAACTTAAGGGAATTAAATTTATCAAATTGCCCAACCTTACTAAGTAGTGGAAAAATTAGCCAACAAAACTTTTCTACTCTTGAAATACTTGATTTCAGTTTTAACAAGACTGTTGCTGATAATTTGCAAAGTATACTTACTACAGCTGTTAACCTTAAAAAATTGGTTTTAAGTAGTACTTATTTAGCAGGTGAGCTCTCTCTTACTCAAGGAACTTTAGCACACTTAGAGAGATTAGAATTATCACCTAGTTATCTTACAGCCACTAACCTAGCAAATTTGTTAAAAGCCGCCCCACATATTAAAGAATTAGATTTAGCAGTTGTTTCTTCTATAGGTTCTTTTGAACTTAACCTTCCAGAATTAAGTCTTAAGAGATTAGAAAAGCTTAGTTTAATACCTGGTAACAATAGCACTATCCAATTCTTATTAGCTGCAGCACCAAATCTTAAAACAATTACACTTTATGGCAATAGCAGTTGCAAGTTAATTGATAATTTGACGCTTGCAGAAAAAGGTCTACAACAATTAGAAAATATAACTTGCTCAGACATCAACTTCTCCGCTTCAGCCTTACAGACCTGGCTTAAAGCAACACCTAACCTTAATACCCTTAAATTAGAATCTTGTTCTCTTTTGCAAGGGCAATTTGACCTTCTGGCAAATAGCTTACCAAATTTAACAGAATTAAACTTAAGCCAAAGTTTTGTTAGTCCAAGTAATTTATTAATGTTATTGAAAGCTTCACCTAAACTTACTACGCTTGATATAAGTCGTGGCGAGGCGCTATTAAACCCAATTAAGATATTACCCAATAGCCTTATGCACTTAAGGGAAATTAATTTAGCAATCACGACAATTAGTGTAGATAATTTAAAAGCATTATTGAAAGCTGCACCTAATCTCAAAAAAATTCATTTATGGGGCTCTAATATTAACGACAAGTTAATTGATGAAGAGTTAAAAGATTTACTAAGCCATATAGAAGTTACAGGCCTTGAAAAGAAATCAGATGTTGCTAAAACACGTTCTGGTAATTTAACCAAACAGGATAATACTAGAAACAACGATGAAAAAGTACCTACCAGTCAAGATGCTTCCCCTAAACAAGAATCTATTGCAAGAGATAGATCTCATAATCCAGCTGATCATAGAGAGTTTATCCCCCCTTCTGATGATTTTGAATTCCAATTTCGTGGCCTCAATCAAACAAAAAATCAAGGCATGATTATTGAGAAGTTATCGCAATATTTATCACTAACAAATCAACATTTAGAGCAGATACCCAAAATTCAAGATGGTATTTGTGATGCGCTGTCTCACTTCTTTAAAAAAACTAATAATGTACAGACATGGAATAAATTTATTGACCGAATTGCTAACTGGGATGGAAAAAGTGAATCCCTAACAGATTCACTTAAACAAGATTTCAGTAAATTGTTAAACTATGTAAAAAAATATCAAACAAGTCGCCTTTCATTTCTTAGCCAGCACTATCTAGGGGATAACCTAGCTAATTTCCTAGCAAAATTGCAAGAATCTGCTATTTTGACTAATCCTTGGCATGCGATTGCGATTAAGCCTGAACCTGATAGTAACGATTGGATTGTCTATGATCCTAATTTTGTTGGAGGTGCTCGTAAAGTCAAACATAATGAGCTCGCGTCGATTATTCATCAGGCTTTGGGCAAATTGGTTTCAGTTGAGACATTAATTGCGCCAATAAAACCAAAAATCAACGATCCACAGGCTTTTTTGGAAGAAGGCGGTTTATTAACTTTAGTTGATTGCGCTAATCTTAAACTACTATTAGAGCAATTAACACCAGTGAAAGATCTGTCCATTCCCGCCTTAGAAGGACTCTTGTTGCGTGATAATGAAGGCATTCCTGCCTGGGTCATTGGATTAAGAGAGGCTAAGCTCAATACTTTCACGCAAACACTGCTACAGCAATTTATCGCCAAAATACCTGACCCTATCTCTGCTTTACAGCATAGTATTGCCCACTTAACGGAAATACAGCGACGCGAAATCTTAACTTATCTACTGCTTGTTAAACCTTTGAAAAAGGTGATTTTAGATAAAGACAATACCACTAAACGAGAAACAACTGTCAATTTGGCAGACATCATCCATCATCCTAATTTCCTTCTGAGAGATTATGAAAAAGCATTTACCACCTGGAAAGCACCGAAAAGTGTGACAGAAAACCTCAAAAGCTATTGCCTAACTTGTGTGCAACCGGCAGTTCATAAGAAACGTTTAATTAAAGTAAGCTCATCTGAAGAAGTCGAGGCTTTAAATTATGCCTTAGAACACCACTGCCAAAGGAAAAGTCGTCCTGTCTTTCGCATTGAACACCCAGATGACTTACTGTGTGCCTCGCCGTTTGTGGCGTATGACGATAAAACCCAGACCGGCCAGCTACGGAAAGGTCCCGGTGGGCGATTCTATGATTTTTTAAAAGCCAATCAAGGTAAAGCGCCGGTTATCTTAGTTAATTATGACCGCTTCTCAGCCAGTGACCTCGTTCGCTTTAATAGTTTGTTAGATGAAACACGTAAAGTCGATGGCATCCCATTGCCTGCTGAAGATGCCTTGGTAATAGGCGTTATCAATACCCAAAAGCCTGATTGTTATCAAGGCTCTGATTTTTATTCCCGTTTTGATGTTGTAGAAACCTGTCCAATTCATCGAGCCCCTTTAGTTGCTGGCGTGCCTGAATTGCCTGTTCAGGACATGACTATAGAGCAGACCCAGAACAATTCTTATATTATTAACCTCTATCAAGCACCGGATTGGGAAAATCAACTATTAGGGCACTGGGTTTTAGACGGTGATCAATTAACCTTTCAAAAGGGTGAATTAGCTAAAGCGCTGGACCATGGCAAGGCCATTGAGCTTCACAATGCCCCCTGGCAAGATGACTCATTTGTCCGATTCTGGCAAAGCGCCTATCTACGAGGCGCTATTCAAACGCCAGGACCGCGCCTAACATTTCCTAACGACATCAAGCTGACTAAGCGTAAGGGCTATAATTGGGAATCCCTACAACAAGACGTGACCTTTAAACCTGACCTCGATGGAAAGGCAGACACCGCTGTTTTAAACCCAACCTTATACAGCGACTTCTTAAGTCGTTATCACTTAAATGGCACAGCCATTAAGCATGTCCCAGGGCTTATTGAAGCGGCAAAAGGGAGCACGCTTACCGTGAATCTCACCCGGGCTTTAAGTGAACATGAGTGGGCAAGGCTATTAAGTACTTGCCAAACTCATCAAGTGAAGCTCACTGTCTGCTGCGCGCCAGGCGTTCATTTACCACCTGCACTCGCCTCATTGCGGACAGAGCCACATTCATTACCTAATTGGACGCGTCAAATCGCTACCACTCAAGTCTTGGTGAGCTCTGAATTAGATACGACCGTAGCGATGGTGACGAAAGAAAAAGGTTGGACCGTCATTGACGTTTCCGAGTGCAAGCCGTCTGATTTGCTTTATCGGCTATCGGGTGAATTTAAGAAAGAAGAGTTACGTTTTGAATTTAAGGGTGAAAATAAAGCCTTATTGCAAGCCTTAGATGCCAAGAAAAAAGTCATTTTAAAAGGCAGGTTTTCTGCTGAACTCCGTGATGCGCTCGCGCCGCTGCTTATCAAACGCTTAAACCACCAAGAGCCAGCAGGCCAACTTGTCTTAATCACTGATAAAACCGATGATTTTCACTTTGCCAATCCACAACGTCATGATGTTACTGTAGAGGAAAAACGAGTCCAATTAGGCACGTTAGAAGAAAACATTGAAGCCAAGTTAGCGCCCTACCTTGAGCAAGAATCCTTAAGTCAGTTAAACGCACGCCTTCGCTATTTACGCCTACATCCGACTCAAAAAAACAGTGATAACGCCTGGCTGGGGCTCTATGACTTGCCTCTTAATCGCCAAAAACTCCCGGCGTTTAATCCAAAAACAAGTGAGGCAGAAGCCAAAGCATTTACGCAAGCCAGACGCAATGAGATTAATGCGATACTTGCACACTCCCCCTTCGTCTTTTTAACGGGCCTGTCCGGCGTGGGTAAATCGACGTTTGTGGAGCGTGAACTTTTAGAAAAAGATGAAGGCGAACTGTTGATTGGTGAAGCCCGTATTGAAGATTGGGCACGCAGTAAAAAACCAGGTAAGAAAATTCTCTTTTTAGATGAAGCCAATTTAAGTCAAAAGCAATTTAGTGAATTTGAAGGATTATTTAATAGCCCACCGACCCTATTAATTAATGGGGTTTTATATGAGCTGTCGTCTGAGCATCAAGTTATTTTTGCCGGTAACCCATTAACTTATGGCGATGAAAGACAGTTAGCACCCTTCTTTAAACGCCATGGTAATGCCATTGCGTTTAGTCCACTGCCACCCGCTGTTTTATATGAAAAAATTTTAAAACCCGTTTTTGCAAACATTGGGATTACGCCAACGCAGCAAGAAGAAATTAGTCAATCTATCCTTAAGGTCTATGGCTACTTATGCACCTTATCAACCACCGATATTTTAATTACCCCACGTGAGTTGCAAATGATGGCGCTTTTGGTGATGTCGCAATATACCAAAAACCCCCATGCTGACATCAAAGTACTGACAGAGCAGGTCATTCATGAGGTGGCCTATCCATTAGTTCCTACGACACGGCGTGTTGAATTTGCTAAGCAGTTTCCAGCCCACTTGTTTCCTGAATCATTAGACACTTCGACACAACGATATGGAAAAAACGAGTTTACTATTACCCACTCTCGACGAGCTATTGTTAAACAACTGGAAGACTTACTCGATTTATGTGAACTGCGCGTTGAGAAAAAAAAGTCGTTTAATGAAGACCAAGCCTATGGCGGACTGGGCGGCATTATTATTGAAGGCGAGCCTGGTATTGGTAAAAGTGAGCTCCTACAAATGCTTTTGGCTGCACGCGGTTATCAGGAAGTCCATAATGTTAACAGCGCTCCCAAAGAAAAACCCTTTTATGTCATTGCGCCGAGCTTGCCGTTCGCTGAAAAAAAATCGCGCTTACTACAAGCCTTTCATGAAGGCGCCAAAGTCATTTTAGAAGAAATCAATAGCTCACCTATGATGGAGCAATTACTCAATAGCTTATTGATGGGCAAAACGCCCGAAGGCAAACGACCCGAAAAACCTGGTTTTATGGTTTTTGGCACCCAAAATCCAACCACAATGGCCGGTAGGCGTGCCGCGAGCACGGCATTGTCAAGACGTTTAATTACTACCACGCTAACCCCCTATCCTACACAGGAAATGGTAAACATTTTAGTGAGTGAAGGGTTACCAGCTGAGCGGGCTAAAGTCATGGTGCAGGCTTTTGAAAACCAAGTCGCTTTTGCCACACAACATCGCTTCTCCCCTGCCCCTAATTTTCGCGATTTAATTCATTTAGCAAAGAAGGAAGTAGCACAGTTAAACAACCCAAGTAATGTTCAGAGAACTGAGCAAATTCTCAATTCTAGGGATTTCTTAATTAGAGTAATCGAAAATTACATGCAATTACGTGATGCTCAAGATGAGGTTATATTACCTTTTCAATTTACTAAAGAGCAAAAAAAACATGCCGCCCAACAGTTAATTAACGCTTTAACGCAACCTGAATCATTTACATTTATTAATTCATCAGATAGAAAAATACTACTGGATGGTAAACTATTTACAGCTATTCATAGTGCTTTAGAGAAAGAACCCGGTCGAAATTTACATAGTACACTAGATAACGCTAAAAAACCGTTTACTTCAGTTAACGATTTAATCGATTTTTTAAACCAACGTAATCCTAAAAAAGTGCTACATATATTGCTACAAGATTATAAGGATCAGGCTTCAAAGGAAGGAAAAGTCTATCAGTTTTTTGGCCAATCTAAAAAACAATTAGAAATAGTTACCAGGTTACTTTCCGCTTTAGAGACTAAAGAAGAGATATCAATAATGGCTGCAGAAAAAGTTATTTTGATGCAAGGAACCTTAGGTGATAAAATTAGAGAGCTTAAGGCTAGCTATGAACGATATAATAACACTCAATTAAAAGATATTGAGCAATTATTTAATAATGATGGTAAACAGCCTGGCCAGATTAAAAGAGAGCAACTACCTTCATATTTATCATAATAGTTTTAAGAGAAATGATCTTTTCCACTCCTTTATTTTCTAATTGAAAAACCTGGTGCAACTGCTATCCAAACCATTTAAGACTTATAAATAAAATAATTGCATAAAATTCAAGGTTCTTAAAACTATAAACGCTTGGTGTTAAGCTGTGGACCTTCTGGTTTAATTATAAAACTAAAAGATCTTCCTCGCTTTAGATAATTATATTACGCTTGCCATAAAGCCATAAAATCAATAACATTTAGTGCACTCAACACATTAGTATCATTCATAACTTGCGCAATTTGATTATATTTTTCTTGATTGAAACGGCTCTTAAGATTGCGCTCAAATTTCTCTAATAAAACAGGAACACCTTCTTGCCGCCGACGCTTATGGCCAATGGGATATTCATTTGTAATCAGATCTGTTTCACTACCGTCTGTAAAAATTATTTTTAGGCTATTAGCAATTGAACGTTTCTCTGGGTCATGATAATCCTTGGAAAATTGCTGATTCTCGGTCACAACCATTTTTGCCCGTAACGCGTCAATACGAGGATCAGCAGCTGTAGAATCCTCATAATGTTCAGCTCTTAAATCGCCATAGATTAATCCTATAGCTATCATATATTGAAGACAATGATCTCTATCAGCAGGATTATGTAGCTCGCCTTGTTTACTAATAATTCTGATTGCTGATTCATGAGTAATTATTTCAATGCGCGCAACGCTATCTAATTTGCCCTTCACCAGTGAATGTAGCTTAACAGCACACTCAACTGCCGTTTGCGCATGAAACTCAGCAGGATAGGATAGTTTAAATAAGACATTTTCCATTACATAACTACCATAGGGCCTTTGGAATTTAAATTCATTCTGCTTAAACAACGCATCATAAAAACCCCACTTAGGAGCTGTTAGTGCGCTTGGATAACCCATTTCCTTTTGCTTTGCTATCAATGCCAGCCTAACCGCTCGTGAGGTAGCATCGCCAGCAGCCCAAGATTTTCGGGAGCCAGCATTTGGAGCGTGTCTATAGGTTCTTAAGCTTTGGCCATCTACAAAGACTTGTGATAGAGCACTTAACATCATGTCTCGATCACATCCTAACAACCAACTTGCAACAGCTGTACTAGCAACCTTAACTAAAATAACATGATCAAGGCCAACTCGATTAAAACTATTCTCAAGTGCTAAACAACCTTGAATCTCATGTGCTTTAATCATCGCAGTAAGCACGTCATACATAGTAAGACCTGACTGACCTTCCCGTTGAGCTTGACGACTTACATAATCAGCAACAGCAAGAATAGCACCTAAATTATCTGAAGGATGTCCCCATTCTGCTGCTAGCCAAGTATCATTAAAATCAAGCCACCTAACCATAGCACCAATATTAAAAGCCGCTTGAACAGGATCAAGCTCATATTGGGTACCTGGAACTCGAGCTCCACCTGGTAAATCTGCACCAGGGACAATAGGCCCTAATAGTTTAGTACATTCAGGAAAATTAAGGGCTAATATACCGCATCCTAAAGTATCCATTAAGCAAAAACGGGCTGTTTCATAAGCAGCAATACTTTCAATCTTATAATTTAAAACATAATCAACGATATCTACGATAACCTTGTCATAATCGGGTTTAATATTATCTTCAACATATGTATTCATTTATTCTCTATCCTTAATAGCTACAAAAGGACGGGGAGCGGGACCTGTGTATTCTGAACTGGGTCTAATCAAACGATTATCTGCTCGCTGTTCAAAAACGTGGGCCGCCCAACCTGTAATTCGCGACATCACAAAAATAGGTGTAAACAGAGGAGTCGGAATATCACCATAATGGTAAGCAGAAGCGCTATAAAAATCTAAATTAGGAAATAATTTCTTTTCACGACGCATAACGGATTCAACGCGCTCTGAAACCTCAAACAACAAAGTATCGTTTTTAGCTTGCGCTAGTTTTTTTGACCAAGCTTTAATGATATCAGAGCGTGGATCAGAATTTTTATAAACCCGGTGTCCAAAACCCATGATTTTTGCTTTATTAGCTAACATGAGCATTAATTTTTCTTCAGCATCATCAGGCGATCTAAATTGTTCTAATAGCTCCATAGCAGCCTCATTGGCTCCACCATGTAAAGGTCCGCGTAGTGTTCCTATAGCTGAAGTAATTGCAGAATAAAAATCAGCCAAGGTAGCCGCAGTCACTCTGGCTGCAAAAGTAGAAGCGTTAAATTCATGTTCAGCATATAAGATTAAGGAAACATTCATCATTTGTCGCTCAAGATCTGTTGGTGTCCGACCATGTAATAATGAAAGAAAATGTCCCCCAATTGTTTTTTCCTCACTTAAACCACTAATTTCTTTACCATAAAAATGATAGATATACCAAAAACACATAATGCCAGGAAACAAGGCAAGTAATCTATCAGCAATATCGTATTGTTGAGAAAAATCATGTTCTGGCTCTAAAGTACCTAATACTGAACAGGCAGTACGTAGCACATCCATAGGATGAGCCTGCTTTGGAATAAGCTTTAGTACATTTATCAAAATACTTGGTATATGTCTTAAGCCAATAAGCTTTTCTATATAGGTATTCAATTCATTTTGAGTGGGCAGGCGACCATAATGGAGTAAGTATGCTACTTCTTCAAAGGAAGCTTTCTCGGCTAGCTCATCAATGGAATAACCACGATAATTAAGGCCACTTCCTTCTTGCCCTACAGTGGCAATAGCTGATTGTCCAACAATGACCCCGGCCAATCCTGCTGTATTATTAACCATCTTGTTCCTCCATTAATTGATCTAATTGCCTCTCGTAATTATGGTAACCTAAGACTTCATAGAGCTCTTCTCTTGTTTGCATTTCTTTTAACAATTTTACCTGTGTACCTTGACTTAATATTGTTTTGTAAACTGTCAAAGCAGCTTTAGACATAGCGCGAAAGGCACTTAAAGGATAAAGGATTAATTTTACACCTACTTCAGCTAACTCTTCTGAAGTAAACATAGGCGTTTTACCAAATTCAGTAATATTTGCTAAAATCGGCACATTAACAGCTTGCGTAAATTGCCGATAATCAGCTAAAGATGTAATCGCTTCAGCAAAAATCATATCCGCACCCATTTCAACATAAGACTGTGCTCTTTCAATTGCAGCACTTAAGCCTTCCATAGCGCAGGCGTCTGTTCTAGCCATAATAACAAAATTTTCATCTACACGCGCGTCGACTGCAGCCTTAACTCGATTACCCATCTCAGTTTTTGAAACAACTTCTTTATTAGGCCTATGTCCGCAACGTTTAGCAAGAACTTGATCTTCAATGTGGATTGCTGCAACACCTGCACTTTCCATAAGTTTTACAGTACGCGCGATATTAAAAGCATGTCCCCAGCCTGTATCAACATCAACTAATAAAGGTAAAGAGGATGCTTGAACAATGCGTCGTACATCTTCTAAAACATCAGTTAAATTTGTCATACCTAAATCAGGTAGGCCATAAGAAGCATTAGCAACACCTGCGCCCGAGAGATAAATCGCCTGACATCCCGCCTGCTCAGCAAGCATGGCGCAATAGGCATTAATTGTTCCTACAATTTGTAGTGGAGGCTGTTTTGCGACCAATTCACGAAAGACCCGTCCTTTTGAACTAATCATTACCTAGTTCCTTTTTAGTCAGTGAATGAACTTTTTATCATGACATTAAGCCGATAGCAACTTCAAGTTGTTGTGGTTTAACTTTCAGAAAAGTAAACATTAGGTAGAGATAAGCCTTGGAATTTAAACTAACGTATTTCAATTTAGGTAAAGGGAGCAGCCTATTACTTGAATGAATAAGAGGCATAAAATGCCTCTTATCTCGAATGCTTACTATTTAGGCGAGACTTCTTTCCACCAACTTGTTTTAGTCTCAGTAGCCCATTGTTGCTCACGCATACGTGCAACAAATGCTTCAGTTTTTTCAGGTGTAGAAGATTCTTGATTAAGTTTAATACACCAATCCCAATCACCCATAGTAGACCACATATTTTCTACACCATCCCACTTTGCCATAGCATTTATTTCAGACCAAGGCTTATTAGTTTTCATAAAAATTACGCTATTCCATGCTTTCATTTTAGTCCTCATTAAAAAATTAATAAAAGCTAAAGTATAGACTTCAGCTTATTTAGCTTAGTCTAATTTTTTAAATCATGCTAACTTTTTAGCAAAGCTTATTCTCTTGCATAAGAAATCAAACTTATTCAGAATTAGAGGTTAACTGGATTGCTTAATATCTACTAATAATGAAAAAAGGATTTTTGCTAGCTTGTGCTGCTTGGCTTTTACCTCTTACCTCTTTTACTGCTCAAACTGAAGTGGCAAAAATTTGGAATACGGTGACTATTAATATTAAGCATAATAACTATCGATTCTATCTAGAGCCACAATTACGCATTCAAGATGCGCCAAATAAGCTAGATCAAGCATTAAATAACGTAGGATTAGGCTATCTTGTTAGGCCTACGCTAGCCTTATGGATAGGAACAACGTCACTGATTATTGGTTCATTATCAGATGAGATACCTAATCGAAGAGAATTTAGAGTTTGGCAACAGATGGTCCTATCCGACAAAATTCAGCAATCCGATTTACAATGGCGAACGAGGCTTGAAGAGCGTAAGCGAGAACAGTTTTCAGACTTAAATTATCGTCTACGTACCCGCTTGACAATAGAACAACCTTTTTATAAGTCTTTAAGTTGGGTCTGGTTTGATGAATTTTTTATAAACTTAAACAGGCCAACCTGGATTACTAGTAATACTATTGATCAAAATCGTTTCTTTATTGGGGTTGATCACAAGGCTTCTAAGACTTTGACTGTTGGTCTGGGCTATTTAAATCAGTATATTTTTACTAAACCGCCTTTAGTAGGCCATGTTGCTTCATTTTACCTTAAATGGGAAAATAATTAAGCAATGCATTAGACTTCTTCGGAAACTCGCTACAGAGAGTACAGTGCGAGAAGACACGGCGCGCAGAACCGGAATGTACACTGAGTACATGAGGATTCGAGCACCGTATCAACGAAGCAATGCGCCTCTATAGTAGAGTTTCCGAAGAAGTCTAGCTTAGATTACAAGTTGGCCTTTTGAATACCACCTACAATATCCAGACATATAAACGCGATTATCTTGTACATCACAAAAAATATCTCCCTTTCGCTCTAAACCTTGTATTGCATGTAATTGGGTTTTATCCAAGCGTTTAGACCAATAGGGTGCTAAGACACAATGTGCTGAACCTGTAACCGGATCTTCAGCAATATTATGTTTGGGATAGAAACAACGGGAGTAAAAATCAGCTTCACTACTTGTACTCGACAAAATTAATCCACGTTTAGGCAAATTTGCTAACAGATTTATATTAACTTGTGCTTGAATAACCTGCTCTTCTTCGCCCAAGATTGCTAAATAATCGAGTTCGCTTTCATATAGTTCTAATATGGGTTGATCAACTACGGAGTCTAATAATTCTGAAAACTTACATTTTTGGTAACTTAGACGCGGAAAATCTAATGTATAGAGATTGCCCTGCTTACTTACACTAATAGGGCCACTCAAACTAGAAAACTCGATTGTATCTTTAGACGTTTTACCTAATTCAAATAATACAAATCCTGCCGCTAAAGTGGCATGGCCACATAAACTAATTTCACCTTTAGGAGTAAACCAACGTATATAGAGGCCAGAATTATTCTCAATAATAAAAGCAGTCTCAGAAAGATTATTTTCAGAAGCTATAGCCTGCATTAATTCATCGTTAAGCCAATTATCTAGAAGACATACGGCGGCAGGATTACCATGGAATATTTTATCGGTAAATGCATCTATTTGAAAAATTTCAATACTGTCCATGGCTTGACCTCTAAATTAAACTTTAGGAATGAGGCTGAAGATTACCTATCTCAATTTAAATTAGCAAGTTCATTAAGGAAAATAAAACAAAGCTAATTTAAGATAAAATTCATCTCTAAGTTGTTAAATAAACTGTTCCCAATTTATAATTAAATTATAAAGAATTACGATTTACATTATTAACAAGTGTAAACTGTATTCCCATAGGGCAGCTCTTATTAGCTTCTTTTTGAATTAAGGATTCAATTAACATGATAAGCTCTCTCATTTCTAATTTAGAATCACTCTCCTCGTCTTTAATACTATGCCTTAAAAATGGAGAATATTGTTTTACAGTTTGCATCACTTCCTTATTTAGAGAGGTTAAATCTAAACTGCATAAGTCTTTAAATAAAATTGTAAATAAACGCAATAATTCAATAAAGTTATCTTCCCTTGTTATAGAAAATCTTCTAGTCTGTTTATTCCTATCATTTTGTATTACGTTCACAATTTGATTGTAAGCAATTTGAAGCTGCTCTGCTAAGGCCTGCTCAAACTCTTTTTTGGAAAAAAGGCTAGCCTGATAAGCCATATTTCGACAGTTCTCTTGTTTATAATACGCTATTAATTCCTTTTTAGTTGGCCGTAGTAAATTTAAAGAAGAAACCATCAGTTTAAATTGATTATGCAGGTGTGCATAATTGATGAGGTTTACAGCCTTATTAATTTCAAGACCATTACTAAGTGTCTCGCAAGTATGAAAGAGAAATTCTTGCATTTCTACATCCTGCTCTCTTAGAAGAGGAACTTTAAAAAGTGCTTTCTTTACTGCTTCCCATAAATATCCTTTAGCTACTTCCTTAGCTGAAAAAAATCCGTAATGATAACGCCAGGAAAATGCCTCATTATTAACTAGTTCATCGAGCACAGGTTTTAATAATTGATAAGTTATTTCTATGTATTTTAACTGAATAGGAAAGTTAATCTCCATTGGCGGGATAGTTATCTTTTTGGCTAAAGGACCCATCTCTATAAGCTCATCTTCTTCTGTAGAAAAAGGCCTACTAGGTTTTAATTGGCCTTCCCGTAATTGCTCAAGATATTGCGCCAATGTCCATACTTTCATAATAAACTCCTTTTATATCCTATTGCTAAAGTATAGAACACTGAGTATAGGTACTATAGCCCATAAACGTTAAGCTAAGCATTTTCTCTTATATCTTCTACAACCTGACAGTTATAACTATAGACAAACTATATTTAGGTAAGGCAATATAAAAGAGAAATTTTTTGATTAATTTACATGACGTTAACATTTATTACGTGATGCTGGCTTTTGTTTAATCATTTCTTTAAGAAGAAAACGAGCGGGCGATAAAAAACGAATAAATGAAGATGGCAAAGCAAAAGGTTGCTTAGTAATTAAGGCACTTAACCAATCGGCACAGAGGGGTATCGTTGTTAAACCTCGAGAGCCGAAACCTGCAAACACATATAGACCATGATAATAACCACCGATGATAGGTAACCACCGCTTTGGATCTTTAGCTAGAGGAGAAAAGAGTTCCTTAAAAACAGGCTCATTAGGTAGCGGCCCTACAATTGGAAAGTAATCTGGTGTTGTGGCACGTACGCCCATCCAGTGGCCAACTACGGTTTTAGGTCCTTTCAAGTTAGGCATTAAAACATTTAATTTAGCTAAATTTTTTTCATCCTCAGCTTGCCTATTCTCTAAACTTGTTTTATTAGGATGATAAGTAGCACCAATAGCGTGTTCATTATTAAAATTAGGTAAAATATGACCTTGACCGCAAATAGGAATGGCTAGTTTTGCTAATTCAGCATGTGTTTTAATAAATGTTACCTGCCCACTGGTAGGTGTTAGTGGCAAAAAAGAAGATTCATAAAATTGATTGGCTTGATAACCATTAGCAAGTATCACCACATCGGCAGAAAATCCATTACAAAACCAGGTCTTATTATCGTAATATAAAGTATTAATTTCATAATTAGCAATATGATGTATTTGTGAATCGGCAACTAAAACTTTACAAAGCTCTTTACAATTTATCCAACCCGATAGCGGCAAAAATAAAGCATCATAAAAGATCTCTAAATTGGCATATAAACTTGCTTCTTTTGCCGAAATTAACTGTCCTAACTCAGGATAATGAGCAAACAAATGAGTATGGATTTTCTTTAATACTTTTTGCTCTCGGCTATTATGAGCAAGTTGTAGAATACCATTTAATTCACCAATAAAATTAGATAACAAGGCTTTTTTATAAAAAGAATGAGCGTATAAATAAGCAGTTAACGTAAAACGGGCTATAGGAGATTGAAAAGCTGAAAACTGGGGATATAAAATAGCTTGTGTATTACCGGATGCGCCACTTGCTAACTCTTTTTGATCATCAAGTAAAAAAACTTCACACCCCTTATTAGCCAAAAAATAAGCAATAGTACATCCCGCTAACCCACCGCCAATTACGATCGCTTTAGGTATTTTTTGAGTTTTTGAAGATGGCATATACCAGGGTGTTTGTTTTATTTTAATAGGCTTAAGCGGTTTATCTAATTGCGCATTTAAAATTTGCTTGCTAGAAATTAAACTATTATTTTTCTTGATTTTAAAACCCACGTTTTGCAAAAAAGCCTGGGTCGTTTTTTGCACACCTACACCAGTTAAAGTAGTTCTCGAGGTAGATAAGAGCGCTATTGTAGTAAAAAATTCATGCTCTTTTGCCCAATTCCTAAGATTAGTTTCCTTAAGAAACCAGGCATCGATACTAAAATGCCGCAATTTATATTCCAAACTATTTTCACCACAAATAATTAATTCCTGAAAACAAGAGTCCAAATCACCTAACATTAAAATCAAATTAATTCTACCTTGTTCAAAGCTTAAATAATGAAAGCCAGGTACTAAAATAGGATATTGCTCTAACAATAAAGCTGCTTGTGGTTCTAACTTTGGAAATTTATTTAAGATTCTTGCTAAATCCGTTTTTTTTAAAGGTAGAGGTTCACAACAGATATAATAAAGCGCTGCTGTATCTGGCGCATATTTTAGCCAATATTGCCAACTTAATAAGAATGTTAAACCTGTCTGAAACTGAGTATCAGCTAGAGTGAAGTGACTTTCTTGATTTGCTACAAGTTGTTGCCAACGCGTTATAAGTTTATTGCCAACAATATAAGCTTCTTCAAGATCTAATTGTGTATCAGGTAAACAATAAAAACTATCAGTCCTGATGGAATAGGGTAGATTGTCACACCACTCTAATTCCATCGTCTTTATTGAACTAAATAAACGACTCAATTAAAACTCTAACTAAACTAAGCAGCAATTAAAGAAACTTCATCTTTGACAACTTGTTTTTTGTCATTCATCCATCTTTTTACAATAGGAGATAAAAGGCATAAAGATATACTCGCTGCAATTGCTATACAGCCTAGAATTAAAAAGACATGGCTATAACCAGCATTTGTTACAATAGGGTTAACAGTATTATGGCCTACTGTCATCCAATTAGAACTATAACTCGATAAGGTTGCACCTACACCAGTAGAAAGCATCCAGATACCCATCATAACCCCTTGCAATGAGTTTGGCGCTAAAGCACCGACCATAGCATAACCAATAGGTGAAATAAGTAACTCACCTGCGCTTTGTAATATAAAACTCATTACTATCCATTCTGGCCCTACTAATCCTTTTTCATTGGCATTAGCAATACCTATAGGTAAAATAGCAAAGGCAACACCAATTAAAAGCAATGCGAAAGCAAATTGCATTGGAATATTAATATAAATCCCGCGTGCTCGCATGCGGTTAAATAATATACTTAATAAAGGGCCACCTAAAACAATACAAATGGTATTAATATTTTGAAACCATTGAGGTGGAATAGTTAACATTAACCAATGACGTTGCACATTATGGGCAATAAAATGAGTTAATCCCATTGGCCCAATTTGATAAAGCATCCAAAATACAATACCTATTATCATTAATATGCCAAAGGCAAATATCTTTTCTCGAGCTTCTTGTTCAGATTGCTTAAATGCTAATAAGTAAATAACGCCAACCATAGTAATCCCAGTAAAAAGTACTAACTTATTAGCTAAGTCTGCAAAATGCAGTAAAGGACTTAAAATAAAAGGAAGACAAATGACCATTAATAAGCCTTTCAAAGAAGAACGAATTTGTTGACGCTTATCAAATTGGGCGTAAAGACTATATTTATCTGCCAAAGCATGCCAGTAATATAAACAGATTAGCAAAGCAGCCAAATTACCAATACTACTTAACAGAAATAAACGGTGATAGTTGTGAAGCAATTGAAAATAGCCACTTAAACTAAAGCCTGCAAAAAAACCGATATTCATACCGGCATAATTATAAAGAAAGGCACTTTCGCGTCTTATATCTTCTGGCTTAAATCGCTGAGTTAACATGCAATTTAGGCAAGTTACATTTAATCCAGAACCTGTCAAAAAAGCAGCCAGTCCATAATACAAATAATTTAAATCAACAAAGGCAAGTAACAAACAACCTATTATTTGCGCTAACATCCCCACACAAAATAAAGCGCGATAAGATAAAAATCGCCCTCCCCAGTATCCACCTAATAAATGGAGGGCATAATTAAATGCTACAAAAACACCCATGATACTGTTGGCATATTGAGCTGTTAAATGCAATGGGCCGGTCATATAAAGAACTAAGGTTGAATACAAAACACTAAAGCTTAAGGTTGAGAAAATTTGAATACAAAAAAGTGCAAAAATACTTTGAGAAAAAAAACCACCCAGTGATTTATTGCTATCTTTAATGGACATTTAATACTTCCTCTCTTCACTCTAGTCTTTTGACTATGCCATGCAATTTTTTAACTGTCTATGTTCACTTTCAATGAAAAATTACAAACTTCATTATCTTTTAAAAATGTAAATCATTTTATTTACAAAATGTTATTTTTAAAGCATATTGATATATTTTGAACAGAGGAAAATACTCTATACCTCTAGTCATAAGTTTTTTCAACTTTCTGCTACAGTATATTATTAATAAAAAGGTTACCAAATGCACAGAAAAATTTATTTATCAGGCATTGAAAAAAGACCTGGAAAATCGTTTGTTTCACTAGGAATCGTTGCCATTTTACAAAAACATTATTCACTACATTGCATTAAGCTATTTAAAGAACTTGATAATAACCAAACTTCTCTTTTGCAAAGCTTAACTCAAAATTTTATATATCCAACTATGTCTATTAACCAAGCTATTAATATGATGCGCGAAGAGCCAGATGCTTTATTCTCAACAATTTTTGCAATGATTAATACCGAAAAAGATTATGAGATTACTTATATAGAAGGAAGCGATTTTGAAAGTGATAATGATGTTTTTGAATACGAATTTAATTTAACTTTAGCGGCACAATTAAATTGTGAAGTTATTCTGACAGTCTCAGCAAAAGATAGGTCGTTAAACCACATGCAATCTATCATTGCAACTGCACTAGAAATTAGTAAGCGCAATCATGCAGAAGTCATTGGGATTATTGTTAATCGTGTTCCACTTAAAGATGAGTTTAAAGCTTATGAACTTTTTAAAAATCAATTTCCTCATTTAACATTTATTATCATTCCTGAGTTTGAAAATTTAGCAAACCCATCTATGCAGGAAATTGCCAATAAACTAAATGCCATTGTCCTATGCGGAAAAGATGAATTGCACCGCACTGCAAAACAATTTACGGTCGCCGCTAAAACAATTGGTAATTTCCTTGAATCTAGGCTTAAACGAGATGGCATGTTAATCATTACGCCTGATGATCGCATCGATATTTTACTAGGTTCACTATTAGCTGACCAATCAAGCTCTTATCCGAAAATAGCTGGCATTGTCCTTACCGGAGGTGAAATGCTAGGTAAAACAATTCGAGAAATTATTTCCGGCTTAGAGCGCCCTTTTCCAGTCTTGTTAACAACCCATCATACTTATGAAACGGCTACTTCATTATTTTCGGCTAAGTTTAGCCTAACCAAGGATAATTCAACCAAAGTAAAAGCAGCCATTGAGGCCATGGAAACTTATTTTTCTCCACCTATCTTAAAATTAATTAATCAAACAAAAAGAATCTCAGGCTTAACACCTGCCATCTTCTTGCATGAATTAGTTAATAAAGTACGCGCCAATAAACGGCATATTGTTTTACCAGAAGGAACCGATTCTCGGATTTTAATTGCAGCTGATTATCTTTTGAAGCGTAATATCGTCAATATTACTTTACTGGGTAATAAAGAAAAAATTAAACTCCTAGAAAAACGAATGCAGCTTGATTTAAATCATGCCAAAATTATTGATATTGAAGAATCAGAAAAAAAAGCTAGCTATGCAAAACAATATTGGCAGCTTCGGCAACATAAAAATGTTAATTTGCCCATAGCGCTTGAGCGCATGGCTGATGTTAATTATTTTGCTGCCATGATGGTTTATTGTGGCGATGCTGATGGCATGGTGTCAGGCGCGGAACATACTACAGCAAGCACCGTAAGACCTGCTTTAGAAATTATAAAAACAAAACCTGATGCAACTAAAGTATCATCTATTTTTATCATGTGTTTACCAACCCGGATTTTAATTTACGGCGATTGTGCAATAAACCCAGACCCAGACAGTCAAATGCTGGCTGAAATTACCCTCAAAGCTGCAGAAATTGCCGCACATTTAGGTATTGAACCTTATGCTGCACTTTTATCCTACTCCTCTGGTACATCAGGTCGAGGAAAAAGTGTTGATAAAGTTATTAAAGCGGTTGAAATTCTTCATCAAAACTTCCCAGACATGTCTGTTGAAGGACCCATGCAATATGACGCTGCTGTGGATGCTGAGGTAGCAACGAAGAAGCTTCCGGGTTCAAAAATTGCAGGCAAAGCAAATGTCTTAATTTTTCCGGATTTAAATACAGGCAATAACACTTATAAAGCTGTACAGCGGGAAACAGGTGCACTAGCCATTGGTCCTATTTTATTAGGTTTAAATAAACCTGTTAATGATTTAAGCCGTGGTTGTACGCCACAAGATATAATCAATACTATCTTGGTTACAGCATTACAAGTTGAGGATAATTATGAGCATTAGTCAAGTCATTAAACAAGATTGTATTTTAACGATTAATGCTGGCAGCTCATCGATTAAATACAAAGTATTTAGTCAACAAAATAATCATCAGATTATACCTTTATTATCTGGATTAATTGAGGGCATTGCTGAAAGATCAGGCCTTTGGCACCATTATAAAGTGCAAAAAGAACAACGTTCACATCATTTTGCTAATCATGAAGAAGCATTTGCTGAATTAGATAAGCAGCTTAAACAAGATTTACTTAATCAAACCATTGTGGGCGTTGGTCATCGAGTCGTTCATGGCGGGCAATATCTATGGCAGCCAACAATTATTACGCCAGAAGTGCTTAAAGAGATTAAAGCCTTGTCTAAATTAGCACCACTACATAATCCTATCAATGCCGCTGGCATTGAATATGCTCAGGCCCATTTTAAAGAAGCGGTACATGTCGCACTATTTGATACAGGTTTTCACCATACCATGCCTAAACATACTCATTCTTATGCAATAGACGCTCACCTAGCGCAACAATTTCATATTAGACGCTATGGTTTTCATGGCATTAATCATGAATATGTAAGTTATGAGGCAGCGAAATTTTTAGAAAAGCCTGTTGCAGAGTGTCACTTCATTTCATTACATCTAGGAAATGGCGCAAGTGCTTGCCTGATTAAAAATGGGAAATCTTTTGATACTTCAATGGGTATGACGCCTTTAGCAGGATTGGTAATGGGGACACGTTGTGGTGATATTGATCCAGCTATTCCCATCTATCTTCAACAGCAAGGATTGGAACTATCCACAGTCAATACCGTACTTAATAAGCAAAGTGGCTTAAAAGGAATTGCTAATAACAATGACATGCGCGCTGTTTTAGCAAATTATCATGCCGGCGATGAAAATGCAGTTCTTGCTATAGACATGTATGTTTATGCTATTCAAAAAATAATTGGTGCTTATTTAACTCAAGCAAAAAAGCTCGATGCTTTAATTTTTACTGGCGGCGTAGGCGAAAACTCAGCCTTTATTCGCGAAAAAGTGGTATCATCTTTAAATCATTTCGGTTTTATTCTAGATAATGATTTAAATCAAAAAAATAAACAAAAACAGTGTTATGTCATATCCAAATGCGGAACTCCCATTATGATTGTACCGGGCGATGAAGAAAGTTGGATAGCACAGAAAGTCTTTGGGAAATTAACTCACTCATTAAAATAATTTTTGCATACTTTAAACAGCGAAATAGATAAAAATAACTGGCGCATAGCTATTTAGGCTTTATAGATGCGCCAATTGTTAGTTTACCTTAACCTATTGTTGACCCACACCGCTTAACTCAGCTGCCCAATAAGTGGTACCAGGTAGAGTATCCCATGGATTAGGCAGTGTATCAGGTGTAATATAAACCCAGCCAGCATGTCTTTGTTTAGTTAAGCTTATAGCATTTGTTAATGAACTATAAGGCGTAGCATACAATAAATGCCAAAAACGAGATGCAGGATACTTTGTTTCCCAACCACTAGGACGCCAGTTAATATAAGCGTTATAGTTGGACTCAAAAGTCACTAAAATATCAGCTGCATTAATATAACATTCAGGTGTATTAGTACCAAAATTGACTATTGTAATCGCCTTACCGCTCTTTGCTTTTACAAAGTTATTTAAATTTTGATAATAGCTAAGTTTACCGCAACTTTCAGAAAAGCCCTCATCGAAAAAGATACCATCGACTTGATACCAGTTATAATATCTGTTGATATCTGCCTTTATAGCTTTAAGGCTACGTTGACCATAACTGGTGTAAACATAACCCAATACCGATTGACCTGCATTGTGATTTCTTATAACTTGCGCTGCATAAGCAGGATCTTTTGTCGTGCCAGGGCCATTAAACGGGTTAATTAAAGCAATATTGGCGGTTGGTGCTCCTTTAATTAATTGATCCCAATAACAGTTTGTTGTACCGGTACAAGGATAAAAGTAAGAAGGAACGGCGATCTTTTGTGATGTAGTATCATTGCAATTTGAATTAGCAGGATAAGAAAGCGTCATCTTTGTTAGAGAGGATATCCCTGCAGGTGACTCAACCTGATAAAGATAATCTAAGCTTCCAGCGCAATTCTTATTAGGTAAAATATCTTCGCGCTGGACAGTCCAGGTTTTAACGTTCCCAGAAGTTACAGAAATTGCCTTAACAGGCGTCCAATTCCAACCAGGTCCCACATATTTATAAAGCGTTTGATTCTCAATAAGATAATTGGCCATAAGTCCACCTTGCGGAAAACCATTATCTGCTTGAGGTTCAACATCGATATAAACTCGATAGAAATCCTGAGTAGCGGTCACTTCGTATGAAAAAGTTACACCATTTGCATCAGCACTCGCCTTAGGATTAATAATTAAATTATCAGCCAAAGGCGATGACCATAACGAACTTACATAAAAAAACAAAAAAATTACGTAGATTTTTTTTAAACTCATTTTATATCCTTATTCTGTTTTTAATTCCTTTAAAAAATTAATTTTTTAAAGTTTTTTTTAACCAAAAGATCAGTATAAATGAGTTAAGTTAATTTACTAAAGTAATCTTTTAAAATTTTATAAAATAAAATTTATATCAAAGATAAAAAACACTTATTTTTTATATAAATTTATTAATAATTTATTGATTAAATTAATCTTTTTTTAAATCTCTAAATACTTTTTCTGCAGCTTCAATAGTTAAGCTAATTTCCTCTTGCTTGTGTGCACTAGATAAAAAGCCCGCTTCATACATAGAAGGAGCAAGATAAATTCCTTTTTCAAGCATTTTATGATAGAAGCGTTTAAATAAAGCTTCATCAGAAGCAGCAACGTCTTGATAGCTCCATACCTGTGATTTTTGGGTAAAGCAAAAGCCGAACATACCACCTAAAGATGCCTGGCAAAAAGGAATAGAAAAGGCTTGTGCTAATTCAGCTAAACTTGTCATTAATAATTGGGTATGAGAATCTAATTGTTCATAAAACCCTGGTTTTTCTATTTCGCTTAAAGTAGCTAATCCAGCAGCCATAGCTAAAGGATTACCCGATAAAGTACCCGCCTGATACACACTACCTTCTGGCGCTAAATAAGACATAACTTCTGCACGACCGCCGACTGCACCAACCGGCATACCACCACCAATCACTTTACCTAAGGTAGTAATATCAGGCGTAACATCATAAAATGCCTGCGCGCCACCTAGCCCAACTCTAAAACCTGTCATTACCTCATCAAAAATTAATAAAGATTGATGAGTATCACATAATTTACGAAGTTCATTTAAGAAACCTGGCTTAGGTTGTACAAAACCCATATTACCAGCAACAGGCTCAATGATAATAGCAGCAATATCGCTAGGATACTGGTTAAACAACGCTTCAACTTGCTCTAAGCTATTAAAATCAGCAGTTAAAGTATGTTCAGTAATACTTTGTGGAATACCCGGTGAGGCAGGAATACCTAATGTCAAAACCCCCGATCCAGCTTTTACTAAAAGACTATCATTATGTCCATGATAGCAACCATTAAATTTGATAATTTTATTTTTCTCTGTATAACCGCGGGCTAAACGGATCGCAGTCATTGTAGCTTCAGTACCGGAATTAACCATTCTTATCTTTTCGATAGCAGGCATTAACTGAATTATTTTTTGCGCTAATTTAATTTCAAGTTCAGTGGGTGCTCCAAAACTCATACCTTGCTGCAATACCTCTTCAACTGCTTGAATAACTTTCGGATGACAATGACCTAAAATTAAAGGGCCCCAGGAACCTACATAATCGATATATTGACGGTCATCAACGTCTACTAAATAAGCACCTTTTCCCTGCTTAAAGAAAACAGGATTTCCACCAACACCTTTAAAAGCACGTACTGGAGAATTTACACCCCCAGGTATTATGGCTTGAGCTTGGGTAAATAATTGCTCAGATTTAATCATTATTACTTCCTTTAGGCAAAATAACTCTTATTTTACTCCATCCAAAGGATTATACGAAATACAAATTTATCATTTATCTTTACATTAAGGGTCTCAATCGGCAAAATTACTTTTTTTTAAAAAATTGAGATGCAGAATGCAAGATTATAAACGCTATATTTGTGTCATTTGTGGTTTTATTTATGATGAAGCAGAAGGTTGGCCAGAAGATGGTATTGAGCCTGGCACACGCTGGGAAGATGTACCAGAGAACTGGTTTTGTCCTGATTGCGGTGCTGGCAAAGAAGATTTTGAAATGGTAGAAATAGAATGATTTTAAAAAGGTTTTACCACCACTAGCAAAACAATTCCAATTAACAACACCGTTGGAATTTCATTAAATATACGAAAAAATAATACAGCTCTACAATTAGAGTCACTAGCAAAGCATCTTAGGAAATGTCCACAGCTTAAGTGATAACACCATAAAATAATAACTAATGTAAGCTTGGCATGCATCCAAGGTGCTTTTAGATAGTAATGGTAATTAAAAGTAATAAGCCAAATACCTAAAATTGTAGTTAACAAAGCAGCAGGCCAAGTAATCCCATAATAAAGGCGGCGCTCCATGAGCTTAAAACGGCTATCACTTATTTTATCAGTTGTATCAGCATGATAAACAAAGAGACGCGGTAAATAGAAAAGACCTGCAAACCAGGCAACCATAGCAATAATGTGAAATGCTTTAATAACTAACATAACTAATTTTTCTTATTTTTTTGACGATTTTTTCGAGAGTGTTTAAGTAAGTTTAGACCTTCTACACTTAATGAAAACCCCATAGCAAAATAAATATAAGCACGAGGGATATGGAATTTAAAGCTATCGGCTATCAAAACCATGCCTATTAAAATTAGAAAACTTAATGCTAGCATTTTTATAGTAGGATGTTTATCAATAAATCGGCTTACCGGTTCACTTGCATAAATCATCACTAAGATAGCACATGTTATTGCTACTGCCATAACCCATAATCGAGTCGTTAAACCGATGGCTGTTAAAACACTATCCAGTGAAAAGACAATATCCATAATACCTACTTGAATGACAACACTCCTAAACGTAACCAGCTTATTTTTCATCTCTTTAATTTCAACAACATCTTCGTCTACTTCATGTCTAATTTCTTGAGTCGCTTTAACAATTAGAAAACCACCCCCAGCAAATAAAAATATATCCCGAACTGACAAGCTAAAACTGCCAATTTGAATGAGTGGCGTCGTAAGCTTTACAAGCCAGACTGCAGAAGCTAATAAGGCTAAGCGAGTTATCCAAGCAAAAGTAAGTCCCCAGCGTCTAGCACTACGACGTTGCTCTGCTGGGAGTTTCTCAGTAAGTATTGATAAAAACACTAAATTATCGATACCTAAAACAATTTCAAGAACAATTAATGCGCTTAGACTCAATAATATATCTATAAATTCCATGTGTTGATCTCTGAATTAATTATCCATTAATTCCGCAATGGGAAAGGATTAACAATAACGCTAACTATATCTTTTATGCAATAAATTATTAATCTATAAAAAGAATTCTAAAAGTTTTAAATTACTTTATTATTAGCTATAATATGGGTCGTTATACCTATTAACCGTGAGTATTGGCAATAATTAAATTAATTAAAAAGCTATTACGTAAGTCTCGAGGCAAACATGCGCCTACAGTAGCTAATTATATTATTCCTCGTAACCAGCATAATATATCCAAGACCGATATTAGCACAAATGCGCTAAAAGTATTGAATCGTCTTAATAGTGCAGGCTTTCAGGCCTATTTAGTTGGTGGGAGTGTTAGGGATTTACTTTTAGGTAAGTCACCTAAAGATTTTGACGTAGCTACTAATGCAACGCCAAACGAGATTAGAGCGCTCTTTAGAAACAGCCGGATCATTGGTCGGCGTTTCAAATTAGTACATATTATTTTTCACCGTGACATTATTGAAGTAGCCACCTTTCGAGGTAATAGTGAATTAAATAATAATCAAGTGCAGTTAACCAATGAGCGAGGAATGCTCATTCGTGATAATGTTTATGGTACTATTGACGAAGATGCTTGGCGGCGTGATTTTACAATTAATTCACTCTATTACAGTGTAGAAGACGCTGCAATTGTTGATTTTACGGGCGGTGTAAAAGATATTCATAATAAGACATTAAGTATTATTGGTAATCCAGAAGTACGCTATCAAGAAGATCCTGTAAGGATGCTAAGAGCTATTCGTTTTAGTGCAAAACTCCATTTTAAGCTTGCTCCTGAGACTGCTGCTCCCTTAGAGAACCTGAGTTCTTTAATTTCACATATTTCTAGTTCTCGCTTATTTGATGAGATGACTAAGCTCTATCAATGTGGCGAAGCAGAAACCGTGCAGCGTTTATTAATTCAATATGGGTTATTTGAACACCTATTTGCACAAACGCACGCTCTGTTTAATAGTTCTTATCCTGTAAAAGCTTTTCTTGGTGTTGCGCTTGAGAATACGGATGCACGTATTCGCGATAATAAACCTATTACACCTGCTTTTTTGTTTGCTGTATTACTTTGGTTTCCACTACTTAACCAAGCAGCCAATTACCAACGAGATGAGCAATTACCTCCTCTGCTAGCTTTAGAAAAAGCCATGTCTCATGTTATTAGCGAGCAGAATAAAATTATTGCTATTCCGAAGCGTTTTAGTCAAGTTATACGAGAAATTTGGCTCTTACAGTTTCGTTTTCCTAAACGTTGGGGCGGGCGAGCTATCAACTTACTGAAGCATCCTCGTTTTCGTGCCGCCTATGATTTTCTATCACTTAGGGCCTTAGCTGGCGATGAATCACTTGATCTAGTTCAATGGTGGGCAGCGTTTCAGGAAGTTTCCGAAGAAGAACAAAAACAAATGATTAGTAAACTTCCTACGCCACCCGGGCGGAAAGCAAGGCGTCGAAAAAAACAACAAGCACCTTCATGATTGTATGCTATTTGGCTTTAGGTAGTAATCTAAATTCGCCTGAGCGCCAGCTTAGACTTGCGATCAAACATTTACAGGCTCTACCACACAGTTATGTTATCAGGGTTGCTCCTTTCTATGTAAATAAAGCCTGGGGCAGGAAATCACAGCCTAATTTTTGCAATACTGTTGTAGCTCTTTTAACCACGCTGCCGCCAGAAAAACTACTTATTGCGTGTCAAACAATAGAGTGTAAACAAGGAAGAGTGCGACGCGTTAAGTGGGGTGCCAGAACCATAGATATCGATATTTTACTCTATGGTAAACAAACCATCAAAAAGCCTTTTCTTATGATTCCACATCCGCAGTTACTTTATAGAGATTTCGTTTTAAATCCATTACTTAAAATTGCGCCATTAGTTTGCTTACCCAATGGGCTACCTATTTATGAAGTTAAAAAAATCTAAGTAGTTCTATATAAATAATAGAAAATATCTTTTATAGTAAATTAGTAAGAATTCGATAAAAAATATGTCATTTTTTAATCAATCATGATTCAATTAATTAAGGTTACTTTTACTGCAAAAATATGCCCGAATTAAGCTACTTAGCACTTTAAGGAGAAAACGTTGTATAATACAATCTTGCATGCAACTGATCTAAGTGATAATCATTATAACCTTTGCCAACAAGCAGTGAGTCTAGCTCAGTGTTTTAAAGCCCAACTTCATTTTCTCCACGTTATTGAAACACCTGCTTCCCTACAATGGGCGCAGAGCCTTGGGTTTGCTGAATTAGCGGCGCCAGTTAAAGATGACGCATTAACTACAATGGCCACTTTAGGTGAAGCACTCAATATTCCTTTAGCTAACCAACATGTTGAAGTCGGCACTGCTTATAATCACATAATAACAAAAGCAGTAGAATTAAGTTGCGATTTAATTATTGTAGGTAGTCATTCAAACTATACCCTACTACCATCTTTTTTAGGTAGTACCGCTGATGCTGTTGTACGTCATGCACCTTGTGCTGTTTTAACTTTGAGGGCAAGCTGATTGGTTAGTTACAGCTATAAATTTCTTATGCAGAAAAGACAGTTAGAAATTAACGTTTCTTAACATGTTTCATTAAACGTTTTTTTCGCTTAAGTTGCCTTGGGGTTAATTTATTTTTTTTGTCCTTAAAAGGATTAATATTGCCTTTAAATTCTAACTTCAGTGGTGTTCCAATAAGCTCTAGCTGGGTAGTAAAGTTATTAATTAAATAACGCTTATAACTATCAGGCAAGGAATCTAACTGATTGCCATGAATGACAATAATAGGCGGATTATGACCGCCGGCATGAGCATAGCGAAGTTTAATTCTTCGTCCTTGTACCAAAGGTGGCTGATGCTGATTCACTAGATCTTGCAATAAACGAGTTAACTTTGGCGTTGAAAAAGTCTGAACAGCGCTCGCATAAGCTTCATCAATATCTTTAAATAAAAGACCAACACCACTGCCATGCAAGGCTGAAATAAAACGCATCTTAGCGAAATTCGCAAATTGTAGCCGACGAGCTAACTCGTTTTTAACTTGCTCTTTATGTTCTTCATCTAAACCATCCCATTTATTAACTGCAATAACCAGCGCTTTTCCAGACTCAATAATAAAGCCTAACAAATGCATATCCTGCTCAGTTAATCCTTCTTTAGCATCTAAAAGCATTAAACAAACATGAGACTCTCGAATGGATTGCAATGTTTTAATCACTGAGAATTTTTCTATCTTCTCGTCAATCCGGGCTCGACGCCTAACTCCGGCAGTATCAATGAGAATGTACTGCTTTTCATTGCGACTAAATGGAATAGCAATACTATCACGCGTTGTTCCTGGCATGTCATAGACAACAACCCGTTCTTCACCTAAAATGCGATTGACTAAGGTTGATTTACCCACATTGGGGCGACCAACAAAGGTAATCTTAATAGCTTGACTATTGGTTTCCGGTGATTCGAAACGCCCTGGAAAATCAGCCGTTAAAACCTTAAGAAAATTTTCTATTCCTTGCCCATGCGCTGATGAAATAGAGTAAATATGACTAAATCCTAAACGTTGAAATTCAGCGCAAGCGATTTGCTCATTTAAGCCTTCTGTCTTATTTACTAAAAGAAAAACAGGTTTATTTAATTTACGTAACTCTTTAGCAATATTCTCATCTATACCAGTAAGGCCAGCTCTGCCATCTACCAAAAATAAAACAACATTTGCTTCATCAAGTGCTGTAGCAGATTGCTTAGACATTAATTCATCAACGGCAATATCATCAACACCGATACCACCGGTATCCACAACTATAAACTGTTTATCTTCAAACGTTGCTTCACCGTATTGGCGATCACGTGTTAAACCTGGAAAATCAGCAACCAGAGCATTTTGTGTATGAGTTAAACGATTAAATAACGTCGATTTACCTACATTAGGACGACCTACTAAAGCGACAACAGGAATCATATTAACCTACAGTAAAATGACTTAATTTGCCATTACTAGTCATAACATAAATATTATTACCAGAAACACTTGGTGCTACATAGATAGCACTACCTAAATTTGTACGCGAGATAAACTCGCCTGTCTCAGTGGATAAAACATGTAACATACCTGTCTTATCACCAACAATTAAATAATTGCCCATGAGAACAGGTTCTGTTAAACGCCGCGCTTTTAAGTCATCTTGCTTCCATTCTACTTGGCCGTTTTTCTTGTTAAAAGCCCAAATAACGTCATTACTATCTGTCATAAAAAGTGTTTTACCTTTAATTGCTAAATTTGTAAAGGTAGAGGCAGGTTTACGCCAAATAAACTGCCCATCTGATAATGATAAGGCACCCACATAACCTTGATAGCTTGCAAGTAAGGCAACATCACCTTGAACGATTGGATCAGCATCTATATCCACTAAGCGCTCAACATCACTAGAGCCACTTGCAAAAGCAATACTTCTCTGCCATAAAACCTGGCCTGTTTGAATATCTACAGCATCCATTTTCCCATCAGAGTAACCGACTAAAACAGTATCATTATTAAGGATGACGGGCGAAGAACTCGCTTTTAAGATTAAATTAGGGGCACCATGCTCAGATACCCAAAGCTTATTACCGGTCTTTAGGTCAAACGCATATAAATTACCATCAATTGTTTTAGCAATAACTTTATTTTGCGCGATAGCAGCTTGGCCAAGTACATCACTTGAAACTTTACTACGCCATATCTCGTCACCATTTGCTTGATTTAGAGCAACAATATTTGAAGAATCAGTACTAAGAATTAGAAATCTCTGGGCAATAGCAGGCCCACTAACTATTCCAGTAGATAATTTTTTAGACCAGAGCACTTTACCAGTTCTTTTATCTACTGCTTCAACAGCACCATTACTATCAGCCATATAAACAGTATCTTCATAAATAACCGGCTTTAGTTTTAAATAAGCTGTTTTATTTTTTTGTCCAGACCCTACTGAAACTGACCACTTTTCTTTTAATTGGGCTTTAGCCGTAACCGGCTCTAAGGCTTGTGGAACAGGCGTATTATCTTTACCTAATAAATAATCATCAACTTTTGTACAACCCACTAGGGAAAGAGATATGAGCAAAGAATAAAGTGTTGTTCTTTTCAGATTTAACATAAAACCTCTTACACTGTTTTCGAAACGTGATTATCTATAGATTGAGCTAATGCGGCCAATTCATTCGTTTTCATTTCTAAATAAAGATTGCCCATACCTTGCGTACGTACTTCAGAAATAGCCTTTTTATAGTAGTTAATAGCTTGCTGATATTGGCCAGTTTCCGTATAAATATCACCTTTAAGCTCATTTACTATCGGAATGTAAGCCAAATCATCAACCTTACTTAATTCAGCAAGCGCTTTCTCATATGATTTTTGAGCGGTATAAACTCTTGCAATACGAATGCGCGCTACATCTTTGAGGGGCTTTACCGGACAATGATTAGCCACATAATCTAGTAGCTGACTTGCTTTATTAAAATCTTCCTTAGCAACATATAATTTTGCTAAAGTTAATCGTGCGGCATGCGCATAAACAGTATTACCATATTCCTTTATTAACTGATTAGCATACGTTTTAACGTTCTTATCATCTTGATTTGAAAAAGCAATCATTAAGTGTTCATAAGCATTTGAGGCTTGAGTAATAACTTTTTCTTTATGCCAGTGCCAATACTTATAACCAGATAGACTAAGTAATAAAATAGAAAACAAGATGGTAATCAACGTACTATATTTATGCCACCATCTCTTTATTGCTTCTAACTGCTCTTCTTCTGTCATATATACTGACATGCTTCTTATCTCCCATAAAGGATTGTATAGCGCCTGCTACTAAACTTAATAGTTAACGTTATACTTGGTTTTAAATCACGATAAACCATATCTAACCAGCAAAAGTCCATTGCAAAACAATAGTTGTTAGAATGTATAATTTTGTAAATAGTTAATTAATTCATTTTGCGAAATAGTGACTTGTTGCTCATTACTACGCAAGTTTTTAATACTAATTTGGTGATTTTTTACCTCATCATCGCCAAGAATAAGTGCTATATGAGCACCTGCTTTATCAGCTTTTTTAAACTGACTTTTAAAACTTCCTCCTGAGGTATTGGTAATGACTTGCCATGTCTTATTATGATTATGCAATTGCTCAGCAATAATAAGCGCTTGCTGCAAACCATCATTACCTGTGGCAACCAAAAAAATACTTGGTAACGATTTAGGAGTTAAGTTGACAGACAGGGTTTCCATTAGTAACAATAATCGCTCAGTGCCCATCGCAAATCCCACAGCCGGCGTTGAATTACCTCCTAATTGATTAATTAAGGAGTCATAACGACCACCTGCACAAACCGTTGCTTGGCTGCCTAGCTTATCAGTTACCCACTCAAACACCGTATGTCCATAATAATCTAAACCTCGTACAAGAAAAGGGTTAACCTCATAGTCTATACCCATTCTATCTAAGCCAGCGCACAGGCTAAAGAAATGTTGTTTACTATCCTCACCTAAAGAATCTATAAGTTTTGGAACTTCACTAAGCAAAGCCTGCATAGCTGGATTTTTACTATCAAGTATCCTTAGAGGATTTCTTGTTAAACGGCGCTGACTATCTTCATCCAATTTATTGTAATGCTTATTAAAAAAAGAAACCAATTGTTCTTTATAAGATTGGCGTTCACTTAACTCACCCAAGGTATTAATTTGCAAGCGTACCGCATTATCTATCCCTAGCTCCTGCCAAAGACGTTTACAAATGGCAATTAATTCTAGCTCAATAGCAACGCCGGCTATTCCTAGTGCTTCAACGCCTAACTGATTAAACTGGCGATAACGACCTTTTTGTGGCCGCTCATAGCGAAACATAGGGCCCATATACCAGAGCTTTTGGTGTTGATTATATAAAAGGCCATGTTCTAAGCAAGCCCTAAGACAACCAGCTGTTCCCTCAGGACGCAAAGTGATACTATCACCGTTTAAATCTTGAAATGTATACATTTCCTTTTCAACGATATCTGTCACTTCACCAATCGTACGTTTAAATAAGTGTGTACTTTCAATAAGAGGAAAACGTATTTCTTGATAAGCGTAACTAGTTAAGCAATTTATAAAAATTTGTTCCAATAATCTCCATGCACCCGTTTCATGAGGTAAAATATCATTCATACCTCGTATTGCACGAATTTTCTCAACCACTCTGCTTCTCCACTACATCATCATCATTATCACTAGTAGCAAACATAGATTGCATTCTTGAAAGAACTGTTAGTTTTTTTTCAGCCACTTCATTTTGTGCATTTATGGTAGGCTTGGCTTGATTGACTGTTTCTTGATGCTTAGTAAACACAGGCTGCATACTATCTTTGTTTTTCTGCCACCATAAACCAATAACAATAATAGCTGTAATAGCTACTAATCCTGTAAACCAACGAACAAAACGTTCACCTTTATTTGTTTCTCGCCTACTTTGCCACAATGCTTTTTCAGGTTTTCGTTCGTATGTATAACGACTATTAAAAACCTGTAGAAAAGGTTCAGGAGAAACGCCTAATAATTTTGCATAAGCGCGCAGATAGCCTTTTATAAACACCGGTTCTGGCATATTCTCATAATCATCAGATTCTAGTAATTCAATCACTTTTACTCTTAAATGCAATTTTCCTGCTACATACTCTTGTGTAAAACCCTTTTTTTCGCGAAGTCGCGCTAATTGTAAACCTGGACTCTCAAGTGTTTGATTCACCTCATCCATTATTATTGTTGTACTCATTTATTACTCCAGAATTGTTCGTTAAGTAAGTGAATCTACTTAACCGTAACTTATAATCGGCTTCTAAATCAGTTTTTCCCGCTTTGTTTGCCACTTCTGCAGCCAATCTTAATAAAGTTTGATCAGTCAGTGATATTTCATGATATTTTTGCAGGTAATTCAGCGCTTTTTCAGGCTTACTTTGCTTTAACTGAATAGATACCAATTCAACGAGTGCCTGCTTGCGTCCTGGATCCTGCTCTAAGGCTTTTAAAAAATAATTTTCTGCTTTCACATAATCTGGAATAGCAGCAGCACACAAACCAGCATTTTCATAAGCACCGGCCGTATGAATATACTTAACATCATTTGCAGCTTTAATAAAATAATTTTCCGCCTCTTCATAGGAGCCAATACGGCAAAGGAATGTGCCATAATTATTCAACTGCACACCATTTTCAGGCGCTAAAGCAAGCGCTTTTTTGTAAAATACTTTAGCCTCATTTATCTCACCTGTCTTTTCCATATAAAAAGCCATTGCCGCATTTGCTTCAGGCGATTTTGGTGATAACTCCAGGGCCTTAAGGAGTTTCTTTTTTGCCCGAGGGCGGTTACCTTTTTGAAGATAGCCTAAACCTAGCTGGATATTATAAGCTGCTGTATTACTACGCTTAGTATCTTGCAAAGCCTTTTCAGCTTTCTCTTCGTTATTAATTTGGCATCCCTGCAGACCTAGTAAAATTAGTAAAAATAATAACTGCACTACTTTAAACAAAGTATTACCCATCCTGCTTTATTATTAATTGGGCATTATAACCGCGAATGGTTAAATTAAAAAAGACTATTCTTAGCCAAAAAATATTCGCGTCGAGCAACTTAGTTGAATTTTAAATTTATTTATAATTAAAGATCTTGGCGAATCTTATCTAAAAAGATCGCGACATAAGTGAATTATGCTAAAATGAATATTTTTAGTGTTCTTGTTGCTTTGCAATATGAGGTGGTTTGAAATGCAGCTTTTGCCATCGAGATGAGCGGCTTGTTCTATCTTTAACTGAGCCCGCCAATTGCCCACAGGCTGCATCAATGTCATCACCCCGCGTCTTACGCGTAATTGTATTAATTCCTTTAGCCATTAAAATATCGCGAAATTGGTTAATAGTGGCTTCCGATGAGCGCTCATATTGAGTTAGGGGGAAAGGGTTAAAGGGAATTAAGTTAACCTTAGCAGGTATATTATGTAAAAGCTTTACCAGTTGGAAAGCATGCTCAGGTTGATCATTGACTCCTTTGAGCATGACATATTCAAAAGTAACTTTTCGTCGCGGTTCATCTTTAAAATAACGTTTACAAAGTGCCATTAATTTAGCAAGTGGGTACTTTTTATTAATAGGAACCAATTCATTGCGTAATTCATCGTTAGGAGCATGAAGCGAAACAGCTAATGCAACAGGGCTTACTTCTCGTAAGCGTTCTAAATCAGGTAAAACGCCTGACGTACTGAGAGTGACTCTGCGCTTAGATAGTCCATAAGCAAAATCATCCATCATAATATCCATTGCAGTCACTACATTATCAAAGTTAAGTAAGGGTTCACCCATACCCATCATAACAACATTGGTGACCTGCTTATCATGAATACCTTTATTTTTTGAAAGCTCTCTAACAGCTAACCATACCTGGCTAATGATCTCAGCTGTGGATAAATTGCGATTAAAACCTTGCTTCGCTGTCGAACAGAAACTGCAATTTAATGCACATCCTACCTGAGAAGACACACAAAGCGTGCCACGATTTTTTTCTGGAATAAAAACTGTTTCAATACAGTTGTTGCACTCAAGTTTTAATAGCCACTTATAGGTGCCATCATTTGATTTCTGCCAGGAAGTAATCTCTGGCAGGCGAATCTCAGCAATTTCAGATAATTGCTCACGAAGCGATTTACCGAGATTGGTCATTTGGGAGAAATCATTAAAACCAAATTGATGAATCCATTGCATAACTTGTTGCGCACGGAATGGCTTTTCACCTAATTGCTGAAAGAATTCTCGCATCTGTTGATAGTTAAAATTCAACAAGTTAATCTTATTACCCATGACCACCCTCAAAACCGACTACCTAACTTAAGTTTAGCAATTTTATAAGTAGCATAGAGCTAAATATACGCACTACAAATAATAATTGACACCTAAGTTTATTGTCTTACACAAATTTCATGTGGCTCAAAGAAAAAGGCTATTTCTTGAGCAGCTGTTTCAGCACTATCTGAACCATGTACGGCGTTAGCATCAATGCTTTCAGCAAAATCAGCACGAATTGTCCCTTTGGCCGCTTCTTTTGGATTTGTAGCACCCATAATTTCACGATTCTTAGCAATGGCATTTTCACCCTGTAAGACTTGAATCATAACAGGGCCAGAAATCATAAAGTTGACTAAGTCATTGAAAAAAGGACGTTCTTTATGCACTGTATAGAAACCCTCTGCTTGCTCTTGCGTTAATTGTACCATTTTTGCAGCGACAATATTTAAGCCAGCCTTTTCAAAGCGAGTATAAATCTCACCAATTACTGATTTTTTCACAGCGTCAGGCTTAATGATAGACAAAGTAAATTCAGCAGCCATTCATATACTCCAGGATTAATTAAAAGGCGCTATTATACATGAACAATTATCAATGTGGATAATATTAATTCGTAACTAAGGTAAAATCCTGTTTTGAAAATTGGCGCTCCGTTTAGAAAAAGGAGTTTTTCTGTTCTCATCCGGTCATTCTCGTGCAGACATTGTTGCGTGGATAAGTTTAAGAGTTAATTATAACCAAAAATGATCCTATATCATCCCGATAATTCTATGTCATCCCGCAAATCCTATATCATCCCCGCAGGCGGGGATTTATTCATCAATTAGCACTGAGGTTAATTGTAGATGGATTCCCGCCTACGCGGGAAAGACATTCATTATCTACGCAACAATGACAGAGAAAAAAATGATTATTATTTAAGCCTAATCTATCAATTACCTTTCAGGATCACCTAAATTGGCATTAAAAAAGAGTGACTCTTTATTTTCTTCCTCTTGAGCCAAATCAAGCCGGTAATCGGGTAATAAGTGAATAATCTCTTTAGCACGTAAAATTAAATTATAAAAGTTATCACGAAATTCACGTAATTGCTTGCCAATATAATTAACCTGATCAGCAAAATCAGCAAGATTATTATCAAAATCTTCAGTATAATTAGCAAGCTCACTAAGGTTAGCAATAATTTCTGCTCTTAATCCTTCATTAAGTGGTGTATCTAAAATTTTTTCAGCACGCTGCCAAGCATCAGGTTTAGTCAATGTCTCTGCTTTAAAATTAAAATTACATAATAAAGCCGTAAGCGCTTGAGTAATAGCTGCTTCAGTTTTAGAAATACTATCCGTTTGTAATTCCGTTTTGACCTCTTTTACGATAGCCATTAACTTTTTGTGCCAATCATTAGCTCTTTCTATTAGTTTTGCTTGGCTCTGAGCAATTAATTTTTCATGTTGAAGCTCAAGCTCATGAAAATCATTATTTAAATTAATTAAGATCTGACGCTCTTTTTCTAAATCCTTTCTTGCTGTTTCACCAGGAGCGCCCTCTTCCCTACTGCTTTCGCCAGACAGCAAATAATCAATTATGAGTTTTTGCGCATAAAGCTGATAATCTTGTACTTGCTGTAAAATGATGCCGTTGAAGACATGCTTTAGTGGCAGACGCAATAATTGATGATAAAAAGTCTCGGGTGTTTTTAACGCACACAGCAAATCTTCTTGCTGTAAATTTATTCGATAGCGTTCAAGAATACGTTGTGCTGTAATTAGCCCGTAAGTTGAAAACCATCCAGATAGTTCATTTTCTGATTGTTCACTCATTATCAATCCAATTTGATTTTACAATTATGTATGATATAACGCCGCCTATATTTCATATTTTTTATTTTATATGTTTAGCGTACCTATTCAAAGTATACCTGATTTTTCTTCCTTTTTACGCGTGCCTACACCAGTAGCCTGGCTTGAAATAGCCATACAAAATATACCCTTGCTTCTTCTTGATCATGCCCATTGTGAAAGAAAAGCGGCTGCTAATGCGATTAATTTCATTAGTAAGTATCCAGGCTATCCAGAATTAGTCAATATGATGTCGCCTTTGGCGCGGGAAGAATTACTGCATTTTGAGAAAGTTCTTAATATTATGGACCAGCGAAATATTGCCTTTGGCCCTTTGCCGCCGTCAAACTACGCTCAGCAACTTCATCTTTTAGCAACTAAACAAAATACGCCTGAGCGTTTATGCGATTTATTATTAATTGGCGCTATTATTGAAGCTCGCTCTTGTGAGCGCTTTAATGCCTTAGTTCCTAAACTGGCTGATTCCCAATTAGCCCATTTTTATGCAACACTTGTAAAGGCAGAAGCTCGGCATTTTGAAGATTATTTAAAGCTTGCACAGTTATATGGCAAAAATATTGATGAGCATTTAGATCATTTTCTTAGCGTTGAAAATCAATTAATTATAGGTTCAGATAGCGTATTCCGCTTTCATAGCGGCATACCAGTCTTAGTATAGTTTAAGCAGCGGGAGTTGTGGACGGCGGCGTTGGATCATCAGGCGCTTGCTCAATATTTAATTTATAATTGCCTGAAAAGTAAGCTTTAAGCCCTTCATTATCATCTTGGTTAATTTCTTTAAACTTAGCAGGCGTCAGCACCTCATTAGTTTGAGCGTTGGTGACCACCCCCGTTTGGCCATTTTTAATAAATCCGCGATGTTCAAGCCAAGCATCTACACCCCGATCAAATTCTTCTTTTATTAACTTTTGTTTTGCATCTTCCGGTGAAACTAACTTATTATTTAAATACAATTGAGTCTTTAAAACGCCATTCTCATCCACACCTATATCATATTTTATTGAGCTCGATGGCGTACCATATGTTAATTTCCACTGATTTTTTCTAAAATTATGTGCCCAAATTAATCCTTCTTTTAGAAGAGAAGGTGAATGATGCGATGCTTTAGCGAGTGTACACAAAGCGGCAAAAATATCCATAATGCCTGTATGCCATTCTACATAGGAGGTCTGACCTGAAGGTTTAATAAATTCAGCGATTTTTGCATTAACCAACTCCCATAAAGGAATTTTATTACCATTACGATCTGTCTCCTCACTTAATGCTGCCTGTCCTGCTTCAAATCTAGCTTTCCTTGACATTACAGCAAGAATTAGATCAGCCTCAACCTCTGATAGGCAGATAGACTTTCGTAATTTCTCTTTTATCTGCTTATTGCGTTCTACTATTTCTTCTTGACTACGCATAATAAACCCTTAACAGCTATATCTGATTAAAATAAAAACCTTTTGATCTATGATAACACAATATTTGCGGCTTGTCATCCCAGTCGCTCAACACATACTGCTCAAATAAATCACCCTGAAATGCATGCGTCGTTAAGCCCGGTTGGTGAGTGTGGCCATGAATTAGTGTCTTAACTTGATGCTTGCGCATATGATTTAACATGGCTTTAGGCTCAACAGCCATGATAGTTGCAGATTTAATATGATTATTCTGGCTATGTTGCCTAACTCTATTGACCATCTTTTGTCTTATTATTTTTGGTATACTTAAAAACAAAGCAGTAAATAAGGCATTCCGTGTTAATTTGCGAAATCGTTGATGTGCCTCATCATAGATACAGTACCGATCGCCATGAACTAATAAAATTGGTCTATCTGCTAAAGAGATAATAGTGGGCTCTGGTAATAATGTCATACCCGCCAGTGTTGTAAATCGCTTGCCAATTAAAAAATCTCGATTACCAGGCATAAAAAAAATACTAACCCCTTGATCTACAAGCGATTTAAGTGCTTTAGCAATACTTAGACTCCATTCCTCTAGCGTATCATCGCCAGCCCAGGCATGAAAAAAATCTCCTAATATATAAACAGTACGTGTATTTATAGCTGCCCAGCTAATAAATTTTTCGAAACGTTGGTAAATTACATCTTCATTAGGATGAAGATGTAAATCTGAAATAAATACAGCTTCTAACATAGTGGCTCAATTAAAATATGTTCGTCTTGCAAGAAAATTTGGCAAGGTTTGTCTTGCGGTTGAATAGCATCGCTTAAGCGATAAAAACCCGCAATAGAAACAAGCTCTGCATCCAGCGATTGACAAAAAATACGCGCATTTTTATCACCCGATATACCAGCCAACGCGCGACCTCGTAAGGCGCCATAAATATGAATATTGCCATCAGCCAATAATTCTGCCCCATGGCTTACAGATGCTGTAATAATTAGATCGCCGCCCTTACTAACCACTTGCTGACCTGATCGCACTGGTGTGGTTAATAATTTCGTCTTTGATTCATCAGAACTCACAATTGGTGCTTCTTCACTTCCTATTTCCTCTATAGAGGTATCAGCAAGTGATTTATCATGAGAAGAAGAGGCATGCAAAACAGCCATACCTCGTGATTGAGCTAACGTTGTCATCAATGAATTAGCACCTTGAATACCGACTGGAAAAATACTATGTAGACGTAGACATTGACAAAGGGCGTCTAAATCAAGGTCTTCATTTTGTAGCGCGCTACAATCGATAACAACAGGAGTTTTATTAAACAACCTGGGCGCCTGAGCCACAACTTCATTTAATTGTTGGGTAAATAAATTTTTATCCGTACTTAATAATTGAATGACTGTAAAGGTATATAATCTACCTTTAAGCTTAAATACTTGTGTTTTCAATGAATTATCTATCATGCTTACAATATCCATAGCCTCCTTTTTTGTTTATACTAACACGTGGGGATTCATAACAGAAGGACATCAACGTGGAGAAAATTTGGTTAAAAAACTATCAGCAAGGCGTACCCCATGAGATTGACCCTAGTCAATATAGCTCGCTAGTCGAATTATTTGAAAAATCTTGTCAACAATTTGCTGATCAAGTTGCTTATGTTAATTTAGGTTATCCTTTAACTTATGCACAATTAGAAAAAAAGAGTAGGCAATTTGCGCATTTTCTTCAAAGCTTTGGTTTAAAAAAAGGCTCGCGTGTTGCAATCATGATGCCTAATCTATTGCAATATCCGATTGCCTTATTTGGTGTATTGAGAGCAGGTTTGATCGTTGTTAATACCAATCCCTTATATACTGCAGATGAGGTTATTCATCAAATGAATGACTCAGGTGCTGAAATTCTTATTGTCTTAGCCAATTTTGCAAAAACAGTGGAAAAGGCATTACCTCATACAACCATCAAACATGTCATTATAACAGAAGTTGGTGATGCCTTATCGCCTATAAAAAGAACGATTGTTAATATGGTAGTTAAATATATTAAAAAGATGGTTCCAGCCTATAAACTACCACAAGCAATAAAATTTAATGATGCCTTCAAGCATAAAACAGATAAACCTTTAACCACACCTCCCCTTAGCCACAAAGATATTGCCTTTCTACAATATACGGGTGGAACCACAGGTGTTGCTAAGGGCGCTATTTTAACCCATGGCAATATGATAGCAAACATTTTACAAGCTTATTCCTGGATTATACCTTTGGGCCTTGCAAAACAGGATATTATTGTTACAGCCTTGCCTCTCTATCATATTTTTTCTTTAACAGCCAATTGTCTAACCTTTATAAAAATAGGCGCTAAAAATATTTTAATAACTAATCCGCGGGATATTCCACATTTTATTGATGAAATAAAAAATAGCAAATTTACTGCCTTGACTGGGGTAAATACCCTATTTAATGCTTTATTAAATCATTCTAAATTTAAAGAAATTGATTTTTCCAGTGTTAAGCTCACCCTCTCAGGTGGTATGGCTTTACAAAAAAGTGTTGCCAAAAAATGGCATGACATGACTAAAACTCGAATTCTAGAGGCTTATGGTTTAACAGAAACTTGCCCTGCTGTAACCATTAATCCTATGTATCTGGAGGACTACAATGGCAGCGTAGGTCTACCCCTGCCTTCGACCGAAGTGTCTATTCGCGATGACAGTGGGAAAGAACTTGATATCAATGAAATTGGTGAACTTTGTGTGAAGGGTCCCCAAGTCATGGCAGGATACTGGCAACGTCCTGATGAAACAGCACTGGTTATGACGGAAGATGGTTTCTTAAAAACAGGTGATATTGCCAGAATAGATGAGAATGGCTATGTTTATCTCGTGGATAGAAAGAAAGATTTAATTATTGTTTCAGGATTTAATGTTTATCCCAATGAAGTTGAACAAGTCATTAGCCAACATCCTGGTGTTCTTGAAGTAGGTGTCATTGGTGTAGAACATGATAAAATTGGTGAGCGCGTTAAAGCATGTGTTGTAAAACGTGATGAGAAACTAACGGCAGAAGACATTATTGCTCATTGCCGTGAGCATCTTACTTCCTATAAAGTGCCTAAGGAAGTTGAATTTTACAAAGAATTACCTAAAACCAATGTGGGTAAAATCTTAAGGCGAGCATTACATTAATAGGAACCGAGCAGTTCTCTTATAAAACGGCTGTCTTTGGCGCAATCTATGCTAAGATAACGCTTTTCAGTGCTCACATAATAGATGCGGCGCTTGTAAAGCCTTCTCTTTCACAAAATTGCATACAAATTCAGCCATGCTCTAAATTTTTTAACATAGCTACTAATAAGCTTGAAGACCTTGTAAATATGCATGTGTGGACGTTGCTAATGCCTGTAAATTATATCCACCTTCCAGAACAGAAATGACAGTATCATTGGCATACTTGTTAGCAATTTCCATTAATTTTTGACCTAACCAAAAGAAATCCTCTTCATCTAAATTTAAACCGCCAATAGGATCTTGATAGTGGGCATCAAAGCCTGCTGAAACAAATAAAATTTCCGGTCTAAATTGTTCAAGACGCGGCAGAAATACCTTCTCAAATTGTTTGCGATATTCCTTTCCTGTAGTAGCAGCAGCTAGAGGTAAATGCGCAATAATGGGATGATCAACAATGACAGGATCAAAAGGATAAAAAGGATATTGAAAAGATGAGCAAAACAAGATATTTGGATTGTTTTGTAAAATATTTTGTGTTCCGTTACCATGATGTACATCAAAATCAACGATACCTATACGATGCGCTTGATATTTTTGTATAGCATATAAAACACCACAAACGAGATTATTAATAAAACAAAAGCCCATAGCCTGTGCACGCATAGCGTGATGGCCAGGCGGCCTAACCAAGCAAAAAACTTTTTTCGCACTACCTTGATAAACCTTATCAACTGCTTCGATTACACTTCCTGCTGCATGTAGCGCTGCTGATAAGGTTTGTGTATTCATCACAGCATCTGGACCTACTGAAATATAACCTTGAGTAGGCGCTGCCAAATCTAACATCTTTAAATAATCCAGAGAGTGAATACTTTCTAAAAGTTGATAAGAAATAGCCTTTGAATCATGCCAGCTTAAAGGCAGTGTAGATGTTTTTAACTCATCAATTAAAGTGCTAAGTCGTGCTGGAGATTCTGGATGAGTATGACCCATTTCATGCATAAGGCAGCTATTATGTGTAATTAAATGAATTGTATTGTTAACCATAAATATTGAGAGTAATAAGTCCTTTATTACACTATAGCAACTCTTGTAAGGTTAAATCTAATCTAGATAAGATTTATTTTTGCCTTCACATAATTGCATCATAATTCGCGCTGTTGCACCCCATACAAAGCGAGTTTCTGCTGTAAATTGATAAGACATAAATCTAAGCCCACGTTTTTCTACCTCTATTTTTTGGTAATGAGCTACATCGCATACTTTAGCAACAGGAACCCGCAATACAGCGACAACTTCCTCACTAAGAAAATAGGGTTCAATTGTTTCAATAGAAGCAAGCCATGGAGAAATTAGATAACCAGTTAAGGTCTGCTCTGGAGCTAAGGATTTTTGTAAGGTGACACGATCGGCGGTTATCCCTAATTCTTCCTCAAGTTCTCTTAATGCAGTAGCAAAAAGAGTTTCATCTTGCTCTTCCCACAAACCACCAGGAAAACATATCTCACCAGGATGGTTTTTTAATTGACTGCTTCGCTCAGTCAGTATAATTGAATGAGTTACTCGTTCATGCAAAACAAGTACAGCCGCATTACGACGTTGCATGCCCTATCCTTTATTAAAATCCTATTCATTTAATAATTAAAGCTCGACGCAAAAACTGTAAAATAACCTCTTTTTCTAAATTCTAAAGATGTAGTCAGATCTTAGTTCCCCTGAATAAGTCACAGACCATAGATGAAACAAAACATTTATTAATTATAGGCCCTTTAAAATGGCAGCAATCTTAGTGAAGCACTCTTCATACTCATCATCACAAACCGAATCAACCACGATAGCGCCTCCAGCAGCAAGATAAAGCTCATTATCTGCAGCAACGATAGTTCGTATGGCAATATTCGTATCAAATCTTCCATGAGCCGAAAAATAACCTATACTGCCACAGTAAACGCCACGTCGATACGGCTCAAGTTCCGCAATAATATGCATCGCTTCACGTTTTGGCGTACCCGTAATTGAACCGCCTGGAAAACAATTAGCGAAAGCGGCAACAGGCGAAACAATATCAGCGCACTCTGCTGTAACATGACTAACTAAGTGGTGAACAGCCTGATAACTTTCTACTTCGCATAAAGCGGGTACTTGAACCGTACCTACTTTAGCAATCTTACCTAAGTCATTACGCATTAAATCGACTATCATTACATTCTCTGCCCGATTTTTAGGACAAGCGCTTAACGCTTGCTGCAGCCTCATATCTTCTACCTTTGTTTGCCCGCGCGGTTTTGTCCCTTTAATGGGTGAGGCAAGTAGTTGCCTATTTTCTAGTTTAATAAAACGTTCCGGCGAAAAACTTAAAATACTGACATTGTCTATTTTCATAAAAGCGCCAAAAGGCACCGGATTAAAAGCTCTTATCTTACTATAAATTGCCCAGGGTTCACCTTGATAATAGGCTTTAAAAGGTTGCGTATAGTTGACTTGATAGCAGCGTCCCTGTTTTAGAGCTTGATGAATATTAGCAAAAGCCTTTTGATATTGTGCTTTTGTAATTAAAGGAGTAAATGTTTTTTGTGGAACCGAGCCTTTTACCGTTATTTCTTGATTATGCCATTTAAGCAAAACCTCTTGGACAATTGCTGCGGTTTCAGCTTGCATGTTAGCAGCAAATAGGGAAATCTTTTTTAAATGATGATCAGCAATAATTGCCCAATCATACAAACCAATCTGAGCACTCGGCATACTCATTAAGGATTGTTGTTCTTTACAAGAAACGTCAGTTAATTCACAACCAAAATCATAAGAAAAAAAACCAATCGCCCCGCCTTGGAATGGTAAATCTAATTGATAATCCACTAAGGGTATATTTCTTTGTAGTGCATCTAAAAACACACTTGCTGTGGCATGCTTGCTAGAAAGCGTATTATAAGGGTAAGCACTTACGATATCATAACGGCCTCGAATGGAATCAGCACTTTCTAAAAGAACAAAGCCAGGCAGATTGCTTAATTTTGTATAATAGCCACTTACGTTATTGGTATATGGAATATCAATTATTGAAAACTTCGTCATAATTCTCTACACAGACTACTTCATAGTTTAGTTTGCCAGGTAATGTTGCACTTTTTTTCCACAAAAGTAAAAAATTAATTATTATAAAACAAAAAAATTGTCATAATGCAGGAAGCAATCCATTCTCAAAATTAATCTGAGATAAATTAAGCAACTAAGGTTTAATCCCTACGTCTAAAGATGGTTTTTATTAAAATTTATGAGTATTCTATGTCTCTATGCTCAGAAAAGGAGATGTAGTGTGACAATAATCGCACATTTTGAAATAGCATTTAAACAATTTTTAGATGAACATGGAAAGTTACATAATTCGCTGCCCTCTTGGGCAGAAGAAGGCTCTTTACTACAAGAGCTTTATCGTATTATGGTGCGTACACGTATTTTTGATAAAAAAGCTATTGCACTGCAACGTACAGGTAGAATGGGCACTTATGCGCCAATTAATGGTCAAGAAGCCATCTCTACTGCCATTGGCCATGTCATGCGCAAAGAAGATGTATTAATTCCCTATTATCGTGATTATGCAGCACAACTTCAACGCGGCGTTAAAATGTCTGAAATTTTAGCTTATTGGGGTGGTGATGAAAGAGGCAGTCAATTTAGCTGTAATTCGGAAGATTTACCAATTTGCGTACCGATTGCTTCTCAATGCCTACATGCAACAGGGGTTGCATTTGCCTTTAAATATCGAAAACAACCGCGCGTTGCCGTTACGTGCATTGGCGAAGGGGGGACATCTGAGGGCGACTTCTATGAAGCAATTAACGTTGCTGGTACCTGGCATTTACCCGTGGTTTTTGTGGTTAACAATAATCGATGGGCTATTTCCGTTCCCTTAGCAAAACAAACTGCGTGCAAAACCATTGCGCAAAAAGCAATTGCTGCCGGTTTTGATGGTGTTCAAGTAGATGGTAATGATGTCATAGCTTGTCGCGATGTAGTCATGCAAGCTATTGAAAAAGCGCGCCTTGGCGGCGGTCCAACCTTAGTTGAGGCGCTCACTTATCGCTTGTGTGACCATACTACTGCTGATGATGCAACACGCTACCAACCAGCAGCTGAAGTTGAAGAAGCACAATTAAAAGAGCCTATTAGCCGGCTACGACATTTTCTTACTGAACGTCAGTTATGGAATGATGAACAAGAAAAACAATTACTCGATGAAAGTAATGACTTTGTTCAACAACAAGTTGATGAATACTTAAGCAGGTCACCACAAACTGTCAATACAGTATTCGATTATCATTATGCAGACCTACCCGATTATTTAATTGAACAGCGCGCAATAGCTATGGAGGAAGCCGCTCATGCCTGATATTACCCTCGTTGAGGCAGTTACCCAAGCGCTAGCTTACGAATTAGCCCAGGATGAAAATGTCATTGTATTTGGTGAAGATGTTGGTAAAAATGGTGGCGTATTTCGTGCGACTGTAGGCTTACAGGACCGTTTTGGCGAACACCGCGTATTTGACTCTCCTTTAGCTGAATCAATGATTGGTGGCCTTGCAGTAGGTATGTCAATTCAGGGTTTAAAACCGGTTGCAGAATTTCAATTTATGGGTTTTATCTATCCTGCTATGAATCAGATTATTTCTCATGCTGCTAGAATGCGTAATCGTACTCGCGGCCGATTGCACTGCCCTCTTGTATTTCGCGCGCCTTTCGGTGGCGGTATACGGGCCCCCGAACATCATTCAGAAAGTACTGAGGCTTTATTTGCTCATATTCCTGGTTTACAAGTAGTTATTCCTTCCTCTCCAAAACGCGCTTACGGTTTACTTCTTGCTGCCATCAGAAATCCTGATCCGGTTATTTTCCTAGAACCTAAGCGTATTTATCGTTTAGTAAAACAACCAGTAGAAGATAATGGAGAAGCATTACCAATAGGTAAGTGTTTTACGCTTATGCAAGGTGATGATGTAACACTTATAAGCTGGGGCGCTAGTATTCATGAAACCATGCAAGCTGCCAAACAATTAAATGAAGAAGGGTTATCCTGTGAAGTCATTGATGTAGCAACAATTAAACCGTTAGATATTGAAACTATCTTAAATTCCGTTGAGAAAACGGGCCGCTGCGTAATTGTGCACGAAGCGGCTAAAACAGGTGGCGTTGGCGCCGAGATTTCAGCTCAGCTGATGGAAAATTGCCTAGATAGCCTATTTGCGCCCGTTCAACGAGTCACTGGTTATGATACGGTAATGCCTTACTTTCAACTAGAAAAATACTATATCCCTAGTGTTAAGCGAATTAAAGACACTGTTATCAGCATAATGGAGTAATAATGAATATTTTTAATTTACCTGATTTAGGTGAAGGTTTACCCGATGCAGAAATTCATGAATGGTTTGTCAAAGAAGGCGATACCGTTAAAGCGGATCAACCATTAGTCTCTATGGAAACTGCGAAAGCCGTGGTTGATGTTCCTTGCCCACAAGATGGCGTGATTGCCAAACTTTATGGCAAACCAGGTGATGTATTAAAGACAGGCTCTCCGCTTGTTGCTTTTAAAGCGACAGCAGAAGCTAAAGCAGATAAAGGAACCGTGGTTGGCAACCTGGAAGAAAGTCATGATATAAGCGAAGATAACTTTACGATTGGCGCAAGCAAGACCAATACCACTCGCGCCAAAGCAACGCCTGCTGTGCGCATGTTAGCGAAAAAACTAGGCGTTAATTTAGCCACTTTATTAGGCAGTGGTGAGCATGGCATGATTACCCGTGAAGATGTAGAACGCGCTGCTTCTAATCAAACGCAACTACCAGAAGGTTTTGAAGCTTTACGCGGCGTTAGACGAACGATGCTAAATAGCATGATTCAATCTCATCGTGATGTTGTGCCCGTCACTATTTTTGATGAAGCAGATATTCATGCCTGGACTAAAGAAAGTGATATCACCGTTCGCCTTATTCAAGCACTAACCCAAGCGTGCCAATTAGAGCCTTCTTTAAATGCGTGGTTTGATACGCTGCACAATGCGCGAAAATGTTTTAAAGAAATGCATCTGGGATTAGCGATGGATACAGAAGATGGCCTTTTTGTACCGGTTATTCATAATGCACATTCTTTATCAGCAACCAAGTTACGCCAACAAGTTGATGAGTATAAGAAAACCGTTCGTGAGCGCTCTGTTCCTGCTGAAAATTTAAAGGGTGCTACGATTACTTTATCTAATTTTGGTAAATTCGCTGGCCGCTTCGCAAGCCCTATTATTGTACCACCAACAGTCGCTATTCTTGCAGTGGGTCGTTTATATGAAGCACCAGTCGTTGAAAATGGTCAAATTGTTGCGCATCGAATATTGCCTTTATCGTTAAGCTTTGATCATCGTGCGGTGACCGGGGGTGAGGCCACACGCTTTCTAGGGGCTGTGATTAAAGCGTTACAGCAGGCTTAGCAGCCTCATTGGATCAAAATAAAACCCCGCTAAAGCGGGGTTAGTATATCAAACTATTTTTGAGCTGGAGCTGATAAATTTTGTATCGCTTCATCAAATGATTTTTCAACATCCTCAACTTTCTTTTGACGCTCAGTTTGCCAGAAGAATGGTTTTTTAACTTTATTTGTACAAGCATCAACTAAAAGTTTTACAGCTAGCACAACTCCAAGCACAATGTTTGCAAAAATCAACTTCCCTTTAGCTCGATGTTGACTCATCTTGTCATCTTGACTATGAGCGCAAATTTTAAAATTTTTACTAAATTCTGCACTCTTTTGTGGTGGTAACAGTCTGTTTTTAATGTCATCTTTGTTTTGGATAATAAATTCATCTAGACGTGCCCTCAAGGTTGCTGCTAAATCCTGTGCTGTTTCCCCTGCTGCTTTATCCCCTTCCTTATCTACGCTAGCACCATATTTTGCCATATCATCTATGCCAGCATAAACTGCTTGCAATCTTTCTTTTAACTTTTTATCAAGTGCATTTACTATTTCTTTCGCTTGCCTATGCCTTGCAGTTACTTCTTGAGGCTCAGTAATAATTGGTTTTGGCTCTGGATCTAATTGTCCTTGTAAGCTCTCACTTAACTTTTTAAGCTCTTTAACGTCAAGAATCAAACGATTTAATAAAGGTTGTAAGTGTACACCGGGAAAGTTTTGCTGTTGAATAGCCTCCAATAAAGTATCACTATTACCATCTTCTCTATAGTTATTTAATGCTACTTTTAAAGTATTATTTACCCAATTTTCACGATTATTTTTATCTGAAGATAATAGAGGTATTTTATCTTTAACGCTAAATCTTTCTGCCCGTTGATTTAAATAAATATCTAATTCACTTAAATATTTCTCAACTAATTGCTCTTGTTTAGCACTAATTATATCACTAGAAGCGGTTTTAATAGCCTCTTTAGCCTCGTCTATCTTACTATTAACAGATCCTGAAAATTCAGTAAGCGTTACCTGCTCAGGTGGAGCGTTATCTGTAAACATACGAGTAGGTTTTGTAACTTTGTATCCTTGCTCTTCATAATCTAATAACATTTTGTCTATTTCTTTTTTGACTGCCAAAGCACTCCTAATTTGTGTTGCAGCTCTTTTTACTTTCTGTACATCGCGTTCAATATCCTTATTTTCATCTGCAACTGTAAGAATCGTTATAGCTTCTATAGCATCATTTTCAGCAAAACTTAACTGCCTTACGCAAGCCTGTAATTTTGTTGAAGGTACTATACTCAAAGCATCACGACAAGAATCTACTAATTTCTCAATTTCTTCTTTAGTCGCTTTAATCCCTATTTGTTGTTTATCAAAGTCTGAAATCGGAATATTTTCTTGAACTTTCTTAAAAGCTTTAAAAGCTGCATTAAGGCTTTCAACCTGTTGAATAAACGTAATTTCTTCATTAAGAGTAGCTTCATTTTTATATTTTTTATATTCTTCATACATGCTACTATAACTTTCATAATTTTCTTTCAATCTTTCGTAGAACTCATTAACTTGTACTACAGCCTCCTTTATTTTTTCTTGGCAAACATTACTTCCTTCTTCTAAATCCTTTTTAAGGCTAGAAAAAAGTATCTTAAGCTGTTCTGCTTTCTCAATATATTCTTCCTTATTAGGATTAGTAGTGGCTGTAATTTGTTTAGCTAACTCTTCCCGCTGTTCTAGAAGAGTGGTTATCTCACGAGAAAATTGAGAGATTTTTCCAGCTGTTATTAGCCACTGATTAAGCGGTCTATCTTGTCTAGCCTCTATTTCTCTTACTTGATTAGCTAATGTATGGTAACCTTCTAATAATTTTTTTATCTTTTCAAGGGTACGCATCACCTCTGAGAGTTCTACTCTGCTTCGAGCATTATCTTTCAACTCTTGGTTTAATCTGTCTATGGCTTCACCAGCCCCTAGATAGTGATCATCATAGATAGCTTTTGCATTATAATATTGGGTCTCTGCTCCAATAAGTTGAGCGCCTATCTCTTCTAGTGATTCCAAAAGCCCCGTTAATTGTGCATATTCGGTTAAATAATGAGTCAGTTCGTCTAATCGCTTATCTAAGAATTGATTTAATTTTTCTGCTTGAGCTTTTGACTCTTTATGAACACCGAGTAAAATTTGATAAAAATGCTTTGGATTACTGACCACATCTTTAAAGAGGATTCTTTTTTGCCCTATGGCATCCATTAAGCCATTTAAAAAAGGCTGAACAATATCTGCAAGATCAGGCGTAAAAATATCTTTAATAAAAGAAACAACTACTTCGTTATCAAGTTTCTTACCACTTGCGATATTTCGATTTAATCTACCCATTTCTTCTAAGAATTTTTGAAAATTAGTTATGATAGGAAGACTCTGCTTTTTAGCCCTCAAAGCTTCCTTTATCCTATTCTTGACTTGTTGTGGAATAGGTTCAGATTCCCCATCAGAAATTGTCTTTAAATCAACTTTGTAAATAATAGCTAGCTTTTGCGTAAATTCGACCAATTTTTCATTAAAGGCTTTGAATTGCTTCTTATATAATTGCAAGCCAGCTGCTACATCGTCTTCATATTTTGTTCTGAGCTTTGTCTTGTCCTCTAATTCAACAGGGATTTCCTTATCACGATGTAAAGTTTTACTAAATTCAACACGTTTTTCTTCAATTTTCTTTTTAAAATCTTCAGGATTATTAGATGCTCTTTCTTCAGCCTGTTTTAATTGAGTAGTTAAATATAATTCTATCTTATTTAATCTTTCCTTTGCAGCTCGGATACTTTGTTCTGCTTCGCCTAAACCCTCATCCGCTATTCTATATTGTTCATTGATAGCCTCTCTAATTTTTGGAGCATGCTCAATAAGCTGCTCAGGAATACTTCTTTGTTCAGATAAGTGGGTAAAAGCAGCTTTTTGATGATCAAATAAATTGGTTAGAGCTACTAGTTGCTCTTGTTTTGCTCGTTCTAACTCTACAAGCTTAGCTTTAATATGATCAATTTTCTCTTCTGGAGTGGAAAAACTAGCTAGATCTAATTCTAAACCTTCTCCTAATTTATCAGCTTTATCCTTAACCTCCTTAGATTGAGCTCTCAGGCCAGTAAGTCTTTCAGTATGTGCCTTTAATTCTTGCTGATACCAACTGCTAATAGCCTCGTTTAATTGGCTTTTTAATATACTACGAGTGCGGGATAGAGTGCCATCTACCTCCGTTGGTATATTATTTAATTCACGTACAACTTCATCTGCAGCTATACGTTGTTGCATTATTCCTCTATTATTTTCCTTAAAATATTTAATATTAAATAACTTTTCACCTGCTAAAGAGTCATCCTGAAACTCCGCTTCGTATACTTCTAATAATTTTTGCGATTCTTCATCAGTAGAAACTATTTGTCCAAGGATACAATCCTTTCTTTCCCTAATGAACTCAACACATTCTTTCGACAATAATGCTAACTGATTAGCTAGTACTTCAACTTGCTTTTGCTTCTCTAATATACATTCAACCTGTTTTTCAGGTTCTTCTTCTGTAAGTTTTCTTAATTCTCGAAGCTGGTTAGCAATCCCTTCACTCTTTGTTTTTATTTCTTTAATTAAAAGTTGAATAGCTTGTTTCACTAACTCAGATTTAGCATTTTCCTGCTCTACTTGTTTATTTTTCGGGTATTTTGTAAAAAAATCAGAAATAGATCGCTCTAGGAAGCTTTTTATGTATCGTTTATATTCTTCATAGCGTTCGTGGACGTTAATTTCAGATTCACTTATTTTATAAACATAAGGTTGATTTTCCTTAGGAGCATGGTTTACTTTCGGAACCCACTTAAAGGCATCAGGATTTAAAAAAGTTGCAAAATCTTCAAATTTTATAGGAAGAGTATCTATTTGGTTTAATAAATCAATCACAATACTCAAAAGAATTGGATGCTGAATTTCAAAATTGTAATATTTATGCAGCTCTGACCCTGGCAAAAATTCTTCCTTAATTTTAATAAATAATGAATCATTGATTAAATTTGCTAATTTATCGTCTTCCAAAACATCGCTTAAATCAAAACTATGAATGATAAACAATAAGTGGCTCAAAACAGGATTGGAATCTGCTGAATCTGGGCGGTTAAATATTGCCACAACTACTTCTTTTACAGCATTTTTAACACTCTGCTCTGTTAAAGGTTTTTTTAATTTTTTAATTGCGCTTTCTACTTGTTTTTTAAAATCTTTTGAATCTAATGTCTTTAAATCTTTTAAGGCAGGTGTTGCATATTTTTCTAAAATTTTATCTAATGCTTTAGCATTTTTAATCTTAGTTACATCTGTTAAGCCAATTGTGCCACCATTATCAAATGCCTTAAGAATTTTTTTTATCTCATCAATTAAATTTAATAAAGCTTGAATTTGTTCCTTAGTCTTGTTGACTTCTGGAGTATTATGAGATTGAAGCCCTTGATCTTTTAGTGCAGATTCTAGGCTTTTTTGCAAATTAAACAATAACTTACCAAGGGGACTTTCTTCAACTGTTGTATAAGAGGGTTCAGCTTTTGTATGAGACATAGTACATATTCATATAATTATATGTACCTCTATTATAGTTATGAATACTTAAGGAATTATTAAATTTTGTATATATTTTATACTATTTGATATATTTATCCTTATATTTTTTAAGAGTTAAGCATTTCAATCCAATGCTTTTTTTTTAAAGACAAATGCACAAATTCCAAAAAACACATACCCCTTACTCCTACCTCTAAACTCGGATAGTCTAAATCTTCTTGAGTGTCTGTTAAGTTGTTGATAGCTAAATAAAATTGATAATAATGATTAGCAAAAGCTTCAAGAAATCCTTCATGATGACCCGCTGGGAGGCGGCAGCTCGCTCGTGCTTTTGCTGACAAGTAGGTATTGTTATTGCCTGCTTCATAAATTTCAATAGGAGCATTCGGTTGATAGTATTTTAATTGGTTATGGTTAGTATGTTCCCATTTTAAGCTTCCGTTTTCGCCTATCACGTGAAGTGTTAAATTAGCGCTATCGCCAATGGTTATTTGTGAAGCAACTAAAGTACCTTTAGCACCTTGAGTAAATCGCAATAAGACCGTACCATCATCGTCTAATAATCGATTAGGAACAAAAGTATCCATTTCAGCAAAAAGTGACTCTGTTTGTAAACCGGTAACATACTCGATTAAATGAAATGCATGGATGCCGATATCAGCCATTGTTCCAGACGCACCTGCATAATTAGGATTTTGCCGCCAACTTGCCTGTTTATTTTGTTTTTCATTAAATTGACTTAACCAACCTTGCGTAAAGCTTGCATGTACTTTTCTTATCGCGCCTATTTTACCTGCTCTAATTTGCTCACGCATTTCCTTAATCATTGGATAACCCGTATAAGTGTATAGCACACAACCTAAAAGCTTCTTCTCTTTTGCTAAATCCCTTAAAATGATCGCTTCTTCTAAATTAAGCGTCATGGGTTTTTCTAATATAATATGAAAACCACGCTCAATTACTTCTCTTGCAATAGGGAAATGGAGATGATTCGGGGTAACAATAGAAATGACTTCAACCCGTTGCTCTTCGGGTAGGTTTTTTTCTTTTTCTAGCATCACTTGGTAATTTGGATAGATTCGCAATGGATTTAAACCAAGTGATTCTCCTAGCTGTTTTGATTTATTCAAATCTTGACTAAATGAACCAGCAACTAAATCATAAACATTATCTAATCTCGCTGCATAACGATGAATAGGACCAATCATTGAATCAATACCGCCACCAATCATCCCCCAACGTAACTTTTTCATAGTATTTAATTGTCCTTAATAAAAATTATAATTAATATAAATTGGCATGTTAGCAAATTTATACGTAGCTTAAATTCGGGAAATTTACAGTATGAAGACACTTAATTATGCCACTTTAGCGGATTCTTATCTTATTAAACAACTTCCTGGCTTTTTATTTGTAAAAGATTTACAAGGTCGAATCATTAATGCAAGCCTACCTTTTATAGCCAGCACAGGCTATAAAACATTACATGAGGTCAGTGGCAAGACTGATTTTGATTTACCCTGGGCAGCCCACGCATTAGAGTATACACGTTGGGATCAAGAAGTAGCCAAGGGTTATATCTTAATCAATCATCTAGAACAACACTGCCATGTTAATGCCGCCCCTTGCGAAGTACTTGTTAATAAGGCACCATTTATGAACGCTGCTGGCGAAATTATAGGTGTTATAGGCTTATACTCTATGCAACAGCATTCTTCTATAACAAACAGTATTTGTTTAAAAGCAAATTCTCTGGCTATCTACGGGCAACAAAGAAAGTGCCTTAAATACCTTATACAAGGTCTATCAGCGAAAGAGATTGCCAAAAAAATGAACCTTTCACATCGAACAATAGAGTATTACTTGCAAATTTTACGCAAAAAATTGGCTTGCCGAAATAAAGCTGAGTTAATCATTAAAGCAAGTCAGCTTCTAAATTAGAGATGTCTCCTTAATTAGATGTCAGAATAACTTACTCAATAGTATTAGCTGACCAATAAACAGCATTTGCAATTAACCGTTGCATCTGGGGCATAAAATAAATTGGATAATCTTCATGACCTGCGCGAATATAGACAACTTTACCTTGATGGATTTGCCAAGTTAACACTTCTCGGCTTATGCGATTTTCATTCCATTTTCCTTGCATAATCACTTCATCAGGTGTTGGTACTGCAAAAGGTTCCTCATAAACTTCTGTTTGCGGAATGGTAAAATTGGTTATGCCCTGCGCGATGGGGTGATGCGGCAGAAGTATTTCAATATGTTCAGGCTCGCCTGTATCTTCATAATTATGCCAATTGCCTTCCGTGTTTAAAATTTGTTTAAAAGGTTTAGCAAAATGGGAAGAGTGAAGAGCAATAAACTCCATACCTTGTTTAACTCGTTCAGTTATAGGCACAATTAATTCCTCAGGTAGCTCATTATGCCTTTTATGCCCAAACCAAATTAAAACATCAGCATTTTTTAGCACTTCCTTATTAAGACCAAAGTATTCATCATTAAATCCTATAGCCTTAGTAACTAAATCAGACCTTTTTGCTAAAAAATTAGCAATCAACCCATTAATACCTAAGGGATAGACGTTTTTAGGCTCGGTACCTTCTGACCACACTAACACATTAATTAACCTGTTTAATTTAGCAATCATCTATTCTCCCTTATTTAGTTTTATGCTGTTCTTAACATAATAAAAATAAATACCTGAGGTTTCTATAATGCAGAAATACGTTATTTATAAAGGTCGGTAGATAAAATAATAAAGTAAAAGATAGGTACAGATAGGTAATAGCAAATTATTAATGCCTCTGCTACGAGCTCCTTCTAGCAGCGTAAGAATAACTGCAAGTAATACTGAACTTATGAAAAGTCTTAGATGATTGAGCACCCAATTTTCCAGTTCAACTCTCAATTCAACTAGAAAGCTATTGATTTAAAAAGATAAATCTCATAGCAAATAAAATATTATAAATAATAACGTAAATAAAACTATGCGAGCTAAGAAGTTATCATTGTCTTTAAAAAGACTAATAATTCGCAAATTTTTTATTGCAAGTGAGAGCATTTCTTGGCTTGTATAGAAGACTTTTTATAGATTAATATACGATTCATTTTTTTATAAAGGATTACAAAGCGTTGCAAAATTATAAATATCGGCCTGATATTGATGGATTACGGGCTATTGCCGTTTTATCTGTAGTGGGATTTCATGCCTTTCCTCATTTTTTTAAAGGGGGTTTTATAGGTGTCGATATTTTTTTTGTGATTTCAGGATTTTTAATTAGTAAGATTATCTTTGATAAATTAGCGCATAAAGCTTTTAGCTTTAAAGAATTTTATAGCAGACGTATTAAACGTATTTTTCCTGCTCTAATTTTTGTTCTAACTGTTATTTATATAATCGGTTGGTTTAGTTTATTTAATGATGAATATGAGCAACTTGGCAAACATATTGCTGCTAGTTCACTTTTTATCTCTAATTTCATTTTAAGTCAAGAAACTGGCTATTTTAATAATGCAGCAAACACTAAGCCTCTACTTCACCTATGGTCCTTAGGCATTGAAGAACAATTTTATATCATTTGGCCATTTTTATTATGGTTTGGCTGGAAAAGAAAATTCAATTTATTGATTATTTGTCTTTTACTTTTAACTATTTCTTTTTCCTTAAATATATTAAATATTAGAAATCATGAAGCAGACGTTTTCTATTCGCCTATTACAAGGGTATGGGAATTATTATTAGGTAGTACTTGGGCTTATCTTTTTACTTATCCCGATCGATTGCTTTCCTTTTTTAATACCTTGCCAAGAAATTTTTTTTTAATGCAGAGAAAAATAAAATGGCAAGAGGTTCAATCGATCATTGGCTTTAGCCTTTTATTAAGTCTGGTTTTTTTTCTTAATGATAAAAAAACTTTTCCCGGCTGGTGGGCGCTCCTGCCCACTTTTGGTGCACTGCTTGTTATTATGGCTGGCCCTAATGCATGGATAAACCGAACTATTTTATCGCACAAAGTGTTAGTCTGGTTTGGGTTAATTAGCTTTCCTTTATATTTATGGCATTGGCCGCTTATATCCTTAGCTCATCTTATAACTGGAGCTAAGCTAACAAAGTCATTACGCATTAGTTTAGTGCTTATAAGTATTGTACTGGCATGGCTAACTTATGCGATAGCTGAAAAGCCATTACGGTTTTCTAAAAATAGTAAAGTAACTCTTGGACTCATTAGCTTCTTATTTTTGTTAGGTATAATTGGCTATGTTACTTATACAAATAATGGTTTTAGTTTTAGGCTAAAAGAAAGAACCGAATTCCTTAATTTTTTTGAGAATAATCCGCCTCAATTAAAGTATCTAGTAAATCACGATCTACTTAAAAAATATCGAACGGAATGTGATTATTATTATGTAACCTCAAAAGATAAAATTGCTTTAAAAGAACCCATTGATTCCAGTTGTTATATTCCGACAACGAATAAACGAATATTTATCTGGGGTGACTCTCACGCACAGCAACTTTACTATGGCTTAGCAAAAGTCTTACCTAAAGATATCTCTATTTTACAGGTAGCCTCTTCCGCTTGTCTGCCCCAGTTAGTTTCTAAACAAAATCCTAGTCATTACTGTGAACGTTCTAATCGATTTGCTTTAGAAACTATTAAAAAAGAAAAACCGCAAATAGTGATTCTTGCCCAAGTGCAAGGTCATGAAAATAATCCTGACTTGCTATTAATTTCTACAGAATTAAAAAAATTAGGTATTGCCCATGTTTTAATATTAGGCCCTGTTCCTCAATGGCAACCTCATTTATATAAAGTGATTGCTAAAAAATATTGGCTTTATTCTCCTAAGTATATCAAAACCAATTTAGATAAATATGCTCTTAAAACGGAAAAAGTAATGAAGCAGAGATATGCAAATCGCCCAGATATAGAGTATATTTCTCTATTTGACTTTTTCTGCACGAAAAAAGGTTGTCTAACTTATTTAGGCAAAGATAAAAAGGTAGGATTAGTTACCTTTGATTATGGCCATTTAAATCCAATTGCCTCACTTTATCTAGCAAAAAAATTTCTGGCGCCCATAATTCTAAGTCAGATTTCCAATACACAACACACGTAAAAGCGATCAGAGGAAGTATATCAATATCTTGGTGAACAATTGAATTTGAGTTGCTCGAAAATAATGCTGGAAAAAAGCAGCATAGCTATTTATGTAAGCATTTGCAGCATTATTTTCGCACAAGGTGCGCCAAATACAGCCGCTCGGTAGTAGTAGCATCTGATCACTTACCAACAAACTTAATTTCATCTGTAACAACAAAAGTAATTAATCTTAAATCAAGCTGAGATTGCTCTGCACAACCTTATCTAAGGACTGTTCTACTGCGTCAACCTTTTGCATACGCTCAGTTTTCTGAAAGAAAAAGGTTGCTTGATGGGTAGCTATTTTGCTTACAACAAGCTTTATAAGTGTAAAAACATTTAGCGCGATATTAGCTAAAATTGGTTTCCAAGCTTCTCTATGTTTACTCAACTTATCATCTTCACTATGTAAAAGCGTTTTAAAATTCTCATGAAATAAGAGAAGTAAATGTTTGCGAACTATTCCTCCTCTTATAAGTGCCTCTTCATTCTTCACTAAAAATTCATCTAAATTTTTTCTTAAGCGATTAGCTAAGCTCACTGCAGTCTGACCTGAGCTACTCGTTATACCTTTAAGATGATCATCACTATTTATCTCAATACCATAATTATGCATGACTTTAATATCGTCATATAATCTTTTTATTCCTCGAGCTAAGGCGTTTGTAGTGTTATTTTTTTGCAAACTATCTAGGACAGATTTAGCTCTCTCAAGATTCACAGCAGGCCAATAAACTTCAGAACTTAAATCATCACTGTAATCGATAGGCAATGTCTTTTCATAATCTCTAACAGCTATTATTAAACGATTCAATAAAGGCTGTAATTGCTGGCCTGGGAAGTATGATTTATTAGTATTAATAAATTTCACTAATTTTTGGCTATTGCCATCTTTTATAAAGTTATCTAAAAAATTTTTTAAACCATCCTCTGTTGATGATCCTTTAATAAATAACTCACGCGCGCGGCTATCTTTTGAAGTAAATGTATCTTTAAAATTAAATTTTCTGGCGCGCTTTGTCAGATAATTATCTAACTCCTGCTTAAAGCGATCTGCTAATACTATACGCGCTAAAATACGGCTTTGAGCGCTAGACACACAGCCCTGTTTAACAATTAATTCATTTTTAACTTTATCACTACTTTTTTCGATATCTTCAATATTTCTGATTAATTCTGGACATTCTGCTAATTTATCTTTTGATAAAACTGCTTTTAATTTTAGGAGCTCGAGGTTAGCTTTTTCCATAAGTAAATTAGCTGCATCTAACTCTTGTCTATACATTTTATTAATATCTTCTTTATGCTCATCAATGATATTAATAGTAATGCGATCGCCTTTTTCTTTAGCTTGATGAATTAAACTGTTAATATAGTCTTGTAATTTTTTCACTAAAGAAACAGCTAACTCTGCTGAATCAGCGTTTACTGTGCTAATACTCTCTTGCAAAGATAAGACTTCAATAGGTTTAATTTTTGCTATCATTATTTTTGAACCCTTTTTGCTTTCTTCCACTTCCTTTTCAATATCCTTAAGTTTATTAAATAGAGTATTAATATCAGTGGCACTAGGTTCCTCTTTTTGTAGATATACTTTAACCAATTGATTAAATTCATCTTTAGCTGTTTGTATCTCTTTAATTTTTAAATCAAAAAATTGAGTTATCTTATTATGATAAGCATTGGTCATTGCAGTTAGATTATTTTGTAGTTCTAAACATAGATGATTTAGCTGTTTAAATTTTACTTGGTAATCCTTAAAATCAGTTAGCTTTAATAAGAAGCCTAACTCTTGCAATTCTTGATTAATAACTTGTAAACTTTCATGATAAGCTTCAATAGAAAATTGCCTCTCTCCAAAGTTGTCCAATACTGCAGGAGAGTTAGTTAACCTATCTTTTAAATCATTCATCTCGCGGCCTAAGAATTGAATTTCTTCTGATAGGGTAATTAGTTTATCTAAAATTTGAATTTCTTGATTTAAAGTAAATAATTGTTTTTCTTTCTTTTGTAAATTGTTAATATCTTCCTGCAATTGTATTTCTTGCTCTAAAGTAACAATATCTGCTTTATCCTCTGCAATTTTTTTATCTAAATTTTTTAATTTATTAATTATATCTTTTAAAGGACTGGTGAGTGCTAAAATCTTGTGGGCCTCTGCCGCTAATTTTTTTAACTGGTTTAACTTTAGAGTATTGTTCGCCCTGGCTGTTTCACTCTGGAAAATTGAAGGATGAAAAATTAGTCTTAAGCGTTGATAAAACTCTTTCCAATGGTTAGGTTTATTGATTTTTACATCCGGGCAAATAATATCAAAAAATAATTTATTTAAATGAAGACTATTAAATTCTTTAACCCCTTCAAATAGATTTCTAACTTGACTAATAGATAAGTCTTGCTTAGCTGCCGGTATTAATTGCTTATCTATCCAATTGTAAATTCTGTATAGCTCAACCAGTTCATTATTTTTGATATCATCCTCATGAACTTGCCCTAACGTTTCAATGTACTTTATGACTGCCAAACGATCTAATTCAACTAATTGCTCTAAAACTTCTATAATTTCATTTCTCTTTTCTGTGGAAATACTACTATTGAGAATAGTTAAAGGTTTAGAAAAGTCTTCCAACACTTCTCTAAAAGCGGTCATGTTATTGTTAACTCTTTTCTGTAAGACATCTAACTCCTCTCTTGGTGTTAGTGTTTGAATGGATTTAAGCTCTTCTTGCTTTTCTTGCAACTGCTGATGATTAAAATTTTTGCGTAAATCATTGAGCGCCTGTAATCTACTTTCTAATACACCTTTAAGCTCATTGACATTCCCTTCACTCATTTTTTTCTCAAATTGAATTTTTTCATCGAGCATTCTTAACACGCTATCTTGTTCAATTAGAGTCATTTCAATTTGCTTAATCGCTGTTTTTATCTCAACTAAATGATTTTGTTCTGTTTCATACCAATGATGAAACTCTTTCTGAATTTCATCACTAAATAAGGTAACTAAGTCTTCTGGAATAGCTGTATTTGCACTGAGCTCTTTTAATTTTTTTTCCTGTAAATCCAGCTCCTGCTGTAAAGTCTGAAGCGCATGCTTTTGACTGTCTAATTCAGTAAATTTTTTAGCAATATAATCTAATTTAAGCTCTAAATCTTCGGGAGGTATGTCTATTTCAAGCTTAAACTGCTCAGCCTTCGTTTTCATTTCCTTACAGCAGTCGCTAATTGTTGTAGTTGCTTTAAGATACTGATCTCTTTCCTCATCTATCCACTTACGCCATATTTCCTTCATTTGAGCAACCAGCTCTTTTTTAGCTTGATTAAGTAGCTGCCCAATTTCTAATTGGAAGGAATTAAAAATATTATCAATATATTCTTTAACGGTCATTAAGTGCAGTGTATCGCTTGAAATATTAACAAAGGTCGTAGTTAATAACTCTTGCATAGAATGCGTAGTTAAACCAAACTTTTGATAATTAACAAATAAGGGCGTTAAATGTCCGTGAGATTCTTTAATTATTTCGCTTAAAAACGTTTTTGAATGAATCCTTTGGATTAAGGCATTTTTATACTTAACTAAATACTCTTGAGTAACGACTTGAAGTTGTTTTAATTCATCTAGTTTATGAATTAAGTTATATAAAGATGTCTTAGAATATTGTTCTGGTTTAACCTGATCCATTGTCAGACTCTTAATCTGCAACGTTATATTAGCTATTGTTGTTTTACAGTCTTGCACTAAATGGCCGACAGTTCCCTGAATCAATGCACCCTTTGCTTTTTCACTTTTTACTTTTTGTGTTTCAGCGAAATCTCTAAAATAATCCGCAATGGTTGAGTCAATTAATTGGTAACTATGAGGAGCATACTGTTCATACAATCCATTAATATCAATTATATTTTTAGTCTCACTAACTTCAAAAGCGAATCGGCCTTTATGAATAATTGGTTTATTCATAAGCTTTGATGTATTCTCAATTGCTGCTGGATCTAAAAAGGGAACTAACTTTGAGAAATCATCTTTAGGTAAAGTAGATAATAACTTAGATAAATCAGCTATAACGTCAAACATGATTGGATGTTTAATTTGAAAAGCATAACGTTGCAATAATGAATTTAAATATTGTTGTTTAAAATTTCCTAAAAGGGCTTGAGTAATATCTTTTATAAAGTTGTTTTTATTCCCTTTAATATAAGCCGGCGTAAAAAAGGAAAAATTAGTATTTTTCAATAAATCATCAATTATTGTTTGTGCACTAAGACTTTGTATAGTTGCATTTTTTAAAAGTGCAGCGTTTATTTGTTCCTTTAGATGATCTAATTTTTGCGTAAAATCAACTTCATTTTCTGGGATTTCTAGTAAAAACTGTGATGCAGCTGTTTGACTGATATTAGCTAAATTCTTTTTAAGAAAACGATACAATTGATAAGAAGGACTTGCGTAGTCTCTAGATAAATTTCTTAAACTAATAAGCTTTGGAAGTACAAATAAATCACTTAAACCAGGCCCGCCACCCCGATTATAAATATTCATTACACTACGTAGTTGATCGATTAATTTTAACAACTTGTTAATTTGATTAGCTGTTTCTTTTGCTGCTTCCGATTTATCTGCTTTAAATTCACTATTATTTTTTGCTGATTTAAGACGTTCTTCTACTGATAAAAGGAATTGGCCGAGTGGACTATCTGTTACATTTGAATAAGACATAATAAAGCTCACAGAAATTTATTTTCAAGCTAAGTTCAAAATTAAAATTTGCTAATTGTGAGCATTAATTTTTCATAAATCAATAAAAATATCTTTCGTACTAATTTTTGGCAAGTTTATTTAATAGATTTCCAAGCCGACAACCCGCCGTAGCTAATCGCTGTTTAACAGTTGTTTTAACTGCATGCTGATATGCTTTAGAAGGTTTATCACCATTCTTTAATAGATAAGCTAATTCAACGGCTAATTGATGAGATTCTTCTGCCCATTGGCTTGGATTTAATAAATCAGAATTCGCATCACAAGGCCAGCGCTTTTCTAAGCTGTGAGCTTTTTTTACTATACTCTGATAAGAATAATGCGTCTTTAAATACCCACCTCCATTATCCCAATAAGCATGTAAATTACTAGCCACAGGATTAGGTGCTAATGTAATTAAATTTCCGCCCTGATCGCCCTTAGGATAAGATTTGCTAAATAGACTGACTGCATGCATTGGCTGATGAATATCACCAATAACATGTAAAAGAATACGCAGGCTAAAACCTTTATCATAATTAGAGGCCGTTTCACTTTTTAAAATAGAAATGGCTTCATTAATGGCAGAAACGGCATTAATTTTATCCGGCTCAATGACAGGCGTATTATCAATGGAATAAGGAATATCAATATAGTGTATCGGTTGTAACCATAGCTCATTTCGATAGCGTAATCTATCCAACCAAGGTGCGGCGCTAACAAGTGATCTTGGCCCATATACTTCATCAAGAGCATGATTATAAGAATTATAAATTTGTTTTGCTTGTGGTGTGAGTTGGTCATAAGCAATTTGAGCAACAATGCGATGACCTACACTGTTCCAAGCTTCTGCACTTAGACTCAGTCCTAAACTTAACCCAAAGCCAATTATTACTGGAATTTGTTTTCTCATTATTTATCCTAAATACGGTGACCATGCTGGTTCTTGTACATCACCCTCTCGAGTAGGCAAACGTACTTTAATGCGTCCATCAATTGAAACCATCCCTAATACACCCTTCTCTTGATAACGCGTTGCATATAAAATTAAACGACCATTAGGTGAAACAGAGGGTGACTCTGCTAAAGGTGAAAACGTCAACTGATTTATATAACTCTTATCAATATCTTGTACGGCAATGGTAAAACGACTATTTTCATCCCGATGCAGCATAACAATATGTTTTTGATCAGGTGTATAGGATGCGCGAGCATTATAATTACCTTCATAAGTTATACGGCTAATATTACCATCAGCAAGTGATAATTTATAAATTTGTGGTGAGCCTCCGCGGCCAGAAGTAAACAGTAACGAACGATTATCAGGTGCAAATCTTGGCTCGGTATCAATCGCCTCACCAAAGGTTAATTGCTTTAAATTGCCACTGCTTAAATCCACACTATATATTTTAGGGCTACCCCCTTTAGAAAGTACTACAGCAAGTTGTCGCCCGTCCGGTGACCAAGCCGGCGCTCCATTTATACCCATAAAATCAGTGACCAATGTTCTTCGTCCGGTTGCAACATTGACAATAAAAACTTGTGCCTTTTTCTTTTCAAAAGAAACATAAGCAATATGTCTACCATCAGGAGACCAAGAAGGTGACATAATAGGGGCTGCTGATACGAGTAAACTTTGTGGACTATGGCCATCAACATCTGCCACCTCAAGAGAATATTTAGAACGACCACCTTGCCTCTGCACTAATACATAGGCAATACGCGTAGAAAAAACGCCTCTCTCACCAGTTAGCTTCTCATAGACCAAATCACTAATATGATGGGCTAATGCGCGCATCTCTTTAGCACTAACTTGAAAGCTTTGAGTTAACAATACACGACCTTGCGCTACTGCATCAACGAGCTTAAAACTAACTTCATAATGATTAAATCCAGACTTTATAATATGGCCTGTTAATAAGCTGTCTGCACCCGCTTGGCGCCATACATTAAATGACACACCTTCAGCCGAGTTAGGAGGAAGAGTTACTATTTTAAACCGGCCAGAAAAACGTAAATCGTTATTAATAACATTAGTGAAATCCTGGCTTAGGCTATCATAACCGAAAGGATTAATAGCAATTGGCAAGGCAGAATTAACCCCTTGAGTTAATTCCAGATCCAGCGCAAATAAGGATTTTGCAAATACAAGAAATAGTAGTGTTATAATTTGCTTAAGCATTTACCTACCCCCTAACATTTTCAGGTCTTACGGTTAAACTAATATCACGAAATAAATCAAACGTTGCTGGGTCAGTTGGCACAGGTAACGGTGATGCTTTATAAATGGCTGTTTGTGCTGAACGATCAAGTAGAGGATCGCCACTACTGCGTATTAGACTTACTTCTAAAACTTCACCACTTGGCGCTAAACGAATACGAAATTGACTCGATAAGCTGCTATTAACATTTTCAGGCAAAATCCATTGTCTGCTAATTGCATTGATAATCATTGCTTTATATTTATTCACTTCACCAGCAATTTTTGCCTTCTCGGCAGCTTCTTTTGCTGCCTGCTCAGCGCGGTAACGCTCTGCTTGCGCTTTTGCTTCCTTTTCAAGCTCTTCTTTCTCTTTCTTTTCTTGTTCGGCGCGAGCTAAGTTCATTTGTTCTTCTTGTTTAAGCAGAGCAAGTTTTTCTGCCTCCTGGCGCTGTTTTTGTTCTAATTGTCGCTGTTTATTTTTAAGATCTTCTAAGCGCTTAGCTTCTTGCTCTCTTTGTAGTGACAATTGTTTTAAACGTTTTTGCTCCTCTTCTATTGCTTTCTTTTTAGCTAATGCCAATTTAGCAGCTTCTTCCTTTAATTTGGCTAAACGTTGTTGTTCTTGTAGGCGTGCCTTACGCGCAGCTTCAGCTTGTTTTTTTAAAGCAAGTTGCCGATCTTGTTCAGCTTTTTGTTGTCTGGCTCGCTCTTCTTTTAATCGGTTTACCGTATCCATAACTTCTTTACTGTCAACACTAACTGCTTTTACAATCTCAGGCTTAGGCGGCTGATTTATTACCTCTGCAGGCATGATCTGTCCTGGTTTATTTTCAGTCTCTTTGACTAAAACTGGCCTTGGGCTCGTTGATTCAGCTAATAATAAAATGCCCAAAATAAGATGTAAAAAAAGGGCGCCAAAAAATGATTTGCGGTAACTATTATCAATCATCCTTGATTCTCCTGTATTACATTTGAAGAATCTGTTAATAAGCCAACCTGCTCTGCCCCTGCTTGTTTTAGTAACCCCATAGCAGTAACGACTTTACCATAAGCCACACCTTGATCACCTTTAACAAGTACATGCAGTGCTTGGTGCGTTTGTTTTGCTAATTCTAATTCAGCAGCTACACGTACCATTAGAGCATGTTGTTCAATAGGACTATTAGGCTGACTATGAATATTTAAAAAATAATCACCTTGCTGATTAACAGAAACAATGATGGGTTCGCGATCACCAGAAGCCAAGGATTCACTGGCAGCTTTAGGTAAATCGACCGTGACACCTTGTGTTAGTAGAGGCGCTGTAATCATAAAGATAACTAATAAAACAAGCATAACGTCAATATAAGGTACGACATTGATCTCAGCTACTGGACGGATACTAGTTCGCTTTTTTCTTAACATATTATCCTCTAACTGGCGCGGCAGTTTGCTGTTCGATTAGAGCAACTAACTCATCTTGAAATAAATCATATTGATTTAATAAATTATTTGCCCGCGTTGAATAACGATTATAAGCAATCACTGCAGGAATAGCTGTAAATAAGCCTAACGCTGTTGCTACTAAGGCTTCAGAAATGCCAGGAGCCACCATCGCTATCGTAGCTTGTTGAGCTTGGCCTAATGCTTGAAGGGAGGTCATAATTCCCCAAACTGTACCAAATAAACCGATATAGGGTGCAATGGATCCTACTGAGGCAAAATAAGGGAGGTGGCGCTCAAGTTTAGTAGCCTCTCTCGCATGATTAATTTGCATAACTCGTTGAATAGGCTCAAGTACGACAGCGCCGTGTTTCCTGGAGCGAATATATTCTTTAAAACCGGCATGAAAAATTGCAGCTAATCCTTGCTTTTCACGCGGATTACTATCAATGTCAGTATATAATTTGCTTAGATCCGTGCTTTCCCAAAAACGCTTAGTAAAATTATTGTATTCGCGTCTTTTGCGATTAAAATACCAAGCTCGTTGAAGAATAAGTGTCCATGAAAAAATTGATGCAATAAGCAAAATCAGCATCACAACTTTGACGACAATACCTGCTTGTACAAAATAACCCAAAACACTGGCATGGCTACCCATGTTTTTATTCCTCCACATAATAGGTATGTTAAAATTAATCTAAAACGTTATTAGCTAAAATTATCTGGTAAACGTTTTGGTTTCATTCCTTTATTTACACACACGACTTTAATATTGGCCTGGCAAAGCAACTTTTCTTTGGCTTCCATTATTTGTTCAAACAACAAACTACAACTACTTTTATCAGCAATAAAAGTGCTGATAGATAATACATCATCTAGACGCGCAGGGTAATAGTAATGCAATTTAATATCTGTAATTGTAAAGTAATAATCAAGTGCTGCTAATTGAGTTAAAGGTAAGCCAGTTTGCCGTAACATCTCTGAACGTGCTCGCTCAAAAAAACGAAGATAGTTAGCATGGTAAACAATACCCATGGCATCAGTATCTTCGATATAGACACGAAAATTAGTTTGGTAAATCTCTTTAAGATTCATCGATTGGCTCACGATTGGATAAGCCCATGCCAAAATGCTGGTAGGCTAACTCAGACGCCACACGGCCTCGAGCAGTACGCATTAAAAACCCTTGCTGAATGAGATAAGGTTCAATAACATCTTCAATTGTCCCTTTTTCTTCACCAATAGCAGCAGCAATACTCTCAACACCTACAGGGCCACCAGCAAATCGTTCAATAACGGCCAGCAGCAATTTTCTATCCATAATATCAAAACCATGTTGATCAACCTCTAACATTTTTAGGGCAAGCTTTGCTATTTCTAAGGTGATGACACCTTTACCACATACTTCAGCATAATCACGAACACGCCTTAAAAGGCGATTAGCAATTCGGGGTGTACCACGTGAACGCAGTGCAATTTCGCGAGCGCCCTCTTCTTCAGTTGAAACTTTCAGTAAACGAGCTGATCGCGCTACAATTTTCGTTAGCGCGTCAACTGAATAAAATTCTAAACGCTGTACAATACCAAAACGATCACGTAATGGCGAAGTTAATGACCCTGCTCGAGTCGTTGCCCCAATTAAAGTAAAGGGTGGTAATTCAAGTTTAATAGAGCGAGCAGCCGGACCTTCGCCAATCATAATATCTAATTTATAATCTTCCATAGCCGGATAAAGTATTTCTTCAATGACAGGATTTAAACGATGTATCTCATCAATGAAAAGTACATCATTTTCTTCAAGATTGGTAAGAAGTGCAGCGATATCACCCGCTCTCTCCAGCACAGGTCCTGAGGTTTGTTTTAAATTAACCCCAAGTTCATGCGCAATAATGCCTGCTAAGGTTGTTTTTCCTAATCCAGGTGGGCCAAAAACTAACACATGATCAAGAGCATCTTGCCTGTTTTTGGCAGCATCAATAAAAATACGCATTTGTTGGCGAACAGCGTCTTGTCCAATATAGTCCTCAAGGCTTAAAGGGCGAATGGCTCGCTCAATAGCATCTTCTTGGACAGCTGTAGCACTTATGAGTCGATCACTTTGTAGCATATTTTTGTCTTACAAATTTATTTGCTGCATTCTAACATATTTCTTTAGCTAGGTTGATGGCCTTTTTGTATTTATAATGAGTAAGTTTACCTGTGCCAGATAATCTACTAATTTGACTATGTTTTCTATTATCTAAATAAAGCTTGGCTAATCGCTTTTAATATTTTCTTAATTTTTATTTACTATAATGTATATTATTCAATCATAATGGTAATTAATATGCCAAAATTCAATGAAATTGGTCCAAATGAAGCAGCCAAAATGATAGTAAGGGGCGTATTATTTGGTGCGTCAAGTGACATAAAAGATAAATATCGCTCTTTTGTTGAACCCTTTTTTCTTTCAGAAACAAAACTCGAGACCGAAGAGAAAGTGCCTGAATCGGCTAATAGGTTGTTAGATGCCTTTGTCGATGATCTTAAAGCAATTGAGCCTATTAATTTAGAAACTAGTAAGCTATCAAAAGAAGAAATCAGAATGTTAGTGGCGAAACAAGTCAAAGATGTGATTGAAATAGCAAGAAAATATATTGGCATAAAGGAATTTGAGCACTATGCAAATTATTTGAGCACAATAATGGGAAACGTCGCTAGTCGTAAATTTGTTACTTATAATTATGAAGATAAAGAGAGTGTTCAGGAGTTTACTGACAGCAACTGTAATGATAGCCAATTAGATTATAAAGGCAGGTTCTTTCACCATTTTGAAGTGGACAAAGAGTATGCAGCTAGAATAAATGCCATTAGAGCTCAAGGAAACCAAACAAAAAGCTTAGAAGATATCTCTATTGAAGATGGCCAAGAAATGTTAGAGGATTTTTTAGAATCAAAAGCTGATATCTCTATTGAAGATGACCAAGAAATGTTGGAAGATTTTTTAGATTCAGGGGATGAGTCATCTCTTAAATTTTAAAGTAATGAAAATTCTCCAATAAGATTCATGTTAGGCGGTATAAACTAAATTAACCCTTCAATATAACACGAATCTCTAATGCGTTTTTTCAATTAATTTTAAGATACGATGCTGATCTCTGGATAGCTGGTCTGCAAAAATAACTACTACCTTACACTCTCTTTCGCCACTTAATTCTAATAGAAAGAAAAAGCCACAATCAAGGATGATTCGCATTTTCTGATATCTAAGCTCCATATCAAAACCATTAGTTAAAATCCATTCATCTTTTAGAAAAATTAATTTTTTAAAATGTTTGTAAGGAAAGGGGTTAACATAAATAGAGATATAATTGAATATTAAACCAACTAGTAGGCCAGTCTGAATAGGCCGCCAAACTTGACTATTAACTAATATATAAGCAGCAAAAATATAGATGAGAAAAGTAATACGAAGATAAGTTGATGACCTACTTAACTCGATTGCACATCTGGATAAGTTCGACAATGGCTAATATCTCCTTATCAGCGGGTTTTTCACTACCCATTAACCAACAATATAATTCTGGATCAGACGCAGTGAGTAACTGCTCAAATGTACCGACTTGGTTATCCTGTAGTTTATCTAATGATTGTTCAATAAATTGGTTAAGTAACAGATCAAGTTCAAGCATCCCCCGCCGACAACGCCACTGAATTCTAGATTTCCGAGTTTGATCAATCATCGTCTTTTAATTGTCAAAAATAGCGATATTACACTAAACTTTGTACTCATCGCAAATAAGGTTAATACAACCATGAATCAAGAGTCTTACATCATCAATACACGTAAATATACTGCAGTTCAGGGTCTCAATCGTGAGCTTCTTTTAAATAAAGATAAAAATTATCTTTTTGATTTATCGTATTTAACAGTCTTAAGTGTTGAAGGCAATCAAGCTGAATCCTTTTTACAAGGGCAACTAACCTGTGATGTGCGCGATATAAATCATAATACTATGCGTCAAGGTGCATTATGTAATTTAAAAGGTCGCATCCAAGCTTTACTTGATATCGTTAACACCACAACTTACCAACTTATCTTAGCTACTGATTTAGTTTCAGATACGCTAGCCAGTTTAAGTAAAGTGGCCATGTTATCGCGGGTAAAATTACAAGTTAGAAGTGACTATAGAGTGTATGGATTTTATCACGGTAATAAAAATGACGAGCTACCATTTTATACTCGCTTACCTAAGAATAAATATGACTTATCTATAAATGAAGAGTGTTATTGTTACTGTCTTGGGGAATCGTATTTTATAATTGTTAGTCCTGCGGCTAATCATAATGCTTTGACAATACCTTTTATAAGGAATCAACAATTTTGGGGCTCACTAGCTTGGCATCGCCTGCAAATTAGACAAGCAAAAGTAGAAATTTATCCTAATACGCGTGGTTTATTCTTACCCCATCGGCTTGAACTTCATAGTCAAGGTTATATTAGTTTTAATAAAGGTTGCTATAAAGGGCAAGAAATTATTGCACGGACCCATTATCGAGCTAAACTAAAACATCACCTCGCAGTTTTTGAAATTCATACTAATGAATCGTTTAGTGCGGGAAATAAACTTTTTGATGAATCAGGTCAACGAGAAGTGGGAGAAATTGTTGATTATTGTCCTTTATCAATAGAGAGTAAATTCTTAATTGCTGCTAGTATTTTACACGATCATCCTAATAAAATTATTATTGAAGGTCAAAAGAAGAGTATTGTATTGGAAAAAAATTAACTTAGTTCAATTGCTTACGTGCTGTAACTTATAGGCAGCATCTAGTAATTAAGATCCTTCTCTGAATTCCGCGAACCAGTAGTCGCGGAACATAAGTATAAAAGTTACGGCTTGCGGATAGTAAATTGTCAACATACCGTATTCAATAGTCAATTAAGCTTCTTTTATCGCCTTGATAAAAATCTTAGGTAATGTGCTAAATAATAAAGCCACCCATTTAAATTTTCATTAACTGGCTTAATCAACGTTGAGCACTAGGATTAAAACCACAGTGCTCTAATAATGAAAGAATACTTAATATTAAAAAGATTCTAAGGTTCATATTTAAAATCAAACAACAGTAGTATCTTTTTCAGACATTTGAATGGTCGTTTGAGTAAGAGCTAATAATTCACGTATTGCAACAAAAAACATTGTATAATTGAGTGTAGTTGCAGAACGCAAGTCAGTTAAGACATGACGCCACCTGTTAATAAGTCCTGCGTGATGTTCAGACCACTCTCTAAAACATGTCATATAATCTCGTTTATCATCACCCAATCTGATAATACCAGCAGTTAATTGTCGCTGTTGCCAATCGAGATCATCTCGCAGTGCTTCTCTTGATAATGATTCCCAATTATTTTCAGCCGGATGAGCAATGACCTGATTACGAATCCATGCTAAATCTAAAAACTCACCAATACCAAAATAAACTTCCGCAACGCTTGTTACACTAATATCAAGTTGTTGAGAAACTTCAATAATATCCATCGCGGAGAATAATGGACGTGTCAGAGCTATTTCATGTGCTAAACTAGCCGGAATACCTAGCTCTAAGTACTGATTTAAGTATTCCTCATACTGAGCACGATTATTTTCACCAAATATAACTGGAATTGCACCTTTTAACTCAATTACACCAGGTGAGTATGCTTTAATTGCTTTACCTATATTTAAGCGCATTCGCTGATTACGTAAGAACCAGCGTGTAACACGCCTTAATAAACGTATATAAAGCATAATTAATTCCATCTGCTTATCAGCCGTCACAATCGGCTCAATACTTTCAATCTGCTTCCAAATATTATCAACTTCAAGCACACGCCGAGCGATTATATAAGCACGTACGATAGCAGCTACTGGCGCTCCAGTTTCTTCTTGCATTCTAAATATAAAAACAAAACTCATCTCATTTAAGATAATGTTACTGAGTTTAGTTGCAATAATTTCTCTTTTTAGCGGATGATTTTGCATTTCCTTACTAAACCTTTCTTGCAGCGGCTTAGGGAAATAATTAATTAAAAAGGCTTTAAGATAAGGATCTTCAGGAACATCAGAAGCTAGAATTTGCTCCTTTAGGATCATTTTACTGTAGCAAAGGAGGACGGATATAGTAGGCGGTGTTAAGCCTTTACCCATTAACTTTCGTTCCATTAGCAACTTTTCAGTCGGTAAAAACTCAACTGCTCTATCAATTTTACCCGTACGTTCTAATTCATTTAGGTAACGATTATGCAATTCAACCATGCGTAAACCTTGATTTGATGTAAGACTGATTGCTCGGGTTTGCATAAAATTATCAGCAAGTACTAAAGCGGCCACTTCTTCTGTCATTTCGCTTAATAACTCATTACGTTGCTTAAATGTTAAGTCACCAGCGGTAACAATACTATTGAGTAAAATTTTAATGTTTACTTCTTTATCTGAACAACTTACACCAGCGGAATTATCAATAAAGTCGGTATAAATAAGACCACCATTTAGAGCATATTCAACTCTTGCTAATTGCGTTAAGCCGAGATTACCGCCTTCAGTAACTACCTTACAACGTAACTGGTTAGCATTAATACGGGTAGCGTCATTAGTTCTATCACCTACATCAATATGGCTTTCGTTTTGAGCTTTGACAAACGTACCTATTCCAGCGCTCCAAAGTAAATCAACTCTGGCCTTTAAAATAACTTTTATTAACTCATTAGGTTCAATTTCATTAACAGTAATATCAAATACTTGTTTCATTTCCTTACTAACAGGAATTGATTTTGCAGTTCGATTAAAAACACCGCCACCTTTAGAAATTAATTTTCTCTGATAGTCCATCCAAGTTGAACGGGGTAGGTGGAACAACCGCTCGCGTTCTTTAAAACTCACCTCAGTATCAGGATGTGGGTCAATAAAAATATGAACGTGATTAAAAGCAGCAACTAACTTAATGTGCTTAGAAAGCAGCATACCATTACCAAATACGTCCCCCGACATATCGCCAATGCCAACTACCGTAAAGTTGGTTTTATTAATATCGACATTCATTTCATAAAAGTGACGCTTCACTGATTCCCAGGCACCTCTGGCGGTAATACCCATTTTTTTATGGTCATAACCGACTGATCCGCCTGATGCAAAAGCATCACCCAACCAAAAATTATATTCCAAAGAAATAGCATTAGCTATATCAGAAAAAGTCGCCGTCCCTTTATCAGCAGCAACAACTAAATAAGGATCATCTTCATCAAAGCAGATTACCTGTGGTGGTTTAATAACCGTACCTTCTTTGTAATTATCGGTAATATCAAGCAAACTGCGTATAAATAGTTGATAACAAGCAATCGCTTCAGCTTGTATATCTTCTCTATTACCTGTAGCAGGTAGACGCTTAGGTACAAATCCTCCTTTTGCGCCTGATGGAACAATAACCGCATTTTTAACTTGTTGAGCTTTCATAAGCCCTAAGATTTCAGTACGGAAATCTTCACGACGATCAGACCAACGCAATCCACCTCGCGCAACTTTGCCGCCTCGTAAGTGCACGCCCTCAAATCGAGGTGAATAGACAAAAATTTCAAACATTGGATAAGGTTTAGGTAATCTTGGAATTAGCTTGCTATTAAGCTTAATAGCAATACAAGATTTATGTTTACCCTGATTATCAACTTGATAAAAATTAGTTCTTACAGTTGCAGTAATAGCTTGAATATACTGTCTAATAATTTTATCTTCGTCTAAATTTGAGACATCATCTAATGATTTAAGAATTTGATTTAATTGATCTGTAAACTGCATATCACGAGTCGTAGATTCCTGCGGGTTAAATCGAATATCAAAAAGCTGAACTAATTTCCTCGCAATTGTAGCATTGTTATTGAGTGCAGTTTCTATATATTCTTGGCTAAAAGTAAACCCAATTTGCTTGAAGTACTTAGCGTAAGTACGAAGAACAGCAACTTGGCGCCAATTTAAGCCAGCACCAAGTACTAATTGATTAAAACCATCATTATCAGCCTCGCCTGTCCATATGTGAGCAAAGGCATTTTGAAAGAGATCTTTTATTTCATCAATATCAAAAGACATTTGCTTGGTATATTGCAAAGCAAAATCATTAATCCAGGTAATGCGACCATCTTCAAATTTTAAAACATACGGTCTTTCACTAATAGCACGCATGCCTAAGTGCTCAACTATTGGCAATACATCCGATAAAGGAATAGTGACATCATGCTGATAGATTTTTAAACGAAAATTGTCAGCCAATTCATGCATTGGACGATAAAAATTCATGACTAGCGGGTTATCCTGAGACAAGGCTTCAACATGCTTGATATCATAAACGGCCGTACGAGCTGTGAAATTATCGCGATAATTACTAGGAAAAGCATTTTTATAGCGTGAATAAAGTCGATTGGCTACTTCTTCTCCAAATGCTTCAGACAGAAAATGAAGCAGATCATCCGTCCAAGATCGACCCACCTCAATTAGCTTTCGCTCAATTTCCTTAACATCCCACTGTGCATTATCGTCAGGATTGGTTCTGATTAAGAAATGAATACGGGCTAGAATAGATTCTGTAAACGTAGTAGAAAATGTAATCTCTAAAGCATGAAAGCTTTCTTCTAATATTTTTTCCATTGCATGGCGCAATTCAGAAGTAAAACGATCTTTAGGTACATAAACCAAGCAAGATACAAAACGTCGGTATGGATCGGTACGTACAAATAATCGAATACGTCGACGTTCCTGCATATAATAAATACCCATAGCAATTTCTAACAATTCATCCTCTGAGGCTTGAATGAGTTCATCTCTGGGCAATGTTTCTAAAATATTTAATAGTATTTTACCAGCATGGCTTCGCGGCTCTAAATTAGAGTTTTTCATTACTTGCGCCACTTTATGGCGTAAAAATGGAATATGTTTAGGATTAGTATTGTAAGCAGCTGACGTATAAAGGCCTATAATACGACGTTCACCAATCACCTGGCCTTCCTTATTAAAACGTTTAATGCCAATATAATCGGTGTAAGTACGCCTATGTACAGTGGCTTCAGTATTAGTTTTAGACATGACTAATATGCGTGGCGATAGAGTTAACTCACGTGCCTCAGGAGTCATGGATGAGATACTGCGTGCATTTGATTTACTTAAACTAGGTCTAAGCACGCCTAAGCCCGTCTCAGGTAAAGGCTGCAAAACCACTTCCTCGCCTTTTTCTACTAATTCATAATCTCGCACGCCTAAGAAAGTAAAATGATGATCTTCTATCCAATTTAGAAAGGCTTTAGTTTCTTCAGCCTCAGCTGGGTCAAGAACCCCCTTAAGGTGGTCAATTTCTTCAATCGCTTCACATACTTTTTTACGCATTTCCGGCCAATCTTCAACGACAGCGCGGTTATCATCTAAAACTCTTTCAATATTGCGATGTAACTCTTCAAGAATAGTGGGATTAGTTTGCCTATCAATTTCCATAAAAATAGGTGCTTCTACCAAAACATCAGGCTTCTTTCCACTACCACGAGGTAAAACAGCTATAACATTATTATCAGTATCTCTTCTTACACATAAGCCGCCTAAATAAATAACTAAATGGGAAGCAAGTCCTAGACGCGTAATGACCATACGTAATGAATCTACTAAGAATGGAATATCTCTTGTAATAACTTCAACGACAGTATGTGTCGTTTGCCAGCCGTGTCGTTCAAATTCAGGATTATAAATGCGGACCTTTGTTTCATTGGGTGCTCTGTGTTGCATAAAAGCCCAAAAATTAATAGTAGCACCGTATAAATCATCAATATCCCACTCTTGAAGGTCGTCTAATGCTACAGTACCTAAAAATTGCTGTACAAAAGCAGCACATAGCTCTGCCTGCTCTGGATTCATCTTCTGCTTAATTTTAGTTACTACATCATTAATAATTAAAACTTTGCTCTCTTCAAATTTGTAAGACATTCATTCACCTCATTAGGCATGAAAAAAAATTGTACGAATTATATACCGTTGCTGTAATGCGGTATAGATGAAGCGCTTGTAAATTGTTAATTTTTTAACAACAAGTTTTTTATTTCTCTTAGCCCTTAGACAAGCCCTTTAAAAGACTCATTATACAGTTCAATCTTCTATTTAATATTAGTCTTAATGTTACTCAATGCACACATAAGTATTAAGTTTGACCCAATCAGCAAATCTTATAATATCGGTACTACACATACGTATACAACCATGTGATTGAGGCTTACTTATATCAGTATCATCCGCTATGCCATGAATGTAAATATAACGCTCTAAACTATCTACATTACCCTCTTTATTACGTCCTTTTTCTAATCCATCTAATTGCATAATTCTTGATAAAATCCAGTCTCGCTTTGAATACTTTTTAGCTAATTGAGGAGAATAGATCTCACCTGTCCATTTCCTACCTACAAAAATACTATTTATAGGAGCGTTCCTGCCAATATGCGAATAAATCCGATGCCAACCTCTTGGTGTACACTCACTTCCCTTTAATTCACCTATTCCATTTTTTGCTGTTGAAATAGGATAGATTTCTAAAAGAATATCATTATCATAGCAATACAATTGCTGTTTTTTAATTGAAATAAAAACAAACTGATTAGTCATTTAATTATCTATCCCTAATAACTCTTAACACAAAGTTACTTAATTGAGACTGTTTTAGTATTAACAAACTCAAGAATTCCTTCTCTCGATAACTCTCTGCCATAACCTGAGAATTTCACACCACCAAAAGGCACTCTAGGATCTGACGAAACAAAAGCATTTACAAAGCACACACCTGTATTTATTTCGTTCTTAGCAATGGCTTCACCACGAGCTATGTCACGCGTGAAAATGGCAGCTGCTAGACCATAACGACTCTTATTAGCAAGCGAAATCGCTTCCTCTTGATTTTTACAGCGACTAATAGCAATGACAGGCCCAAATAATTCTTCATCAAAAGCAGGCATACCAGGTTTTACATTTATAAGTATAGTAGGTGGATAATAATAGCCCTTTCCCGCTGGGATCTTTCCACCTGCCAGCAAAACGGCCCCTTTATTAATACTTTCTTCTACTTGTTTATGTAGGGTATCTCGTAAATCTTTACGGGCCATGGGACCAAGCTTAGTAGAAGAATTTTTAGGATCACCCGACGTGTAGGCCGGTAATAATGACAAAATTTTAGAAACTAAATCATCGTGAATGGCTTCTTCAACAATGATACGTTTTGCTGCAATGCAAACTTGCCCACAATTATTTAAACGTGATGCCAGAATATTTTGGGCAGCTAATTCAATGTCTGCGTCAGCCAAAATTAAATAAGGATCATTACCACCAAGCTCCAAAACAGATTTTTTTAGATTTGCTGCAGCAAGACTTGCAACTAAGCGACCTGTTTTTTCGCTACCTGTAAAGCTTAGTGCTGCAATTTTAGGATAAGCAATTGCTTTTGCGGTCACTTCATTTTCTAAAATAATATGTTGAAATAAATGAGGTAAAAATCCCGCATCCTTAAATAATTGCTCAATTGCATCCCCTGCGCCTATTGAATTTGGTGCATGTTTTAAAATAGCGGCATTACCTGCCATAATCGTTGGAATTGCAAAACGAAAAACCTGCCAAAAAGGGAAATTCCAAGGCATTATCGCTAGAATAACACCAATAGGTTCATGGGCCACAAATGTTTTAGTCATTTCTGTTTGTACAATGCGAGGCTTAAGAAATTCTTCTGCATGTTCAGCATAATATTGACAAACCCAGGCACATTTTTCAATTTCTGCTTGACTTTGGCTAATAGGCTTACCCATTTCTTGAGTAATAAGATTACTTAACGTTTCTTTCCTTGCCTGCAATAGATTTATCAAATTAGTCATTAATAAACTGCGCTTTGAAAAAGGTACACGTCGCCATTCTTTAAATGCCAAATAACCTTGGTCAATTACTTGATACATAGCTTCTTCATCACAAGGAGTATAGCTTTGCAATATATCTTCAGTAGCTGGATTGATAGTTTGAATAATCATAGCTCGTCCTTTCAAATTATTTCTAAAGTGTAGACCACGAGTCGACTGAAGCCAATGATATAGATAAAATTGCTAAGTTGATTAAAATATAACAATTAATTTATTGAATCATTATTAAATTATTCTTCCCCTTTGCAAATTCTTGCGTATTCGATTTAATTGTTGTTACTATTTTGCGTGTTGAATTATTTGATCTTAAATTAGTTTTTAATTTAGAAAAAATAACATTATTTTGTACAACTTAATTTTTTTTAATCAAGTTGTTTGAAAAACAAATTTTTAATAGAGAAATTCATTAAAAACTGTCTAAATATTAGACCATTAAAACTATTGCTTAAGGGCTTAGGATAAAAAATGACGAACAAAACGCTAAGCTACCATCCTGCTCATTACCTAGCTGCATGGGCTGTGCATGCTTTTACTGCAAGTGCTGCCTGCGCTGGACTTTTTACACTTATCAAAATTTATCAACATGAATATATTCATGCGCTTTGGTTTATGGCAGCTACCGTTGTTATTGACGCTGTTGATGGTACTCTAGCTAGATTGGTAGGCGTTAAAAGAGTACTACCAAACATTGATGGTGCCCTGCTAGACAATATAGTTGACTATTTAAATTATGTTATTACACCTTGTTTTTTTCTTTTTGTTAAAGCAGATATGCTTCCACCTGATTTAGCAGTTTTAATTATTGTTGCAATTATTATTACTTCATCTTATCAATTTTGCCAAGCTGATGCAAAAACGCCAGATCACTTTTTCAAAGGCTTCCCTTGCTATTGGAACATTGCTATTTTCTATATGTTTATTCTTGATACTTCCATGAACACTAATGCTTTAATTTTATCCATTCTTTGTATTTTAATCTTTGTACCTATTAAATATGTTTACCCCTCTCGATTAGATTACCTTACTGAATCAAAACTATTAAAAGTATTAATGCATAGTTTTTCCCTTTTATATGGGATTTGTTCGGCGATTGTTTTATGGACTTACCCTACCATTAATCGCCTCTGTTTAGTTTTGTCATTAGGTTATATTATAATGTATTTGACTTTAAGTATTTATCGAACTTACTCACCTATGTTGCTTTCTAAAATTGCCTCCTATAAAGATTAATTTAAGGGAAGATATACTCTTATTATCTAAAGAGGCTTTCACCAGTAAATAGCCATTGAAAATACTTTTAATCACATTAAAATAACAACATTACTTAAAGTTGAAAAGGGCATCATGTTTATAAATAGATTAGTTTTACTGGCTATATTTTTAACAATAGATACAATAGCCCATGCTCGCTTCCCCCGGGGTTGTGAGGTGACAGGTTTTGGTTACAATGGTCCGAATCTTGTAATAAATGATAAAGGGGGGCAAACGTTTTATTTAATGCAAAATCGCAGTGATTACCTTATTGAGCTAAGGCGGGTAGAAACAGAAGATGCGTTTATGAGCCCGTCACTAACAGCTAAAATAAATCCTAAAAACTGGGCTGCTTTTGCATCAGATGTAGACAACCTACATTTCCAATGCTTTCATATTGAAGACAATAATACAAAACAAGTTGATTGTCGGGAAGTTTTAGATGTTTGTCAGTATCCGCGAGTAAAATTTGCCCTTAGCAATATGGGCAATTACTGGGTTTCTGTTAATAAAACACAGCGTAGTGTAATTAATGATTCAACAGCTAAAGGCATCTATTTACGCTGGTAAATTTAAAATTAAACTAAGCTGCCAGTATTAGAAAAACCTTATTGGACGAAATTAACTAAATATCATTCTCAATAAACTTAAGCAAACAGTGTTTATTGTTGAAGAAACGTAAAGGGATGCAATGTTAAAAAAGGAGGTTGTTTTTCTTTTTATTGGAATCTTAGGTGCAATTATATCACTTATTGGCTTAACACAAAGTTTTGCACCTGTTTTTTATGTTATTGGATCAACGTTATTACTTATTACGGCTAGTTATTTTAAGTTATTTTATTTTATTGCGCTTGAAATTATTTTAGTGGCTGGGCATGGCGCTCAATTGTTAGGTATAGGGTTTATTGTACAAGCAGCTATACCTATATTACTCTGTATTCAGTTATTGGTTTTTTATCTTTTAAGTGGACGATTAAGTAATATTTTTTTAATTATAGGTATTGTTGGTATTGCTGCTCTATCTATTGGATTATCCTATGAAAATCAGTGGATATTTTTTCTTGGTAGTACAGCAATTGCAATTTTTGCTTATTCTTATTCGTACAGAAAACCACCTGCACTGATATGGGCAATCATGAATACAGTTTTTGCGTTAACAGCACTTATTAGAATTATTTTTTTTCATAATTAGTTTAGGATAAAGAATGGCTAAAACAGCTTCTAAAATGGTACCACTAGGCAGCCCAGCTCCAGCATTCTGTTTACCAGATGTTATTAGCGGGGAAAACATCAATTTAAGTGAACAAGAAGATATTAAATGTACCGTCATTATGTTTATTTGTAATCATTGCCCTTATGTTAAACATATTAATAAAGGGCTCGTTCAGTTAACAAATTCCTATCAGGATCAGGTACGTTTTATTGCTATTAATTCTAATGATATTGAGAGCTATCCTGATGATTCACCTGAAAATATGAAAATCACCGCTTTAAGAGAAGGTTATTCTTTTCCCTATCTTTTTGATGAGACTCAAGAAATTGCAAAGGCATATCATGCTGCTTGTACGCCTGATTTCTTTGTCTATGATAAAAATCTAAATTTGGTTTATCGAGGCCAATTTGACGATTCGCGCCCTGGTAATCAAATTCCTGTTACAGGAGAGTCACTCCGTCAAGTTATTGATTGTCTGTTAGCAGATAAACCTGTCTCAGAAATCCAAAAACCTAGTTTAGGATGTAATATAAAATGGAAAAAGTAGAATTTAACTATAAGTTATCTTTTTATGTTCCAGAAAGTCATTTAGATACAGTAAAAGAAGCCTTATTTGCTATAGGGGCCGGTACGCAAGGCGATTATGATAAAGCCTGTTGGCAATGCTTAGGTCAAGGCCAGTTTCGTCCTACAGGCAATGCAAATCCAGCTATTGGTGAAATCAATAAACTAAATTATGTTCCTGAATATAAAGTAGAGATTTTATGTCGTGCAAAAATCATAAAAAAAGCTGTTCAAGTACTATATGAAAATCATCCTTATGAAGAGCCTGCTTATGATGTTGTTCGAATAGAGAATATTTAAATAGAATTAGAAATAATTATTCTGCATAAATTATAAATTGGCAGTTATATTTTGTAAGGACAATTTAGGTATCCAGATATGACAAAACAGCTCAAAACTTCTTGTTTGAATTTACTTGGCTGCGTCTATCATTGGGCTTAATTGATTGCTATGCACTAGTTAAACTTTTTCTTCAAATATTTTACTACTATTTAAATTAACAGCAATTAGAACAGCTTTTATACATAGCGTGGTATATACCATGATTATTAAAGAAGAATAATTGAGCTAAAAGAAAATGCAATACATAGATTGCTTATCCTGCTTAATAAGACAGCCTTTTACAAATTGATATCGATTTAATCCACCTCTAACATAAACTTAAAACGCGAATTCCGAATTAAAATCGGTTAAAATCAAGAAAAATCAACGCAATAAAGGCAAAACAATCTGTTTGCTATTTGTTTATTTCTTTTCACTAAGTTGTCTATTTCTAACCTGGGTTACAACTTTATTTGCTACCCAGGTTAAGGTTATAAGGTTATTTAGATTATTTTGCTGAAACAACTTGTACTTGAACTTGAGCAGTGATATCGCTATGAACATGGATATCAATTACATAATCACCGACTGAATGAATTGGACCTTCAGGTAGAGAAATCTCACGTTTACTCACTTCAATTTCTTTAGCAATTAAGGCATCTCTAATTTCACTAGCACCAATTGAGCCATAAAGCTTGCCCTCATCACTGGCTAGTGCAGAAATAACAATTGAAGTATCATTTAACTTAGCTGCACGTTGCTCAGCACGCGCTTGATCTTGTTGAGCTTTCTTTTCTAATTCGGCACGACGTTTTTCAAAATACTCAATGTTTTTCTCTGTTGCAAAAACAGCTTTATTCTGTGGTATTAAGTAGTTGCGGCCGTAACCTGCCTTGACTTCCACTCTATCACCTAAATTTCCTAAATTTCTTACTTTCTCTAATAAAATAACTTCCATCATTCACCTCTTGATTCTTGAATTTTTATCTAAGGATAAATGTAACCTTAGATCAAATAAACTATCTAATGAGCCGAAAAACACATAGATTGGGAGCATTATATAGGGCACGATTATAAGTGGCACAAATAATAGAAAAATAGTAATTAAATCTCTTTTTCTAGCCATTATATTAAAAAATAAACTAACCCCAGCAAACATTAGATAAACCACTAAAAGCGGTAGACAGCTAATGGCAATAGGATTATTTTGATATACCCCAAAAGTAGCCATAATTAATAACAATACACCAATACGACTTGCTCGAAACGCAAGCATTTCTTTTCTAAATCCACCTGGATAAAATAACAGCGATTGAATTCCTCGTGCTAGCATTAATGAGCCTAGGGCAGAAAAGACTAGACTTAATACTCTAATACTCAGCAAAGAATTAATGATCAAATTAGGACTAGCGCGTTGCTGGCTCTCTAAGAGTTGCACCAACATGTGATTTGGATCTATTTCCTTTAATGCAGCAAGTAATAGAGCATACTGTTCATTAGCGTAATTAGGTAAAAACCCGTGAACTAAGCTAATAATTATTAGTGCAGCAATTAAAATACCAAATACTACTATTTTCCAATTTGCAGTTAACCTTAATACTAAGGCAGCACTAAAACCTATAATAAATGTTATTATAGTCATAGAAAAAGCGTGCCCTAAATTAGTATTAAATAGATAAGAAATGTAACTTGCAACAATTCCACAAATAAATACCTTAAAGCCATCAATAAATCCCTTCCGTAAGGTAACTAGGGTTATCACTGCTAATGATAGCCAAGTAGTAAGGGGGGTTAAGGCCAATATTGCAGCTACAAAAAATGCCCAAATTTCATTTTTTAATAAATATTGACCCTGATTGCGCAAAAAGGTATTCATAAATTTCTATTATCGATGACTGTCACAATAAGGCAATAGCCCTAAGAAACGAGCACGCTTAATAGCTTGTGCTAACTGCCGCTGAAAACGTGTTGGTACACCTGTAATTCTGCTTGGTACAATTTTTCCAGTCTCAGTAATATAGTTTTTTAATAAATTAATATCTTTGTAATCGATTTCGCTAGAGCCTTCGGCATTGAAACGACACATTTTTTTACGACGGAAATAGGTTGACATCTCAATTCTCCTTAAGCTGCTCTCGTATCTTTATCTTTATCTTTTTTCATTAATGCAGATTCCTCAGTCACTGCATGCTTTTTAAGGATAATCAGATTACGAATAATGGCATCATTAAACTTAAACGCATTCTTTAATTCATCAATTGCGGCTTGATTACATTCAACATTCATTAAAATATAATGTGCTTTATGAACATCTTTAATTGAATAAGCTAATTGACGACGGCCCCAATCTTCTCGACGGTGAATAACGCCGTCGTGTTTGGTAATAATACCTTCGTAACGTTCAATCATACCTGGCACTTGCTCACTTTGATCAGGGTGAACAAGGAATACAATTTCATAATGTCTCATGAATTCTCCTTATGGATTAAAGCCTTCTTTAAATAGGAAAGTAAGGCAAGGGTTTGAAACGGGCGATTTTAACTCATTTTTGTGCAGGGAGCAAACTTCACTATCAATGAAAATTCTTTAATAATCTTAACTAATTTTAGCAAATTTTTATAAGTAGCTGTATTAATTATTTACTTCTATCTAGAAAGATAAATGTATTAAATAAAAGTAAACAAATTATTAAAGACATAACTAAGCTTTAAATGAGCTTAACTTCTTCATTATGCAAGAAATTAGTTACTTCATATATAGAATCTGATTTAAGTTTATAATGACTGGTGATTTTATATAAACCCTTTTCAAACTGTTTGTGTTCAATATGCAAAAACGTTGCTTTTACATAATCCATACGATATAACGTCTTAAAAAAAAGAGATTTATATGGATATCGTTACTGTTAACTTTGAAGAAACGTTAAAAATCACTGTCAAAAATAAGAGTATTTTGCTTGTGGCGTTTAAAACGCTAGAACATGGTAATATTAAATTTGGCGTTGAGGCACCCCGCTCAGTAAAAATTCATCGAGAAGAGATTTACCAAGCAATCCAATTAAAAGAGAAACAAAGTGAAGTTACTTAACTTTACTGCTTTAAAACGTCCTGATAGAGCCTGCTCGATTATAGCAGGATTATTAATAGGCTTACTTTCAAGTCTAGCTTTTTATGTTAATTCACATTATTACCACTATATAGGTAACAATTATTTTCCACCTTTCGCACTATGGGCTGCAATTTGCTTGTTTCTTATTTTAATTGGTCTAAGGTTACAATTTGGTAATAATGACTATTTCATCGAAATCACGCATGCCTTCGCGGGTATTTATCTCACCATGCTACTTATTGCCCTAGCGACTAATGCAGCGCAATACAGTCCCTTTCCACCTATTGATAAATATATTGTTGCTCTAGAGTCTCAATTTTATATTGACTTACCTGCTCTAATGGCTTGGACTAACCAACATCCTAATTTTAAATTAGTACTTGGTTTAGCCTATGATAGTCTAGCTTGGCAAATGGGCTTCTCCCCTTTGTTAGTAGCACTATTAGGTCAGTTTTCCAAAGTTTGGGAATATTTTTGTTTATTATTAATTTCAGCAATAATTGGGTTTACTTTTTACTATTTTTTTCCCACCACAGCACCTGCAAGTATTTTAAAAAGTCCTTTTTTCTTACCGGAACAATATATCACCGGCATAAAATTTATGCAGATTCATAATCATCAACAACCTACTTCCCTTGAAGGCGGTATGGTTGCCTTACCTTCTTTTCATTTTATTTGGGCTTGGTTATGCCTATATATTGTTAGAGGTTTTAAACTCTTATTTATAGTAATGATACCTATTAATTTCTTTCTTGCTTTAGCTTGTATCTTATTAGGCTGGCACTATCCTTTAGATTTGATCGGTAGTGTTCTTGTGCTACTTATAGCCCATTTTATTTATAATTATCTTAAAAAAAGAAGCTGGCTTAACCAATCTTAACTGGAATACCAGAAGGAAAATTAACTTCAGCTTGAATTTGCTTGTTATGCTTATCCAATATACTTCTGTGCTTTGCCAACAGATTAGCCGCTAACAGACTTAAATTCGTGCTTTGCTGTTCAACCAAAACAGGATGCGCTTCAAGAAAAATTGCGCCATTTGCGTAGCCTAGTTTGACAGGTTCATTAATAACTCTGACTGAGGTACCTACTTTTATATAATCAAATAAAAACTCAATATCTTCAGGCATCATACGAATACATCCTGCACTTACACGTGAGCCAACAATATCACGACGGTTGGTACCGTGAATTAAATAAGTTGGCCAACCCAATCTTAACACATGTCTACCAAGAGGATTTCCCTCACCAGGAGGAAATTCCTCAGGAATTGGGGTGCCATGTCGAGCAGCTTCTGCTCTTACATTCGCCGTAGGTCGCCAGTGCGGATCCCGCTCTTTTGCAATAATTTTAGTAACACCAAGAGGTGTTTTCCAACCTTCCCTGCCAATACCAACTGGCATTGTGATGACTACATTATCGCCTGGCACATAATAATAGAGCCTAAACTCAGCTAGATTAATAACTAAACCTTGGCGGGGCCCTGGCGGCAATATATATTGCGAAGGAATGATAACTTTGGTTTGAGGATACAGTGGCCGCAATGGATCTAGTTTTGGATTAGCCTGTACCATTTCATGATAACCAATATCGTAACGTATTCCTACATCACTTAAGGTTTCTCCAGCTTGGACAGTTGCATACTGTATTTTGCCAATTAAATCACTGTGCCCAGAAAGAACCCAAATTGCTGCATAATTGGTTGACGTGATTATTAAAAACAACAAGCAGATAAGATATTTGATAAGTATCATTGAAGCTGCTCTCTTTGTCATAGCGCATGATAACCTGAATACAGAAATTGTATCCTCTGTATTCAGGCTTCCTAACTACTTAATTAACGTAAATTCGGCATAAAAGATATCAGATATTTTTTATGCCGAATTTGTCAATTTTTGATAATTTTCGTTTAGCGACATAAGAAGAGCCTTCAGCTCTCTTATGTCGAACTCACGTTAATTAGAACTCTTACTAAATTGCTTATCAAGTTTAAAACGTTGACCATATTGATTTTCTAATTTAGCAAATAATTCATTTAATTTATCATGACCAAAGTGTTTAGCATAATTCATTGGTCCGCCACGGAAAGGAGCAAATCCTGCTGCAAAGATCATTGCGCCATCTAAAAGATCACTATCTGCTACCACACCTTCTCGTAAACAAGCAGCTGACTCATTTACCATTCGTAAAATTAGACGGTTAGCAATGTCTGAATAAGATTTGTCTGTCTGTGGTTTTTTCTTGATTGGTTTGCCATCTTTATATTTATAAAAACCTTCGCCTGTTTTACGACCAAGCTTGCCTGCTTTAACCATATCACGTAATTTTTGTGGAACAGTACCGCCATAATACTTAGTTAGATTCTCAGCAACTGCTAGACATACGTCCATACCTACTGTATCTGCTAATTCAACAGGCCCCATAAACATACCAAATTCTTTAGCTGCTTCATCAATGGTTTCACCTGAATAACCTTCTTCAAGTAACTGTACGCATTCCATTAAATAAGGCATAAGAACCCGATTCACTAAGAAGCCGGGGCTTGATTTCACAGGTAATGGGAGACGACTAATTTGATTGACAAAAGCGCAAGCTTTATCACGTATTTCGCTTGCTGTTTTATTACTACTGACTACTTCAACTAATTCCATTTTTGCAACAGGATTAAAATAATGAATACCAACAAGGCGACTCGGGTCAGTCATCACTTGACTGATTTCATCTAAAGGAATACTTGAAGTGTTAGTTGCTATAATGGCATCTGCTTTTGCCCTTTCTTCTAGCTGCTTCATAATGGTTTGCTTGACTTCTAAGTTTTCAAACACTGCTTCAATAATGACATCAGCGCCTGCTATGCCAAAACCGTCTGGATCGGCAATCAACCTATCCATTGCTGCTTGAATTAAGCGCGGTTGCTTTAATTTCTTTTTAAATAAGGAATATGCTCTTGCTTTTGCTGAACCAATCTGAGCATAAGACTTATCTTGTAATGTGACTCTAAGCCCACGCAATGCACACCAGGCAGCAATATCACCACCCATCACGCCAGCGCCAATCACATGAACATGCTCCGCTTTAAAGTCACTTGCCTTCGCAAATCCCTTCATACGCTCTCGTAGTAGAAAAGCACGAATTAAATTTTTAGCAGTTTCATTACGAGTAACAAGTTGCTCAACTGAATCTATTTCCTTCAGATAAGCCCGCTCACCGTATCCGCCTTCCTTTTCCCATAAATCAATAACAGCAAAAGGCGCAGGATAATGTTGTTTACGAACCCGTTTAGCTACATTGTAGCGAATAACTGGTGCAAGAATTGGTCGTACCCAAGCATAGTTAGTTAGGGATTGCATAAAAGTGGGCTGATGTTTTTTAGGTTTATTTTTAATAAAATGAATAGCAGCACGCTTTAATTGGCGTATAGGCACAACCTCATCTACAAAGCCCATCCCTTTTGCTTTGAAAGCCGCAATAGGCGCGCCTGTTAAAATAACTTTGGTTAATGCGTCAAAGCCGCCGATTAGCTGAACTAAGCGAACTGTTCCACCCCAGCCCGGATGAATGCCTAACATGATTTCAGGCAAACCTAACCGAGTATCAGGCTCATCAGATGCTATACGATAGTCACAAGCCAATGCTAACTCTAGACCACCGCCCATACAAAAGCCATCAATCATAGCGACCGTAGGTATCTTTAATCCTTCTAAACGAGCAAAGACCGCTTGACCCTTTCTTAAAAAATCAATCGCTTCATCAGGTGTTTGGAATTTGGAGAATGCATTAATATCAGCGCCAGCAATAAAGCCTTTATCTTTCGTTGAATAAATAACTAATCCTTGGGCTGAAGATTGTTTAACAATCTCTTGTAAAATACTATTTAATTCATCTAAAACTTCAGAGTTGATAGAATTTAATGCTGCATCCGCACGATTAATACCTAACCAGATAATATTCTCAGAGTCAGTTTCAATTTCCCAATGTTTATAATTATTCATTATCCTTTCACCCCAGTCACTCTTTCTAAATACATTGCACCGCCCTGGCCACCACCAATACAAATTGCAGCAATACCATGAGTACCATTTGTTTGCTGTAATGATTGTAATGTGTGTAAGACAATTCTTGCTCCACTTGCACCAATTGGATGGCCGACAGCAATTGCACCACCATCTTTGTTTACTTTATTTAGAGATGGTGCACCTAACGCCTGTTTTAAACCTAGCTGCGTACGGCAATAATCAACATCATCCCAAGCTGCTAAACAACCTAGAACTTGAGCTGCAAATGCTTCATTAATTTCCCAGCAGTCTAAATCAGCCGGTTTTAAATTATGCCGCTCTAAAATAGGTGTTGCAGCATGAACAGGTCCTAATCCCATGTGAGCTGGATCTAAAGCTGCCCAGTGAACGTCAACAATCCGACCCAGCACAGGTAAATCGTACTTTTTAACTGCATCGGCACTTGCTAAAACTAATAAACAAGCTCCGTCTGTGACTTGTGAACTATTGCCTGGCGTAACCATACCGTATTTCTTATCAAAGAAAGGTTTAAGGGTTGCAAGCTTCTCTGGGGTAGTATCTTTTCTTAAGCCGGTATCTTCTGTATAGACTTGACCTTTATTATCAATAATCGGTGTAATCTCAGTCATTCTTCCTTCATCATAAGCACGAGCTAGGCGCTGATGGCTCTCATAGGCAAACGCATCCATTTGCTCACGGGTGATATTAAAGCGATAGGCAACTTTCTCAGCAGTCTGGCCCATATTTAAACCCACTATGGGATCCGTTAATCCCCGTAATAGTGCAATAACGGGTGCTAGATATCCTGGCCTAAATTGCATAATTAATCGTGCACGTTGACCTGCGCTTTTAGCAGCCATCCAATTACCTAACCAAGAAGCCATTTTTTGATTAAATAGCAAAGGGGCATGACTCATCGCCTCGGTACCACCGGCTAAAATTAAATTACTCCGCCCTGAGGAAATTTGTAAGGCAGCGTTATCTAGTGCTTGCATGCCAGATGCACAATTACGCATGACAGTAAAGGCAGGCATACGTTCGCCACATCCTAAGCGTAAAGAGATTACCCGAGCAATATTGGCTTCATCAGGGCCTGGCATTGCAGCACCAATAATAACCTCATCTAGATCAGTAGGTGAGAAAGGCTGGCGACTTAGCAGAGACATCCCTGCGGCAACAGCTAGGTCAGATCCGCTAAAGGGCCCTACATTTTTAGCCTTAAGAAAAGGGGTACGATTACCATCGACAACATACACCTCTCTACCGCCTAGATTTGATTTGTGTTTCATTAATCCTCCTATCATTCATCATGCGCCACATAGTAACTGCCAGTCATTCAAATTATAAAGATTACCCCAAACTATTTTTTTAATATCAGGAGTTTACACTAAATTTTGCTAAAGTCAGAATGAAATGGATTATAGAGATCAATCGTTTGTTGGGCCAAGGGTCCAACTTACATAAGATCAATATGACGCCAAGCTTCACTAATTCATTACTATATATGAAAGATAGCAGTTAATTAAATAATATGTAAATGACACTTAGTCATTAAAAATTAATATTTTTTATCATGAATTTTATGCCCGCGATTGACGTAAGAAAAATAACTGTTATACTTCGCCGCATTACCTGGAGAGATGGCCGAGTGGTCGAAGGCGCTCCCCTGCTAAGGGAGTATGGGAGAAATCCCATCGAGGGTTCGAATCCCTCTCTCTCCGCCAGTCGTTTATGCGCCCGTAGCTCAGTTGGATAGAGTATCTGGCTACGAACCAGGAGGTCGGAGGTTCGAATCCTTCCGGGCGCGCCATTTTTAGCTTAATAATCAATAACTTATAAAAAAATTTAAACTTGTAAAAAATGTGGTGTAGCAAAATTGTAACACTTCTTTTTCTACCCTTGTTACATGTAACCATTTTCACCACATGCTAACGAACTAATTCTATTTGCAGCAATTTGTAAATGAGCACTTGAAAGATGTGCATATCGCAACACCATTTCAAAATTTGACCATCCACCTAACTGCTGCAACTCTTGTAAGCTTGTTCCGTTTTGAACATGCCAACTTGCCCAAGTATGCCTCAAGTCATGCCAGCGAAAATTGTCTATACCAGCTCGCTTTAAAGCATTTTTCCAAGCTTTCGTATTACATTGCTGAATTGGTTTGTCCTTATACGTAAAAACATACTTAAGATGTTTACCGAGTCTATTAGTTAATATAGCCATTGCATCTTTATTAAGCGGAACTGGAATGGCTTTCTTTGTCTTCGCTTCATCTGGATGAATCCAGGCATGTTGCTTTTGCATATCAATATCTTGCCACTGCAATCCTTTAACATTAGATGCTCTTAACCCCGTTGCCAAACTAAAAGTAACCATCTCTTTTAAGTGAGGTGGCAATTCACGCAGCAACCGAGTTGCTTGCTCTTGGGTAAGCCACCTTATTCTCTTTTTTTCTACATGTCGCATTCGAATAACAGGAACTTTATCTAACCACTCCCATTCTCTATGTGCTTTACGCAGTATAGCTCTAACAACTTCCATCATACGATTTACTGTAATTGGGGTTACGCCTGTTGCTTCTTTTTTATCAGCAATATTCTCAAGAATATCTCTGGTAATCTCATGCAACTGGTAACTATGTAAATACTTATCCAGCCAACGTAAATGGGCTTTGTCATCTTCAATACTGCGTTTATGGCTACTTTCCTTCAACCATCTTACTACCGCATCTCTCCAAGAATAGACCGTTTTTTTACTGAGCTTTTCAAGACTCCAAAGCTCAGCTTTAAACTTATCATGATACTCTTGAGCAGCTACTTTATTGGAAGTCCCAGTGCTTCTCTGTATTCTTTGTCCATTGTGGGTGATGCTGATCCACCAGACTGAGTTTCTTTTGTATAGCGCCATTTTTCCTTACTCCCATTAATAGCGCCTTGCGATGTAACACCCTCAGCATACTGAGAGCGCATGTACAACACAAGATCTTGCTCAATAAAACGCCAACCTTTTCCAATTTTTACGGCAGGAACCCTGCCGCTAGAAGCCAGACGTCTAACTGTTTCCTTATGAGCACCAAGAAATTTAGATGCTTCGATAATGTTCATTGTTCTAACTGGAAAACCTTGAGATGAAATGAAAGTTTCCTTACAAATAAAATTATTCATGCTTAATCAAAATACTCGATATGAGCATATTTAAACATATCGAGTATTTCCAAGCAAGAGTAACATTAAATATATGAAACTTGTAAATTAAGATGTCACTAAAATTTTTTGCACGCTTTATTTGCTGTCTTATGGCTTCAGAGTAATAATAGTAGTTAGTACATTGATTATTACATTTAGACAAATAAAATGATTATTCATTAAGAAAGAAATAAATTATTAAGCAAGACTTGAATTATAAAAAGTTATTAATTTGACATAAAATCAAAGCTTATGGCTTGTTATTCTAAAATCATCCATCGTTCTATATACAGCGTTTTAATCTATAATTTTATTATAAAAGGAACTTTATAATAAAATTATGAAATGCCCAGCATGTGGATATATTAGAAAAGAAAATGATTACGCTCCAGAGTGGCAATGCCCATCTTGTAAAATTGCTTATAACAAATTTCATAGTAGTGTAGATTTAAATAAAGTTAGAGCAAAATTTAAAACCACTACTGAAAATCAATCATTTTTTAAAAAATATTGGTTACCAATCATTTTAATATTAACCAATGCGTTATTAATCTTCAGCTGGATACACTTTATATATAAACAACATAATAAAAGTACGTCTTCATCGACTTCTTATATACAAACACAAGAGAAGGCACAATTAAACTTAGATGGAATTGACCTCAATAAAGTCGAATCACACCTTGAAGCTGCAAAAAGTTATTCATTAGATTGCAAGTATAATGCACAGATATACCACAAGAAAGATGAGTCCTGCTATAAGATTATAGAATTATTAAATCCAATTAAACCTGATATAGATAAATTAATAACTCGAACTAAGAATCAGGATTTAAATCAATTCAACTACACTGATCGCACTAAACTAAACGATATTCTAAAAATGCTAGAAAATATTTCGAAAGATATAGAAACAGTTGAGCTTTTAATAGATAGGAATTAACTATGGAAATAAAAAAAGTTTTAGGCCTATTAGGATGTATTATTTTATTGATTGGCGTATTTACCCCTCTTGTGGGTAATTTAGACTCTTTTAGCGAAGGATATGGATTTGGCGTAATAATTATTTTGCTCTCTGTAAATGCTTTTATTTTAACCTTGGCCGGAAAATTTAAGTATACTTTTTTTATAGGTTGGTTAACTCTTATAATTGTAGGCGGGATGTTTTTTTACTGTATTTATGTATTAAGTAAGATTAGAAATCAGGCCGAAGCTAGCTTAAGTGGCAATCCTTTTAGAGGGTTTGCTGACTTAGCAATGCAATCATTTCATATAGAATGGGGATGGATTATATTATTTGCAGGATCAGTTTTATTAATTCTAACTGGTATAAAAAAGATTATTAGCTAAATTACTTAAAACAATATAAGTAATAAATGATCACAACCACTAAATAAATATTTGCCTCAAATTAAAACAGACAGTAGCTCTATACCTATGAGTATTTTATCAATACAATATGAATGCAACTTAGACTTAAAGGAAATAACATGAATTTTTTAGACGAAATTGAATTTGCAGTTGGCAATGAGTATCTAAGTGATTATGAGCATATTGATTCAAAATTACTTTCTTCAATTACTAAAGAACAATTAACCAATCTATTAGTACAACCACATTCTAATACAATCTGTGATATAACTGATTAAATGCATACACTCATTGTTGCTGGCTCAGGGATTAAGTCTATTGCCCATTTAACAGCAGAAACTAGGCAAGTTATTAAAAAAGCGGATAAAGTTCTTTATTTAGTTAATGAAAATAATTTCAAAGCCTGGCTTAAGCGTGAAGCAATAGAAGCAGAATCCTTAGAGCCTATTTATTTTAAATCAATTAAACGAGCTGATGCATATAAGGAGATAAGCAATTATATCGTTGATCAATACCATCAAGTAAAAAATCTGTGTGTCATTTTTTATGGACATCCCACTGTTTTTGCGCAATCAGGGTTAGATGCAGTCAAGCAAATCAAAAAAGAAAAAGGAAATGCTATCATTCTACCCGCTGTAACAGCTATGGATTGCCTTTTTAGTGACTTAGAAATAGATCCAGGCCAACATGGCTGCTTTACAATAGATGCTACAGAGCTTTTAATTTATGAACGCACTCTAGATGTGCACGGACATCTTATCATTTGGCAAATTGCGAATTTAGGTCGAGCAGATACTCAAATTACATCTAAAATAAGTGTCTTGCAAAATTATTTGGAAAAGTACTACGCTCCAACACATCCTATTTGTATTTATGAAGCAGCTCTTTTACCAACACACAAACCTAGAGCTGATTGGCATCAGGTAGCTGAGTTAGGATTGCTAAATATTAATCCGTTGTCAACGCTTTACCTTCCACCCACTGAACAAAAGAAAATAAGTCAAGATTATTTAGCTCTTTTAGAAATTGATCCGCAGGATTTTCAATCATCTACTTAACTGAACACAGCCACGAAATAATTTAGCATCGGCTGAAAATGTCGTGCTATTCTGGCTGTAAGAAAATAAGAAGCGTTTATCTTGTTCTAATAATTCTGCAGGCCCTCTTATTGAATGTTGTTCATTCGCTTGATAATGATAAAATGTAAATTTCAGTTCTTTACTTAAATGGTAAAGAGGACTTCCATAAGCATCACTATTTTCCGCAGTAAATTCCTCTTGATAAGCATGCAAAACATTTTTTAATGTTTCAAGTTCAGTAAGAGTACTTTTGCTTTGGTTTGACTTGAAAGTATTAATATCAGTAAATGGACACTGTAATGGATAATAAATCATGTCTCTACACCCATTAAGTGAGGCTGGCACCATGACGGTAGGCGTATAAACTAATCCATAACATTCAGCATAAGCATGCTGAATAGTTTTTAAGGGTAAGTATTGCTCATCATTGGCTGGCTTTGCTCCAATACCAGGCCCCATACAAATATTAAAAATGTATTTTGCTGTATCGATAATAAAAGGCGTCGGCCGAAAACGATTCACCTTTTTGGCATTTAAAAATAAATTATTACTTGACATATCAAACGTATCTCGAATAATTTTTTTCCTTAACGCCTCGGAAAAATAAAGCTTTAACTTAAGCCAATGTTCATCATTTTTAACTTTTTCAATAAAAGATTCAGAAAAATATAAAATTTCACTACACCAATTGTCTGTCTCATTACGCACTATTTCTTGAAAAACTTGGTAGTGTTCATAGGGTAACTTGGGGGCAGGAGTTGTAATTTTAAAATATTTTTGAATTTGCCCATGCTTTCTCGCACAACCAATGTTGGGCAAAAGGTAAGATGAAAGCGCTCCTGACGAAACCGATAAAATGTTATTATCAACGGTCTTATCTTCATCAAATATAATTTTCATATTAAAAATAGCACCAGGGCCTTGAACGTATTCAGGAAAAATACGTTCATTTTCACCAAAATAATGCCATTCACAATATTTGTCTAAAATCATCCCTAAGGGAAGACTGTCTTTACCATAACCTAAGTGCGTATTTAACTCGTTATCAATAGCTGAGCTGCCAATTTTAGCGAGTTGGCCAGAGTTAGTAGGTAGATAAGCATGATTTTTTACACCAAAGTGTGCGCCAAATTGGTAATTAGCTAAAAAGAAAGGAATATTGTTATCAAGTTGAAGTTGCTCTAAGACTTCATAAATGGCGGGATTAACTATTTTAACTTTGTTTTTAACTTCTTCCCAGAATACTCTTTTAATACGGTTCATTCCTAAACACCTTAACAACAGGCTGTAAACTTATAATGTTTAAAGATCTAGATAAATAGCAGCAAGCCTTAATAATAGCCATCTTTAATGATAGAGTCACCACTTTCAGGATGTATAGGAAGTAAAAATGAATAAGCAGCAAGCAAAAATGCCCAAAGGAGTTATCCCTCTCTATTTTATTAAAGCATGCTCTACCTTTTCGTATGCTACTCTTTATTCTTCATTAGCACTGTTTATTACAAAGGAACTAGGTTTAGAGAGCTCTTTTTCAAATAATATTATTGCCTTGTTTTTAGCTTTTAATTATATCATGCAATTATTTGGCGGAGTATTAGGCGGAAGCTACTTAAGTAATCGAGTATTATTTCTTATCACTGTTGTTATACAAAGTAGTGGCTTATTTTTTCTCGCCAAATTTCAGGGTAATCTACTTTATATAAGCTTAAGCTTATATTTAGTGGGGTGTGGGCTTAATACAACAAGTTACTATAATATGCTGACTCAACGTTTTGACGCAAACGATAATCGGCGTGAGAAAGCCTTCTTTTTTAATTATGCTGTGTTGAATTTTGGTTTTTTTGTAGGTTATTTTTGTAGTGGCTTTTATGATTATTCTAACCATTATGGCCCTTTATTCTATTTAAGCTCTTTAGCTAATACATTATCTTTATTTTTTTTGGTCGCTAATTGGAAAGTACTAGCCGATCGAGAAACACCTCTGCTTAAAATTAATAACACATTAAAGCAGCAAGCCAAAAATATTAAAGGCGTTATTCTTATAATGTTCTTAGTTCCTTTAATCTTATTTTGTTTTAATTGGGCAACCTTAAGTAACTATTTAATTATTATACTCAGTCTAATCATGTTTGCTGTAGTTCTCTATTTAAGAAAACAACAGAAAAGCCTTGTTGATAAACAAAAACTACTTGCTTATCTTATTTTAGCAGTCACCTCTATTATATTTTGGATGATATATTATACAGGACCCATGGGCATTACGCTTTTTATTAAAAATAATGTGGATAAACACCTTTTTAATTTTGAAATCGCTACTCAATGGATTTTAAATGTTAACACTGTTGTAATTATTTTAGGGGCGCCTACTCTTTCTATAGTTATCGATAAATTACGCCACAAAGGATTTATTTTCTCAATTTCAAGGCAGTTCTTTAGTGCGTTTATAATGTTATCATTGTCATTCTTTTGCTTAGCTTATGGAATTAAATTTGCTAATAGCGAAGGCTATAGTAGTGTAAGTTGGGTAATAGGACACTACTTCTTTCAAGCTATTGCTGAGTTATTAATTGCACCTGTAGGGTATGCTATGATAGGACGAATCGCCCCTATAAACTTACAGGGTTTGCTTATGGGAACCTGGACAATGACATCTGGAGTTGCCGCAACGTTATCTCATTACTTTTCCAATACCATGACTAAGGCATCTTCCATTCACCCATTAATAACCAATAACAACTACTTATATGTTTTCCAAGAACTAGGAATGTGGGCTCTCGCAGGGGCAATCTTTCTTTATTTCATTGCTAAAAAAATCAGTCAATATATGGATGATTCTAATCAAGAAGAACTTGTTTTAGCTGAAGGGGCTTCTACTTAGTTGTATTTTATTAGTAATTTTTTCGAAGTAAAAATACTAATTTTTTCACCGATCCCATTATGGTTAACTTCTGTTTATGAAAACAGTTTATTGTTGTTAAGTTGTAAACAGGAGTTTTTTACATGGGAAGTCTACTTAAATTATTAACCTCTACTAATCAAACTATCCAGTATAAAAGAGAAGCACAAAAGTATCTAATCGAGTTTATCTTATTTCAAGGTAATTATGATTTAAAAGCCCTAGCTGAACTTTTAGATGTAAATCCACTTTATTTAAGCCAAGTTGCCAGCGGCAAAGTTACATTTGAAGAGGAAGTTGCAAATAAACTATTTAAATGGTTCCTAGTGCTCATTAGTGACTAATTATGCCACTAGAAATTAGGAATATATTTAAAGCGATAGATGACGAATTGGTAGTAACTAAACAAGCCGAGAACTTCTTGAAATAGTTGGGTATAGACTATAAAGAATTAAGAGAGTTAAAAAGGCAATTTGCTAAACCATGTCTTGATTGAACCGAAAGAGAATATCATCTTAGAAGTAGTTTAAGAAACGTCCTCTTACATTATCTATTAAACAATAGACTATTAATTCGCTCTCCTAAGAAATCAGGCGTTCTTATTTTAACTGAGAAAGGACGGCCGTGGCTTAAACATTATCTTGCCATTGAATAAAGTAAGTGTTTGAAACCTTACCGTAACAATATATTTGTTAATAATTCGTAAAAAACCAAAAATATTGCTCTATAACGCAAGCTTATATATTAAAATTTGAACAAGTACAAGTAGATGATGTTATGGAGTGCGAAATGCCAACTAATGCAAAAACTAAAGAAAAGAGAAAGGATGAGCGAGCAAATGCTTTAGATAGCAATCCTTGCAGTATGTGCCGTGCAATGGGCTCAACTGTTTGCAAAGGTCATGGCGGCGGAGGCGGCGGTGGTGGTGGTAATAAAGGTGAAACATCCCAAAAAGATAATGCGCCTACTCCAGAATTTAAACCTACAAATCTAGAAGTCAGAGCATTATCCTCTTACCTAGAGCAGAGTGAAGTTTGGCAAACTGAAGATGATTTCCTTTATAATTTTAATAGTGACTTTGCAGTATTTTCAATGGCATTAGATTTGGGAAAGGGATTGATCCATGTTAAAGCTGATGAATCTCTCGAAGATAAAGATGAAAAGGATCTAAATGAGCTTTATGATAAAATTGAAGAGGAACTCAAACTATTTACTCAGGAAGTCAAGGCACAAAATATTAACGTCTCAAGAAAAGGGAATGACCTGAAAATTAGTATCCCCGATCAAAAATTATATGATCAATTCGTTACTAAGCTTTTGAATAAAAACCTTGTTCCAAACAATAACTATAATGCAGATCTTACTTATAAGGCAAATCCCGTTACTAACCAAAAAGTTGATCTTGCTTATAAGGCGAATCCTGTTACTAACCAAAAAGTTGATGTGAAAGAAGCGGCGGATGCTACTTATAAATCACCCAATCCATTTGATATATCGAAAGGACCAAGGCCTAAAAATGATTTAGAGAGTAATTAAACTAGACTTACATTTATTAAAAATTGAAAGCAAATAACTAATCTTTGCTTCTAATCTAATAAAAAAAACGCGATACACTCTTTAAAATAAGTTTACTTGTAGCGGTAAAGACTGCAACTACCAGTCACAAAGATTTGTTTTATAATGAATATATATTTAGATTGTTTTTAATACAGTATGCCTAATCCGTCTGTTGATACTTTACAAAAAATAACAGTACCTGCTCATATACCAGCCATAAGCTATGCTTATGTTGAGCCCAAAGAGCAAAACAACACTGAATTTGAAAGTACTGCAATAGCTTTTGGCAAAAAAAACGCCGACTCCCCCGCTACTGACGTAAATAATAATACCCAATTTCCGGCCTCCTCCCTTAGCAAAATTGTATTTACTTATTTAGTATTACAATGGGCTGAGGAAAATAAAATTAAATTGGATAAACCAATTTACGAGATCGTCAAGGAAAAACAATTCGAAGTGCGCAAGCAATTAGATGAGGCTCCAAAAGAAACTACACAATTAGAGAAACAAGTTAAACAATTAGATAATGTTTTGGAATATGAGAGATTCGTGGATAAGGGAAAATATCCTGAACAAGCAAAAAAGTTAACCATTAAACATGTATTATCCCATACCACAGGCTTGCCAAATGTAGGGGTTAACCCACATTCAACCTTGGCATTTAATTCAGAACCAGGTGAGGAATATTCCTATTCAGGTGAATCTTTTCTTTACTTACAAAAAGTCCTTGAGGCCACAACGGGGAAAAACTTAGAAGAGCTAGCAAAACAGTATATGTTTGACCCTTTAGAAATGGAAAACTCAACTTTTTTGCCTCAATCAGAGAACACGCCCACTATTGTTAAAGTTCATACAGAACTAGGCCAACCAAAAAATATTTATATAGGCGACCCGCCAGTGCATGCGGCGGGCTCCCTAATAACAACAGCTCAGGATTTTTCAAAGTTAATGGTGGCTTGGTTAAAGAATATGGGAGACGCATTTAAGCCAACGAGCGCTGATAGTTTTCCAACTTGTGGTTTAGGTTGGCATATCTATAACTATAAAAATAAAGATAACAAAGATGAGATAATCGCCTACCAGTATGGTGAAAACCCTAATACAAAATCCTTTGTTGCAATTAATGTAACACATAAAAAAGGTGCTGTTTTTTTTACTAATTCTGAAAATGGAATGAGAATTGCAAACGAGCTATTCAGTTCTGCTGATTTAGCGCCAATTGGTAACACAGAAGAGCTATTTAAACGTATGCCTAATTATCCTCAAGGCTGCAATCCAGTTTGGCAAAATACGCTTGAAGGGTTGATCGCCGAAAATCAAGGAAAATTTGACCTTGCAAGAGATAAGTTTACCAAAGCGCTTGAGTTTTCAAATAATCACGAATCCACTAGACTCCGTTTAGAATGGTTTAATCAAGCTCACCCGCCTACTTCCGAAGAGCAGACATTTGAGAAACCACTACAACATTTTGAAGGCATGTTAACAAACAAATATAATGAACAGAGAAGACTATTTATTAGAGAAGGTAATTTAATTCAGGAGCAATTTGGTAAAGAAATAAAGCTTGTTAGAGTATCAGAGACTGATTTTTTACCTGAGAAAGATCAATCTTTTAGAATAAGATTTAATGGCAATCAAGTAATTATTGATTTTATCGAGGGCCCTCCTAAGCAATTCGATAACCACCCTTTACAAAAGTCTCAAGAAGGATTATCAGAAAATCATTCAGTAAATGAAATAACCAATACAACCCATTTAGAGTCTGCTAGAGAAGTAAATCAAAGATATCGAAATGTTGTGGACGGTGTTCGGAATGAGGCAGATACGGTAAAACAAGAAAATTCATCTTCTTTTCAAACTAATCAATAACGTAGTTATTATATATACTAATTTTTAGATAATAAGAACTTCAGAATTTACGAAAAACTCATTGATGATTTGACTAGCTTAATATCAAGGAAAAATTAAATAAGCAGATCCCGCTGCAACCTTGAAATAATAGTACTGCAGTTTACTCTATAATGTCTGCATGTTAAGGAAATTCGTGTGAAAATTAAAATAATTTTGGACATAATATTGACATACCCAATAACCTTATTTTAAAATTGAACGTTAATTAGAGAACATGTTTTAACAATAGGTTCATATCGTCATGGAAATTACATCTTAAGTACGCCCAATCTATAGGGCAAAGCGAACAAAGTCATTTTTGACTTTTTTGTTTTTTTAATGTCCTAACAGACATACTTAAGAGTAAATCATGAACCACAAATCAATTCTATCTAAAGACATACGTCTTATTCATTCTCAAACCAATTTTGAAGCTAATGATTTGCCTAATCACTTAGGCTCTTTTATATGGTATTTTTTAAAGCCCTATCGAGCTATCGTTTCTCTGTTTATCCTGCTTGCTGTGTTAGCTGGATTATGGGGGCCATTTAATAGTTTGTTGGTGAAATCCTTCATCAATACATTAACAGCGAAGGCAAACATTGATATGTCTTCTCTGTATTGGATAGCTGTATTATTGGTAGCGAACTTTATTATTTTCGATAATATTACTTGGCGAACGCTTGGGTATTTAAACTATAAATACCAAGCGTCTATCAAAAACAAAATTATTAGCCAAACGTTTGAGTATGTATTGGGAGCAAGTTCGCAGTTTTTTCAGGATAATTTATCGGGACGCATTGCCGATCAAATCACAACCCTTGCTGATAATATTGAAATTATTCTACACCGCGTATCGATGGATTTTCTGCGCGGCTCATCCCTGCTGATTGTCTCATTTATTATGGCATATTCTGTCAATGTTTTGTTTTTTTACATATTATTACTTTGGTTCATTGCTTTTGCATCGTTTAGCGTTTGGATGTCCAGGCGTTTAGTAAGACTGTCTGACGATTATGCCAGTTCAGAATCACAGTTATCTGGCCAATTGGTAGATAGCCTATCTAATCAAGCCAATATTCGCCTATTTTCACAAAAACGTTATGAAGTAAATCGAATGAATCATTTCTTTCATTTAGTGCAAAAAGCGTTTCAACGAAAAGAGCTTTTTATTGTTTTATTATGTTGTGTCCAAGGTGGGATGATTGCAGTAATGATGAGTTTGGCTTCCTTTACTCTAATCCACTTGTATAGCAAAGGGCTGATTAGTATTGGTGATTTTGCATTAATCCTTGGTATTTCAATGGAACTGGGGCATATGATGTGGTACACCATGTCCCAAGTAGACCAATTTAACCAAGCCTTAGGGAAAGCAAGACAAAGCTTAAACGCCTTGATAATAGCACACGACATTTCAGATAAAAATAAAGGGGCTCCATTAGTAATTACTCAAGGAAGCATTGAGTTTTCTAAGGTTAAATTTCACTACCATGGTGGGCAATGTCTTTTCCAAAATAAATCAGTCACAATTGCGCCTGGTCAGAAAGTAGGTTTGGTGGGTTTTTCTGGAAGCGGCAAATCAACTTTTGTGAATCTCATTTTAAGACTCTATGATGTTGTGGATGGCCAAATTTTAATTGATGGTCAAGACATAGCTGGCGTTACTCAAGAGAGTTTAAGGCGAGCTATTGCCATGATTCCGCAAGACCCAACTCTTTTTCATCGCAGTCTTATAGATAATATCCGTTATGGCAAGTCAGATGCTACTGATGGAGAAGTTATTTTAGCTGCCAAAAAAGCACATGCTCATGAGTTCATCCATCTCTTGCCAGAAGGCTATGACGCCTTAGTTGGCGAGCGTGGTGTTAAACTTTCAGGCGGACAGCGTCAACGTATTGCCATTGCGCGTGCCATCTTAAAAAATGCACCCATTTTAATACTCGATGAGGCAACTTCCCAGCTCGATTCCATCACCGAAGCAACGATTCAGGAAAGTCTCTGGGAACTTATGCAAGGAAAAACAACATTGGTTATTGCACATCGCTTATCAACCCTTTTACAGATGGACCGAATACTAGTTTTTGATAAAGGGCACATTGTTGAGGATGGCACACATCATGAATTACTTAAGCAAAATGGTTTGTATAAAACCCTCTGGAATGCTCAAGTTGGTGGTTTTTTGCCAGATAAGCAAAATGAGGAACGTCAGAATAACTTCGCTAATGAGGTAGTTTATGAATAAGCATATTCAAGAAGGAGACTAAGTTATGTCTGCTAAACAAGAGCAACGACGTATCGAAGTTGTACCTTACAATACTAGTTGGCCTATGCAGTTCGTTCAAGAAGCAGAGAGAATTACCAAAGCGTTAGGTAATAATTGCATCGATATTCATCATATTGGGTCAACATCCGTACCTGGTTTGGCTGCAAAACCAGTGATTGATATGATTCCTGTTGTGTTAGATATTACCCAGGTAGAAAACGCCAATGCTGCCATGCAAGCGCTTGGCTATGAAGCAAAAGGAGAATATGGCATTCCTTTCCGCCGCTATTTCCAAAAGGGTGGTAATCAACGAACACATCATGTCCATATTTTTGAGCTTGGAAATTCCGAAATTGAGCGGCATTTAAAATTTAGGGACTGGATGAGAATGCATCCAGAAGATAAAGAAGCTTATGCACGTTTAAAACAAGAGTTAGCGCGTCAACACCCCTATGATATTAACGCCTATTGTTTGGGAAAAGAGAACTTTATTACAACCATTGATAAAAAAGCAGGATTTAATGGATTAAGAGTGGTTAAGGCGTTAACGCCACGCGAATGGGATAAAGTACGCTATTTTAGGCAATTTTATTCTTTTGATGCAGCTGGGCTTTCAGATCCTTATACTTGGACTTTTGAGCATAATGCTCATGTTCATTTTGTTTTATGTCAAGGAAGTGACATCATTGGTTATGCTCACTTGCAACTATGGCCTCATCACAGAGCAGCACTACGGATTATCGTTATTGATAAGCCTAAAAGAAACCATCAATACGGTAGCCAATTCCTGGCTTTATGCGAAAAGTGGCTCAAAGACCAGAGCTATCATAGCTTGCATGTTGAGTCTTCACCGGCTGCGCTAAACTTTTATAGAAATAATGGTTATATCGATATGCCGTTTGATGATCCGGATGGCTATGAAGGGGATGCTCGAGATATTGCGGTAGGAAAGATTTTATGATTCAAATTGAAAAAATAACGGGTGAATTGGCTCAAGCCACGTGTCAAACAATTACAAAAGATTTACCTGAATACTTTGGTTTACCAGAAGCTAACAAGCACTATGCAATAGGTGTAAAAACACGTACTAATTTTGCAGCGAAAGATGAAGATAACACTATTGGTCTAGTTTCGATTGATTTTCCTTACCCCAATAATGCCAATATTTATTGGATGGCTGTAAAACGTGATTTTCATCGTCAAGGTATAGGTAAACAATTAATTGAAGCAGCTTGTCATTTTGCTAAAACACAAGGCGCTATAACCATAACTGTTGAAACACTAAGTCCTTCTGAATCAGAAGAGAACTATCTTAAAACATACTTATTCTATCAATCAGTTGGTTTTCATGCTCTTTTTGATTTAAAGCCGAAGGGGTATGAATGGAATATGGTGTATATGGTAAAAAACTTAGACCTATAGCAATAAACCGGCGTTAGATTTCTGGCGAATAGCCATGTCAGGATTTAGCTATGACGATTACTTGGAAAAGTGTACAAGGTTCCTTATGATTCTCATCAATCTAATGGATATATCTTAAGTTCCAATCAAGGCAGGATTAACCTCATGACTCAATTATATTTTATAGGTGGTGCTAGTGGCAGTGGTAAAACAACAGTAATGCCACATTTAAAAGAGCTTTTGGGCGATAATATTGCCGTTTATGATTTTGACGATATTGGTGTTCCTGAGAATGCCGATAAAAAATGGCGTCAGGAGTCAACTGAAAAATGGATCAAAAAATTACTAAGCGAAAGCAAAGATGCTTGTTTGTTAGGACAAATCGTTTTAGGTGAAATCCTAAGCAGCCCTTCTGCCAAGCAGATTGATAAAATTAACTTTTGTCTTTTAGATGTGAGAGATTTTGAACGTATTCAGCGCCTCAAGAAACGTAACACCTATGGCGTAGATCAGAATATGCTTAACTGGTCTGCGTGGCTTCGTATGCATCATCAAGATCCAAAATGGGCTGTGCATGTTATTCAAGAATCTGCGGCAAGCATCATGGATTTTAGTCGATTCAACCAGTTAACAAATTATAGTGATTTAGCTAATATTCAGATTCTTGATACAACAGAGCTCGACTTAAAGGAAGTGGCTTGGAAGATAGGAGATTGGATAAAGAGCACAGCTAACTTCGATTTGTATGTACCAAATACAAACTATAAGTTGGAACTAAATGCCGAAGATTCATTTAAAATTGTGGATCAAAAGTTGTTTGAGTTTAATAAATCATGTGTCCCTGCTACACAAAAGCCAGAAGTCATTGATATAAACGTTACGATCAAAAATGGTGATGAGACTATAGCAGGTATTTGCTCAGACGTTTATATATGGAAGATCCTTTATATCAGTGTCTTTTTTGTTGAAGAAAGATACCGTAATCAAGGTTTTGGTACAATTTTACTTAACAAAGTTGAAGAAAAGGCTAAACAATTAGGTGCAACCTTAGCTCACCTTGATACCTTTGATTTTCAAGCAAAAGATTTTTATCTCAAACACGGATACGAAGTGTTTGGTACTCTAGATGACTGTCCAGAGGGTCATAAACGTTATTATATGAAAAAGGTTTTATGAAATTATATTTCACCTGCTAATAGTTAGTTTCATAAATGAAAGGTGCTATTGTTTCTACTACCATTCTTTACTACCGGTATTATTTGATGACGCCAATGTACAAATTATTTAGTAATAGTAATTCTTAATGTTAATTAGCCTATAAATATTTAAACTTTATTAGGTAAAAATAGAAATGGTTAAGCTTTCTTATTAAAAGCTATTAGCTGTTCAAGAAGTTGGTAATTATATTGATATAATTTTTTATGGCTTGTGTTCCAGGTTCCTGTTTTAACCATGAAACCAATCATACCAATTACCTTGCTTAAACTTAGAATTGGCAACATTTTATCATAATCAGGTAGAGGCCGAACGCTGGCATAACCTTGCAAAAATAATTGTTTAGCCTCAAGTGAAGAAAAGCATCGTGAATGCTCTAAAGAGTAAAAGTCTTCCTCAGCAAAACTAGCCCGCCCGGAAGCCCAATCAATTATTCCACTTATTTTATTATTCTCAACGAGGATATTCCCAGGACGAAAATCGCGATGCGTGATACAAGGCCCGTCTACTTTTTTAAGCAAATAAAGTTGTTCATTAATATAATAACGGCAGCGCTCAAGTAAATCTTGCGGTAAGTGGGTAGCGCACTCGGTCAGTCCTTCTTCAAATTTAAACATAAAATGATTGCATGGGTTAGAATTCAAGGGTGCATGAATTAAATCACCATAGCCTTCTACACAATTTGCATGAATTTCGGCTAACAGTACACCAACTCGATAAGCCATAACCAAAAAATCAGACTGTCTAAGCAAATCACCAGGCAAGCATTCCATTAACAATGCACCATATGAATTCTCAGACGGCGGAATACTCGCAACTAGATGCGGTACTGGTAATTTATTAGCAAGATAATTAAGAAAATAGTCTTCCCGATAATAGTCATCAGAGCGTGTACTTATCTTTAGAATAAGTGGCGAGCTAAAGGGGAATATCACTTTATAAACAATGGCAACCATCGTATCATCGTGCTGAATATGCACAAATGTCGCATCTTCTAAACCTAATTGCTCTTTATAAAAATTAATGCAAACAACCATAAGTATTATATTTAATTAACTGTTCATTTCTTATTGTGAAAGAATGAATCTAAATAAAATTATCCTAAAAAGCTATAATTTCCCTATTAATCTAAATCTAAACTATATAAACACTCATATCGATTTTTATAAGGGCTAGCTATAGGGTAACATCTAAAACCACATTGCTGATAAAATCCAACTGCTTCATCATCCGTTTCTGCTTTTAACTGTTTTAATGAAAATGAATGGATAACTTCTTTGATTAATTGCCATGCAATTCCCTGCCTTCTATAACACTCAACTACAGCAAGATGCTTAATAACGCCTAAATTACCTTCCAGATAAATACCAATGATTGCAATAAGATGGTTTTCAATAAACCCACCAATTAAGTAATGATCCTGCTGATTGTAATTTTGCAAAATCTTTCTAATTTTGCTTTTAGTTGCATTGCCAATACTAAGAGCAATTACACTATCAATACTCTTATAATCAGGTGTTATTTTATTTAGAGATAGTGCTTTTTTCATTGGTTAAATTACTTTATATCAGGTAGTTAAATTCTTGCTTAAATTATAAATTTATAACGCCCTATTTATCTTAATTTCAAATCCTATTTAATAGTCAATTGTTTCTTTGTTACTCTCAAATGTAAAAATATTGCGAGGATATTGGTTCACTTCACGACTTACTTCTTGAAAATTATGATTAGTATATTCACCCACAATTTTGCGCCAAAAGCGATAAGCACCTTCATTACCAGGCATTACAAAAACTTCCCAGCGCCCTTGAAATTGATTAAAGCACTTAAAGGCAATCTGCCTACCTAATCCAAGCCCCTTAAATTTTCTAATAATAAAAAATTGCGCCATATTGTAATCATTATTTATATCACTTACCTCTTTATCGATAATAGCAAATCCAGCAAGCTCGCAGTTGTAACGAATCAAAAAAGGATAGGTATTTTCCTGTTTAAAATAACGTATATAATCCTGACCAATATCATAAACACCGGTTTCCTCGATAGGCCACTGCATATACTCACTTAAATCATAGGCATAATAAGAAGCCATTTTTTGAATTATGGGATAGTCATCTATAGTAGCAGGTTGTAATTGTATTTGGTCTAGAGAAAGAATGATTTTTTTAATTTCATAACAAGGAACTGGATTATTACCGAAATTAATTATTCCAAGATAGCTCATACCTGATTTTTCTAATACCCACCTTGATTGTTCATTTTCAGGATGAACCATAGCAACAATTCGAGCTAGCTTTTTTTCTCTAAAGCCCCATTCAATTAAAGCATTCGCTAATTCAGTCGCGTAACCCTTGTGCCAGTATTCTGGAAGCAAACGATATGCAAGCTCAATTTCAGGTTGATTAACATCAAATCCTAAATGAATCAATCCTGCCTGACCAATAAAATCGCCATTCTCTTTCTTAAACGCATTAAAAAATCCTAAACCATATTCTTTAAAATAATTTGGAGCAAGCTTAATAAATTCTTTGACTTGCTCTTTTGTTTGTACTTTACCATTACCAATAAATTTCATTACCATAGGATTAGAGCGTAGATTAAATAAGCAAGATAAATCTTTGGCTGTCATTGTTTTTAGAACTAATCTTTTCGTTTCTAAAATAATTGTCATTTGCTTTCTCAATCGATCTCTTCTTTATAAATTCCTAAAATAAGAATTAACGTTAAGGGAGTTAATTAATAACTACTTTCAGATAATTGTCCTATTTAAGCTAACTACTGTTCCTATAATCTTAATATTGATATCCGAATTAACTGATATTTTTGCCCAATCCTCATTCAGCGCAATTAGCTCAAATTCAGGATTTATCTTTGCAGCAGAAAGCTGCTTATATTTACGAATTAAAATGTCTTTATCTTCATTAAGCTGGGCGACAATAAAATCACCTGGCTTTGGTAAAATTTGTGGATCAACAATAAGAATATCCCCTATCCTAAATTCTGGAATCATACTTACATCTTTTACTTCTAAAGCAAAAGCATATTCGCTTATTCGCTCGCCCAATCTAGACCCTATCGGAATTAGATCGACTTTTTCTGAATACTGTTCTTCCTTAATTTCATTAATACGCTGAATTGGATTACAAGCCTGCTCATAAGTTAAAATTGGAATTAAAGCGCCTAATCCAGGCGATTTTTTTAAAGCACCTTGTTTATCATCGGATAAACACATTAAAAAAGCAGGCGAGACTTCTAATGCTTTAGCAAGCTGCTTTATTTCCATTGGGCCTGGCGTTCGCTCACCGCGCTCATAATTATTAATACGCGATACATTTAAGTCATCCGTTAATTCAGCTAATGCTTTTCTAGTTAAGCCTTGGGCTGTCCGCTCATCCTTAATACGCTTTCCAATTTTCTCTTTGATACTCATAAGTCACCCGGGATCCATTCACTTCAAAAATATCATATCAGATATTGACTAGTTCTCAATATGTGTTAATGTCTAATTTTAATTACTCGAATTGAGTATTAATATACGAATCGAGCTCAATATAAAAACTTTTATTCATTTCTGTACCCGAAATGATGTGTTATTGGACTACAAAATTGAAGAGGATGCAATGTACTTCATGATTAATGGAGAAGAATTAGCGGCTCTGTACGAACTACCCCATGTACAACAGCTCGCTTATTTAAGAGGAGTTAGACCTTACATGAATGTAAAAACAGGACTTGTTGGACTTGATCGGGGTATTAGTCATCAATCTATTGCCGAGCAACTATTTGTTGCATCTCATCAAGGAATAAAAAGTGTAACTTACTCCCGGGCGCAAACTAGGCGTGCACTTGCAGGACTAGAGCGAGCTGGCTTAATTCAAATGCACTCCACTAGCGAGAAATTAATTTTAAAATGTTTGTTAGCCTCGGTGGAGAATTTTATTCCAAAAAAAGCCGTCACAAAGCCGTCAGCCCAAACCGTCACCTTAAATACTATTAAAAGCCTTGAAAATACTGACCAACACACAGTTAGTCACTTAAAAGCCGACATAGGTAAATTCCAAAAAGCCGACACACCTCATAAAGATAATAATTATTTATATTTTTTAGAAAAATTCGAAAAATTTTGGGTAAGTTATCCACTAAAAAAATCTAAGGACAAAGCCGAAGAAGAATTTTTAAAAATTAACCCTGATAACGCTTTGCTTCGAGAAGTATTAACTGCCCTTAACGCACAAATTAAAAATCGTGATGAATTAGAGCTTGCAGGAATATGGGTTCCTCCTTGGAAGTACCCTGCCAACTGGCTTGCACAGCACTGCTGGAAGGACGAACTCACCCCTGTCACAACTCTGGAGCGTAACCATGCAAAAAATACAACACATTCTCGAAAAAAGTCCTCAGATGACTTTTTCTGGCAAATCTGCACCAGCACTGACTTCAACTTTGATGAAGACAAGTCAAGACAACCAAGCGCGGATAATGTCTTCCCCTTCAACTGCAACTGATGATCAAGATAAACGCATTGATGCGCTCTTCGCTCGATTAGGCGCAATTTATGGACATATCTGGTGGAGTAATTTTAAAAGTGAAAAGTCCCTTCAAATTAGCAGAAAAGAATGGTCTTCCGGTTTAAAACGCTTTGATAACCTCACTCTTAAAGAGGCACTACTTACCTTTCGTGAGCGTCATCCTTTCCCACCCAGCTTGCCGCAATTTATTGAATGCTGCAAATCGATATCTAATCGAAAAATAGTTCGCAAACCTAAAGAAGAGACAATTAAACGAGCTCTAATAGAGGTAGCAGAATTTAACATCAAAGCCATGCTAGGTATTTTAAAACGTTAACTAAGGAGTTATTCATGCTTATACTCACCCGCCGAACTGGCGAGCAGATTTTAATCGATAAAGGGCAGATAGAAATTAAGATCTTGTATATCCGTAGAGGTAGAGTTGCTCTAGGTATCCAAGCCCCTCACGATATTGATGTTGATCGTAAAGAGATTTTTCTTAAGAAAAGAGAAAGCCTTGAACAGCTTGCTAAGCAGCCAATAGTTACCGAACAAAATTAAATTCCTAATATAAATTTGGCAGGGGGTTTTGTATATGTTTAAAGTTAAAGTAGTTTTATTTATCGCTTTAAGTGCCTCTGGGTTTGCGACACAAGCTGCCAATGTAACGCAAATTAATCGCTACGCAACCGTAGCTAACAAACCCTTACCCGCACAAATCAATCCCCTTTCAGCTATTCAGCAAATACGCTTCTCGCAGAATATTACCACCATTGCCGATGCAGTTGATTATTGGCTGCAATATTCTGGCTATAAGTTAGCACCTAAAGAAAATCAACCAAGTATATTGCAAACGGTGATGAATAAAAAACTACCGCAAACTCAAAGGAATCTAGGCCCTATGTCTATTAGAGATGGCTTAGAAGTACTGGTTGGCTCACAAGTATTTGTCCTATTAGAAAATCCTTTAAAACGTGAAGTTAATTTCCGTCTAAGGCCTGTTTATCAACAAAAAGGTAACTATTAATATGACCTATTTTAAACAGTACTTTAACTATTTAGCTTTTATAACCTTAACTCTGATGCTGGCTAGAGCAGAGATTATTTTTAGTAACAATACTGAAAAGCTTGCTAAAGACACAAGAATTAATAACATCATAATAAATGAAATCCAATCTCACCTCACGAATATCTATCAAGTAATAAAGCAGCCTCATGAAAAAGCTGATTTAACATCAATTAATCAGACACTGGACTCTCTAATTAATAAAATTGAGCACTTTAAGGCAAATGAAGGAAATCAACTTAGTCAATTGTTAGCTGATAATTGCAACGCATTAACACAAAAATTAGAAAGCATTTATCACGTCGTTAATGCTTTAGATCGAAAACAAAATCCAATCCACTATCTTCCTGCTTCAGTTTTACCTTTCCAACTTCTAAGCATTGACAGCATACAGCAAGTAAGCGTTGCTAGTGTAAGTTACGATTTCAAAACAATCCCTTTAGAACAAGGCGATTCATTAGTTAGCTGGAAAGTTGTTCATATTGATTTTGCTAAACAATTTGCAGAGTTTGAAAATAAAAATAAAGAGCATGTTGTCCTTCAATTAGATGATAAAGGAGAGCAGCATGTTTAAGCCTAAAGTATTTTTAATTCTCTGTCTGATAACTCAAGTGGCACAAGCTGAAATTAAAATCGCAGATATTAAGACTGAAAATTTAAATACGTTAGCAATACAAGATAAAACCCTAGGACGTGCAGGCTTAACAACCAATCAAGATGACATAACTACGGATCAAAACTTCGATAAGCTTATTTTAAATCCAGCGCAACTCCATGAAGCGCAGGTTTGGGGATTAACCCTTGAAGAAGAGAAACGTTATGTCCTTCTCATGCAAAATAGAAGTAAGGTTTACTATAAAGGTTTGCGGTTAAATCCTATAGACATCCTTGGCCTTAATGCCCGTACTGAAGCAGAACGCAATCACTTTGCTACTCTTGCAGCAGCGCAAGAAGCGCAGAAAGTAGCAAAAAACATTGCTTGGAATAATGCATTTTATAAAGCCTATAACGAACTTTTCGCCAATGTTCCTGTCGTAGGCAATTTTGATCCAACTCCATTTTCTCCCTATGCGCACAAGCCTGTGCAATTAACAGGAGGCGATATCCTTTATCTTTTTATTAAACCTGATGAATCTGTTGTATCGATTCTTCTAAGTTTAATTGATGCGATTAACACAACGCCTAACACTTTTTTACATATCATGCTCTTAGAAAGTGATGATATGGCTATTCAATTATGGGCGAATCAACATCAACTTTCACAGCAACTAGTGAATAGTGGACGTATTACTCTTAATCATGGCGAACTAAATTTTCGAGCCCTGACAATTAAACATAAGTTAACTCCTCTCCTGCTCCTATCCAAAGATGGCAAATCTAGCATAGTCGATTTAGGGAGATTTTAGATGAAAAAAGTAGTGCTGTTTATAGGTAGTTTATTAGTAGTGACTCTATGTTTTGCCTATCCGGTTGGAGAAATACAAGAACAAACCAATAGAGACGCTTTCAAATTAGAAGAGAAATTAGATGCCCGCTTACCTGCGACAAGTCTCGCCCAAGTAGGTCAAGTGAATAAGCGTAAAATAGAGCTTACTCAATTCTCTCAGCCTATTTTTATTCTAGGAGGAGATCCTTTCTCTTTTGATTGGCTAAAAAAACACGCCGAGGAATTAGAAGAAAAACATGCTCTTGGATTTATTACCAACATAGATAGCTCTAGTCGTTTAGAAGAGTTCCAACGCTTAGCAAACGTTCCCTTACTACCTGCAAATGTTGATGATCTCTTAGCTATTTTCCATGAAAAGCATTATCCCCTTATTTTGCATGGAGATGAACTATGGCAGTAGAAAGGGTCAAACAAATTCGTTCTAAAAGCTTTTGCCTAAATTTACTTCTACTTACCTTTTTAGGATGGTTAATTTTATTTGGCTGGGCCTTAAGCCTATGGAGCTTACAGAATTTCAATACTGCCTGGCAACGCACTTATCAATTAGCCAAACAACAAGCATTTACGATTAAAGAATTTCATGATGCCCAAATAACTCAATATATTGAATCTAAGTTAAGAGCACTGCCTACACAAAAGCTAGCAGATAAAATAGATAACACTTATCTCAAAGTAAAAAATGAATTGAATAGGTTGCTTCCTAATACAAATTCCGATCTCGACAACATTTTTATTAAAATAATTAAGTTAATCCAGCAACTTTGGAGTCTTATCTGTATAACCACTGCAGTAATGTACGTCAAGATCATCATACTAGTAGCGAGTATTCCCTTATTTGTACTTGTCACAATCGCAGGCTTAATCGATGGATTAAACCAGAGGGCAATTCGTACAGCATCCCTAGGAAGAGAATCATCTTACGTTTTCCATCGATTAAATCATTATTTTAAACGCAGTTTATTCCTTCTCTTAGTTTTGTGGTTTGCGATGCCTGTTAGTGTAACTCCTGCATTTGTTTTTGTGCCCGTGAGCATTCTTTTAAGTGTAATGGTTTCAATAACAGCTAGCAGATTTAAGAAATATTTATAGGAAGATGAAATGAAAAAATGGCTTCTACTATTTACGCTAAGTTTAAGTACCTGCCTCTATGCCAGTGAAACAGAATTAAATCAAATTCTCGTGCGTGTTATCAACCAGATTAACGCCATTATGCCCTTACTAGATGAAGCAAAAAATGAAATTGAGCCTAATACTCGCGTCCGATTACATATTGATTCATTTAAAAGCTCTGATGGCTCACTTCACTTAGGATTACGTCAAGATTTATTAGCAATTCGCAGTGCATTAATTGATTACATTAATAAACCAGCAATAGAGCCTAAAACTATTAAACCACTGGCTCTTGATTTCATTGGGAAGTAATAAATGAGCAAAATCGATATTGCGAAATCATTTGCAGAGAGCTTTAAGCAAGCTACCGGAGACATAGCAGCCAGTTCTTTCTCTAGCTGTATTCGCTTTATCGCTATTATGTTCACCATCATAGCTATTATTTGGTGCATTAATCATTTCATGGATAGCGCAGAAAAAGCGCAAGAAGGATTCCTCGTTGTTCTTGGCTCGCGTCTAGTGCGATTAGTCATAGGACTATGTCTTTTCATACTCATTTTAATCGTTAAGGGGAATTAACTATGAAACATCAAATCAGTCAAGTAAGACAATGGACACAACGCCTAGGTCTTACCTTTATTGGTTTAAATTATGCGCCAGCTTTGCTAGCCGATAACTGGTTTCCTAAAGTATCCAATGCAGATGATATCAGTGATGGAAATAAAAGCTTGATGGCAGTGACGAGCAACTACGTTAAACAAGGGCTTGGACTTTTGTTGTTTATTGCGTCTGTTATTAGCTTTATTAAATTCATCACAACTGTTCAGCATGGCATTGAAGAAGCCAAGAAAAATGACGGCTCGATGGTGTCATTTGGTATGTTTGCCGTCATGGGTATTACCTATCTTGCTATTAGTATTGTTGCAGGATACGTCGGTTATCTCATGATTACCAAATTTAAAATTTAGGAAGTACATGATGAACCGACCCTCCTCAAGGCACCTTTCACATGATTATGAAGCTTATAAGGGCCTAAGTTTACGTGAACTATTTTGGATAGTTTTAATCGTTACCCCTGCAACTAGCTTCCTACTAGCCTGCCTTGGGTTCTTTTTAAATTATCCGCTAGCCTTAGGATGTGTCGGCTTTTTATTAGGTTTTATTTTAGCCATAACTCTTGTTCCTAAACGGATTGCTCGTCTTAAAGCGGGCAAACCTCATGGTTATGTGATGAAAAGAACTATTCTCTGCCTTGCAAGATTAGGCCTTAAGCGTTCTCCTTACCTCCACTATCAAGGAATTTGGCAAACCAGCAAATTAGTAGGTAATCATGAGATTTAAGTATTGGAAAACAATTGACAGTTTAAATCATATCAATCGATTGCTATTAGCCCTTAGTACTTTACTGCTGGCTATCATTTTAGGGTTAATCATGACACTAGTTTCTTTGCCTAAACGCTTTGAATTTTGGTTAGCTCCTTCAATGGCTGCTAATGGTGGTTTAGTTAAAGCCAATGAGATTCCAGCAGAATATATTCAAGGCTTTGTGGCAACCTTAATTCCTGCTTTAAATACTTGGTCAAACGGCGGTAAAAAAGAATTTGCTTCCCAACTTGCTGGCTTCCATTACTACTTTACACCGCGTCATCGACATCTATTAGATCAAACCCTTAAAGCATATAAGGATGCGCAACTTTTTAATCGAATGCAAATAGCGAGCCTCTATCGCTTTATTGAAAATGGCGATGTAAAGCCATTAGGAAATAACGCGTGGGAAGTCCATCTTATTTTACGCATCACACAACGGCTCAAAAACGAAAGCCCAATCGTCATAGCCGATAAAGTTGTAGATTATCATGTGCGTGTAGTGAAAGTGAATTTATCCCGCCTTGAAAACCCATTTCAATTAGCCCTAGATGGTTACACCCAACCTGAAATGCTTTTAGAAGATCTGCTTGCTAACTCATTAGAGGATAAGTCACATGAATCAATTTAAAACTTTACTTACCTTAATCTTATGTACTATTAGCCTTAATGCTTTTTCATTCGAAGCAGAGCATGTCTTATGGGACAAAACCCCAATTCCTGTCACACTATCTTTAAATGAAGAACGGCTTATTCATTTTGCGCAGCCCATTAGTATTATTGATAATGAGGCAGCTGACAAAATAGCCATCTTAAAAGTTCAAGATAGCCTTTATATCAAAGCCAAAGAGCCTTTCGTAAATCAACGTTTACTGGTGCAATTAATGCCTCAAGGTGAGGTTATTATTTTAACATTATCGACAACAGATTCAGTCAATGCAACTAAACCGATTGACATATTGCTTGAAAGTTACAAGGCAGAGCAAGCTAGTGCAGCAAATACCACAGATTTTGATTTCAATGCCATCACATTAACTCGGTTTGCCATCCAATCCCTTTATGCACCCCTAAGACTTTTAACCATGCCTGAAGGGATTAACAGAGTACCTATGCAAACAAGGCGGTTTGTTAATCTAGTTTATGAAGCTAGCGTTGACGCACGCCCTTTAATTTCTTGGCAAGCTGAAAGTTTATACGTAACAGCAATTGAATTAAAAAATGGTTTAAAAAGAGAAGTCATTCTAGATCCCCGTCGTCTTTTAGGCCATTGGCAAACAGTCACCTTTTATCCCACTAACATCCTAGCGCCACGCGGCAAGAATGACTCAACCACAGCCTTTCTAATTTCAGAGCGCCCTTTTAGTGATGCATTAGAGGGTAAGCCGGAGTTCGTACGATGAAAAAGAATTTAAGTTTAAAGGTATTAACAGCAAGTGTCGTTGGTGTCACAACTTTAATCCTTCTTAACCATAGTTACAGTCCAGCATCTACAGCACAAGAGCAGCCGACTAATACTAACAATTTTAATGAAGCTATTGCGAGCCAATTTAATGACAACATCCGTGATGTAGCTGCTCGCTTACAAGAAACAGAACAAAAACTCACAAAGTTAGAGTTGAATCAAAAAGAAAATAGTATCTCTTCAAGACAACAATCCTCACAAGAGAATAAATTAATCAAGGAAATTAATGCATTAAAAGAACAATTGCTCACTTTAAAATCGTCTCAAGAACGCGACTTAGAAACTTATCCTATTGAAAATCCAAAATTGCCAAAATCAGAGAATAATAATATTAAAGATATCGACCAATTAATAATCAAGCAAGAAAGTAATCAAGTGGAGCTCGCTTACTGGGAACGCCTAAAAGCTAATCAAAAAACCAGTTCAAAAAACCCGACTAAGCCAGAAACAAAGAAAGAAAAGAATATCATCCCCTATTACACCATTCCAGCAGGCGCTGATCTAAGCCATACCACCCTACTCTCAGCTTTAATAGGAGAAGTGCCTGTAGAAGGCAAACTCATGCAGCCTCTCTTCCCTTTTTCAGCCATCATTAATCGTGGTGAATTAATGGCCGCTAATGGCATTGCCCTACCACCTAATATCACTGGAATGAAGGTCAATGGCTATGCCATTGGCGTGGGATCATTTCTCGATAACCTAAGTTGCGTACGCGCTTATGTCACCTCTGCATTATTTGTTTTTGCTGATGGTCATTTTGTCACCGTAGGTAAAGAGCACTTGTCTAATACCACAGACCTTATTAACAATGAAAGCTTAGGCTATTTAACCAATGCCTTTGGCAGTCCTTGCATCAAAGGTCAGTACTTTACTAATGCCCCACGTGTCTTAACAGCACTAATGGCGGCAGACGGTGTTAAGGGGTTTGGTAATGCCTTATCACAAGCACAAATGTCTTATACCGCTAATGCAGATGGGGCAACCAGTATACCGACAGGCTCAATAGGAAGTTATGCAGCCGGTGGTGCTTTATCACAAAGCTCACTTAAAGGGGCTGAGTGGGTTGAAAAACGTGTTCAAGGTAGTTTCGACATGGTGTTTGTACCAGCAAGCGTCTTAACACCAGCAGGATATAAACCTAATCAATTATACCTTCATATTACCCAAACCATTCACCTCGATAAAGACATTAACGGGAGAGTATTAGATTATGGTCAATCGCAAAAAACATTACATGATTTTAGTTTGCACTAGTGCGCTTGCTTTAAGTGCCTGTGCATCATCGATAAAGTCAGCCAGTCCATTACCTGAAGGTGGTTTAACAGTCAGTGAACTTTATCAGCAAAGCGTTGACAATCCAGGTGAACGTTGGACAGTCAAAGTAAAAAGACCTGTTCAATATAAAGGCTATACGCGTAGTGCTACTAATGAAATTGAGGCGTTATTTAAACCTCTAGATAACCCACAAATTCCTATTTATATCTTTCCACATGTAATGTTAATTGGTGATGAACAGTTAATAAAACCGGGATATACCACTAGCTTTTTTCTTTATAAACAAAATCAATTTGCACTTGCCTCTGAACGTTATTAAGGAAAATTATGAAGCCATTAATAAACTCCTTAAGTAATTGGCTAATTGGAGAAGCCTCGCGATCACCGCAGACTAAAAAAACCGTCAAAGCTCTCTATGAAGATAAACGCCCTTCACTACCTGACCAGTGGGCCATTGTTGATTTCTGTGATAAAGAAAATCTGTTCTTATTGCAAGATGGTATTAGTATTGGTTCAGGCTTTGAACTTGCCAGCATTCCTGCGGAAGCGGCAGCGCCTGAGCATTTAGAAGCTATTTTTCAAAAAGTCAAAGAAACCTTTGCTTCAGTAGTACCACTTTACAAAGAAGATCCCTGGGTTATGCAGATGTATGTTAATGATGACTACAGCCTAAAGCCAGTCTTAAACCACATTGAATCTTACCTCGAAGCAAATCTTGCTGAATCCTCCTTTACCCAAGATTATCTCGCAAGACTTGATGATTTAATGACTAAGATGGTAAGGCCGGAAGGTCTTTTTCATGATCCAAAAACAAACATGCCCTATCGTGGCCGGCGAAGGCGAATTCGTGTCTTATTTTATCGGTTGTATCAACAGATCAATACGACACGCGAAAAAGCGTTGGCTGAACATCAAGAAGTCATGGCGCAAATTCAAAGTAAGTTGCGCTCGCCAGGATTACAATTAAAACGCTTAACAGGAAAAGATTATTATTACTGGTGGCTGCGTTGGTTTAATCCTAACCCTCAATTAACAAATGGCGATGTTGATAAACTATTAGCACGTTTTCCTTATCCAATTAATAAAAAACCTGCAGGCTATAATCTTGCTCAAGCGGTATTTTTTACGCCACCGCAAAGTAATACTCAAAGTTTTATCTTTGATAATATCTACCACCGTATTTTATATATTGATGGCTTAAGAGAAGCACCTGATATTGGTTTACTATCCTGCGAGAGACCTCAAGCCAATCCTAAACATCGTTATGCGCTACTCGATAAACTTCCTGAAGGCGCTACTTATACGATTCAAGTTATTTTTAGTAATGATGAGGCACTCGATACCCATTTAATGCGTTTAGAAAAAGGCATTATCGGTACTAGTTTAAAACCTTCTCAAGTGAAGCAAGATATTAAAACAGCGCGGGATGAATTAGCTATAGGCAATCGTCTCTTTTGGGTTAATCAAGCGGTATTTTACAGAGCAGAAACGGAAAACAAGGCATACCTAATTGAGAAAGAACTAAAAGATTTATTTATTGAGGCAAAAATGCCTTTAATTTCGTCTCAATACGACTTACACCCCTTAAATAGTTATCTTTGTGCTTTACCTTTTAATTTTGTTCCTCAATTTGCACGCCAATACTTACGCTTTGACCGCTTACTTTATGCATCAGAATTAGCAGCCCTTCTACCTGTCTATGGGCGCAACCAAGGGGCAAAACACTTGCCCTGTTTTACTTTTTTCAATCGATTAGGCGAGCCTGTTTTATTTGATGTGTTGCATAATGATTTTATTAGTCAAAATTCTCACTGTGCTATCTTTGCTAATTCAGGAGGGGGTAAATCAGTATTAATTGGCTGGATGATTAACTCCTTAATGGCCATTAAAAATGCGCGCATTGTATTATTTGAAATGGGCAATTCCTTCGACCGTATGCTCATTCATTGCAAAGCCCATGGCAAAAAAGCCAGGCAATTGCTGCTTTCAAATCAAAAAGACAAAGCCGTCCCTTTAAATCCTTTCTGTGATGCTTATAAAGCCATTCCTGAAATACAAGCCAATCGCTATGAAGATGTAGCTCAACATTTAGAAGCATTAAAGCAAAAGCAATCAGAGCCTGCTTCAAGGGCAGAGCTTGCTTGCAGCGAAGATTCGCGCAGTTATTTATCAGAACTTGCGCTTGCGTTACGTACCATGATTACTGAAGCCAATGTCCGTGAGGAAGAATCCTTTACTTTAGCTGATGAAACGTTACTTATTGAAATTCTAAGTGATGCCATTATGATCTCAGCTAATACGGGCATTCCACAAATGCTAACGGAGCATGTATTAAACGCCTTTGAAAGAAGGCTTGCGAAAGAAACATCACTTCGCAAAAAAGACCGCATTCAAGACATGACCGACCGCTTAAAAAGCTATGTTATTAACAATAGTAAAGCACGATTTTTTAACGTCCCAACTGAGCCGCTAGATGATTTTGATATTTTTCATATTGATATCTCAGCCATTAAAGATGATAAAGGAAAACTCGCCTTAGTGATGGTCTCTTTACTTCCACGAATACTGGCTATGGCAGAACGTGCTCAAGATGATAAACGGCCCATGTTTTTAATCATCGATGAAGCGCATCTGCAATTTGAAATTGATGTGATAGTGGCTTATGCGACTTTAATTGCTAAAGTCGCTCGAAAACTTGGGTTATGGCTTATCCCTGTTACCCAAAATATTGCTGACATGAATTCAGCCAAAGCCACCAAAATATTATCGCTTATTGAAACATGGATTACTTTAGGCCTTGATGAAAATGAGCTTGCTGATATTAAACGATTTAAACAATTAACGCCTGAGCAAGAAGCCCTTATTCGTAATATTGATTCGCAAAAGGGCTTGTATGCAGAAGCGGTGTTATTAGGGTCACGCTATCAAGGGTTATTTCGTGTCATTCCGCCCCGCTACCTCCTAGCCCTGCTTTTAAATGAAAAATCTGAAAAAGCAGAACGCCATACTTTGGAGAAAGAACATGACGTCCTTAAAGCTGCTGAAATTATTGGCCATCGCCTGGAAAACCAAAGCCGAAATTTATATCAAGAGGACTGCTTTTATAATGATTAGTTCCTTACCGTTATTTAATATTGCAGCACTACAAGCGAAAGAAAGCATTAAGCCGCCACATCCGATTAATACCTTCACTATTGCAACTCGCGTATTGAGTAAAACACTTCAAAATTCCCATTATAAAATAATTGGCAGCTGTACATGGGCTGTTGGAAAATTTCCGCCTAAAATAATTGCTTCTCCAGCAGTAGAACAATTTTTACCTGACTTAATTGTTACGGTTGCGAATCAGCCCGAAACTAATCCGTGGGTTGAAGCCAAGGCCTTATATGAAAACCCAGCAAGTCAGGCGCTCTACCAACGTACTTATAAATTAGCGACAGGCTCTGACTTAGGTTTTGGTGATGATGCTAACCAAATCACAAGTATGCACATTAATGACGAACGTACACGCGTAGTTGATGTGATTGGCAGTCCGGCAGGCCTCTATCGCTTACCGTATCTTTCGCACAAAGCAGAAACTAAATTTGGCTATCCCTATTATATTAGTGAGGCAGATGCTGTATCTGACAGAACACAAATAGCAGAAATAGCTTATATGCTGACTCACCCACACTTACTCATTAATCATGATATTGGCAGCTCAACCCAACTTTGGGGTCATGAAATTCCAAGATTGATGCGCATAACCCAACCTTCACGTTTTCGCGCATCAGTAGTGGCGGCCATGCATGCGGTTGATATCGTGACCAATAAAAACAGTTTACATGTTGTTCAAGGCACTAAAAACACCTGTGGCAAAAACTGTGTAGTTGCTAATGTGATTTTTGACCCCAAACAAAAAAATGTAATTTGGCAAGAAGTTTACCCTAGAAATCGCAATATCAACGCTGCCAAGGCAGATGATTTTGGTATTGCGGATGAAAAAGATGGCAATGGCAATTATGTGTTTGTTGTTTGGCGTAAATATCGTGGCTGTGTAACGCATCGTGGTAAATACATACCGTCCTTATCCTTTCCTAAAGTTAAAAAACCACAAAAAAGGTAGGTGTAGCAATGAAAAAACCTTTCATTTTTCTTATAAGTAGTTTGACCTCATTCATTGTTACTGCAGGCTCATTTCTTCCGAATGAATCAGAGTATTATTATAAATTAGGCGGCACTTCTAATTTGTATATACCGCCCGTTAATAATGACCAAACCATTACAATTGGGGGTAACGTTAATGGGCGACTAGGCTTTACTTGCAATGGCTTTAATCCCGTGGTTTCCATTACCAATACCTTTCAAGATATGAAATCTTCTGCGATGAATATTCCTGCTGGCATTATTGAAAATTTAAAAGGCGCAGTTGCTGGATTTCCCCTCTATAAATTACAACAATCTATGCCTGCTCTTTATAACGTGTTACAAAATACCGCGGCAGGCGCTCAAAATGAATTCTCAATTAAAGTTAAAGATTGTCAGGACGTTAAAAAAACCTTAGAAGAAGGCCAATCTCCAATGGAAAGTATGCTATCTATTTCAGATAGTCAAGGTTGGCTTGAAGCAGCTAAACGTGCTAAAACCAATAATGTTGACGTACGTGAAACAGCAAAAACGATTGCTCAAAAAAGAGAAGAGTATGGCCTACCTTGGATAGGTCGTGAAAAGGGCAACGCTGGTGGGAAGTTTCAAAGGCCAATTAAAGTCATTAATGATGTAGTTATTGCAGGCTATAATATTTTACTTAATCGAACGCCGCTTGATAATCAACAAGCACCTACGACAAAAATACCTTTAACTCAAACTTGGAAAAGCCCGCTCGAGGCTGCTAACTGGGCAGTTAAAGTTTTAGGCGATATTCATGTCAGCGCTAACGATGACAAAGCAAAAACTGCAAATCACGATGCTAAAGCAGGACTCGGTCTTTCTGCCTTATTACAAAGTTGTGATAGCAGCAATACATGCACCAATAATGTTTCTCAAGCGCTTTGGCAATTAGTCGATAAAAAGTGGCCTTTAACTGAAGAAAAACTAAAACTGGTCAGCGCTTCAAATCTCATGATTACCGATGAAATTATCATGACCCTACAGCGCATGCCCCGAGAAAAACAAATCTTAACTGTCTCTAAGCTTGCCGAAGAAATTGCCGTGCAAAACATGCTAGACAAAGCACTCATGATGCGACGTATTTTACAAGCAGGTCTACAGGTTCAAGAAGTCCAGAACTTAAAGCCTGCTCTAGACATGGTTCGCTTTGCCCTTAAAAAACTTGATGATGATGTCCACTCGCTTGCCTTTGAAAATGAAGTTCGTAAAAAGATGATGACAGAGACATTAGGATTGTTAATGGATATTCGCGCTCAAGATATTGCTAAAGGTTTACCAGGTGATGATCATGAACAATCTACCGTAAAACATGGTGCGGTTTATTTAAAACCTGAAAATAAAGGGGTCTAAACATGGTTGTCTTTAGTCCTTTATCACTTTACACCACCTATCTAGGCTGGCAACAGTATGAAGTAATTTTTAATGCACTTTGGCAAACAGGACTACTATATTTAGGTTTTTTAATGGTAGCTTATCGCTTCTTAAAAAATGTATTAGCTCCTTCAGGCTCAACGCACCACGCCGCTGAATATGCGCTTAATAATTTTTTATATGAACTAGCAGTTACATTTTTAATCTGTGCAATTTTTGTCTATCCTTGCGTACCCTTAGAAGAAAAAGCTTTAAATTTTAAACCGATGTGTGGCGTTAAAAAGGATGGCAATGTTAAAGCGTCTAAACTAGGAGATACTGGCACAACTTATGATGAAGCATTTGCAGATGTATTAACATCAAATGTCAAAATGCCAATTGGCTTTGCCATTCTACAGAGCTACATGTCAGGATTAACCTATAGTTTAATGAAAGTAACTGGATGTACCGATAGCCTACAAGCCATAGAAGGCGACTTAGTTTCAACTTACCTACCAAATGATATACGAGAATCTGCCTTAAAATTCCATCGTCAATGCTTTTTAGAAGCAAGAAATAGTTATTACAATGAATCTCAAGATAAAGCTAAAATAGATGACATTCTTAAAAAATATGGTGGTGAAGAAGATCTTAAATGGGTAGGTTCAAAAGTCTATCAAACCTTGTATTACGATAAAATTCATGCTCGCCAGCCCATAACTGGCTTTAGCTTTAAAGAAGCACCTAATGGTAACTTAGAAAATGCAGCTAAGCGTGGTGATATTGATGCAGAACATTTACCTGAAGAAGGCTATCCAACCTGCAATCAATGGTGGTTAAAACTCCGTAATGACTTAGTCGATGTTGCTAATCATGCAGGGGTATTTGATAACCACCTTAATTACTATGCGGTTTTAGATAGAGTAAGAGCCTTTAAAACTGGCCATCCTAAAGCATGGAGTTCCAGCTTAAGTTCTGAAGACTATGTTGCCAAAATGCTACTTAATGACAGTCGAGACATGCAGGCAAATAGTGTTAAAAACTTAATGGATAATACCAATGGCGCATTCGGTAATGTGATTACACATAGCTTAGTCAATGCTGGCCAATGGGCAAAATCTTGGACTGCAACGCCACTAAAAAGAGAAGCAATTATGCAAACGCTACCCATTATGCAGGCATTTCTCTATTTCTTTTTAATTATTATGACACCTTTAATTTTAGCATTAAGTGGCTACAGTCCTAGAGCATTAGGTAGTTTATGTGCCTTGTTTATCATGGCTATCTTTATTCAATACCTTTGGCATTTAGTAGGATTTGTAGAGCGCAGTGTACTCGATCCACTGGGTAAAAACGAAGCTCTATCTGCCATGCGTAATATAGCAGTCATGTTTTATTTTACCGCACCATTCTTATTGTTAAAGCTTTCCAGTCATTTTGGTGGCGAAGCAGGCGCAGGACTTATGGGATTAATTAATGAGGCTAATACACATAGTGAAAATGTAGCTCATTCGGGTGCTCAAGCTTTAAAGGCAGGCGTTAAGGTGGCTAGTGCAGGAAGATTATAAAAATTACCCCTTTATTGCTTTATTGTATTCAGCAGCACTTATCAGGCCTTTCTTATAAAGATCTTGTGCTTGATAAGGTAAATAGCGTGAGTTAGAACGGCGATCAGAAGCAAACATCGCTATTACTTGTAGTGTTAAAAAAGCTATTTTCCAAAGGACTCTTAATGCCGTAAAGGCCATGGATTTATAACTTTTGATAGGTTTAATCATAAGGAGACATTCCATGTTTTATTATTTACGTTCAATCATTATAGTCTTAATTAAATTAATCATACCAGCCTCCCTGCTATTATTAATTGCACCGAAATTAGTACACTTAAGTAAGCCATTAAATGAACTACAAACCTTTCTACAAACTTATCAAATCACTTTTCTAATTAGTCATCTGTTATTCTATTTTCTACTTTATATACTTTGGCCTAGGTTCATTCAAGTTATTCTGTATCATAAAAACCATGAAATTACACCAGCACAAATGCTATTAGCATTAAGCGCCCGCTGGTATTTGCTAGGAATATTATTTTTCCTTGAAACCTTAGTTTGGTGGAGGTAAGAAGCATGACAGATTATCCTGTTGAAAACTTGCTTCGCGAACCTACTGAGATTTATACTAGTATGACCTGTGCTGCTTTAGCTTTCCTAGCCTTTAATAAACCTCATCTTTTTCTTTTAACACAAGCTATGGGATGCTATGCAGCAGCAGGACTTAGCAGCTTATGTTTATTGAGAGGGTTTCAAGGCTTAAAGGTAAAACGTTATCATCGACGTCTACTAGCCATGCCCTACTATGCTCTTTCAACCACGCAAATTCCCCTTTCTCAAAAATGGCTATTTTTAGGTAGAGGATTTCGCTGGTTACCCCACCATACACAACGCTTACATCAAATAAAACAAATTAAAAACGAAGCATTCATGCAACGAGGAAAACTCTATCAAGCCATTCGAGCCTATTGCCAACATCACGAGCATAATTTGGTAACAAAATGGTTAAGTAGCAAATCCAAATTAAATCCCTTTAGACCCGATCCACCTGTAGGCGGAAGCCCTTACTTACATGGCTTAGGTGGAAAAGATACGCCAGTATATATTCCTCAAGATGTTCGAGTAGGCCATACATTCGTCGTTGGTACAACACGAGTAGGCAAAACAAGACTGGCAAGTATTTTAATCAATCAAGATATTAGAAATGGCGATGCCGTTATTGTCGTTGATCCAAAAGGTGATTTAGATTTAGTCCGTGATATGTATGCCGCTTGTGAGGCTTCTGGACGACTAAAAGATTTTCGCATCGTACATTTAGGCTTTCCGGAATTATCCGCACAATATAACCCGTTAAAAAACTACGACCAAGTCAGTGAAGTTGCCACACGCATCACTGACGCCATTGCAGCAGAAGGTGAAGGCAAACAATTTGCAGCGTTTGCTTGGAAATATATAAATATCGTTGCAATTTGTCTTGAAGAAATGCAACAACCTATTACCTATAAGTCCATTGCCTTTTATATTAACCGCTTGGATCAACTTTTAATGGCTTATGCTGACACTATTATGCCCCAGCATTACGCAGATTATCATGCACAGATAGAAACCATTTTAATGACCTCAGCTGAGAAAGCTAATCGAAAAAATAAAAATACTGCTCCTTTAGACAGGGCCAGAGCAGTCATTGAATTTCTAAAAAACTATATTTCCAAAACAATTACCACAGGCAATGTAGAAAGTTTGCACGATCAAATTCTTATTGACCTTTACGATGCTGCTATTATGGATAAGCATTACTATGACAAAATCACTGCCAGTGTTGGCCCTGTCTTATCTGAAATTAATAAAAGTAATGCCTCAAACCTCTTCTCTTTTAGCCAAAGCCCTAATGAAATTGAACTGATGAAATCAATTAAAGAGAAGAAAGTAATTTATATTGGCCTAGATAGTTTAACTAATCCTAATATCGCTCAAGCCGTAGGAAAAGCCTTTCTATCTGACCTAGTTTCAACAGCAGGAAAAATTTACAAAGAAAGTAATGCCCATTACAGGCTAAATCTTCACTGCGATGAGCTTTCAGAGATTATCCAAGATTCTTTCGTAAAGATTTTAAATAAAGCAGGCGGCGCTGGCTTTCAAGTAACCGCTTATGCGCAAACTATCCAGGATATGGAAGTTGCCCTTGGCTCAAAAGCTAAAGCTGAAGTTTCTGAGGGGAATTTTAATACTTTAATTATGCTAAGAGTTAAGAATGAGGAAACAGCTAATCTTTTAGTAAAAGTATTACCACAAGTTGGTGTAGTTGGGCATACACAAGTGTCTATGGTTAATGATACACCCCATGGAGATGATGGAGTTTATTTTAATACGACTAATGAAGATCGGGTTCAAACTACATCTGCACCTATGATTGAAGTGAATGATATTATTTCCTTGCCTAAGGGGCAGGCTTTTGTTTTAGTAAATGGTGGGGAACTCTATAAAGTTAGAATACCGCTTTCTGTAACCTCAAGGTATTATGATGATAATAAAAGCATTATCAGTAAAGCTAACAAGCTTAAGTAAAGCCATTTGCTTTCTTAAATATATGCTTACACGATGACATAAAAAGGTTGCAGCAGAAAAATTATATCAAATATATAGATGACTAAGTTAATAAATGTCTCTAAAAATTATCTAGAATTATAAATTTAAGTAGAGTAATTCTCTTACTTTCTATCTTCCTTTTTATTCGCTACATTTATAATTAGAGTATAGAGAATCATCACTTTATGGATAAACCTCTTATGCTGGAATTATTTTTCTCACTAGTAGTGCATTTTTATACAAAACTAGTTAGTTAAACTACTACTTCAGATATGTGTTTATACAAACCAGAAATTAAATTTAAATGCTCAGCTAAATTACAAGATATATTAAGAGCGTCTACCTTACTAGGAAGACGGATAAAATCTAAAGTAAGTAGAAAAGCAATAAAGACTAAAAATGAAAAAAGGACCATCCAACCATTTAAATTAAAAACTTAGTTTAACAAGATATCTCAATCTAAACTATTTTACTTTTAAATTATTATTTTGTAACCATTTGTTATTATCTAATTAGATATTTCTCAGGTTCTTATATGAGTAGTATTTATACTATAAAATTTTTTAAGCTGGCTTTAAGTATAATAAATCATGCTCAGATAAGAGCTTAATTTTAGGCGTATTAGCCTGCTAGGTTAAATCGAACTAATCTCTCTATTTGCTTGCAGCTAGATTCAAAGTTAGTCATATCACCCTCAAGCCATGATTAATAATACGGGTGAACGCCTCCCCCTTTCGATATCTTCCCCACACTTAAAGTAACGAAAAAATTTAATTTATTTCCGGTTAATTAATAGCTTGGCTCTCTCATGTAGAGAGAGTAGTGGGCGCTGTATTTCTTCGGACTTTCAATTATTTCAAGTTTTTATTTATAATCAATTAATTATAAATATATATTAAACTGTGTTTAATAGTAAATTTGACAAAAATTAGTTTTTTTATTATAATTAAACTGAGTTTAATAACAGGTATTATTTTTTTAAGGATGATCGTGTGAATGCAGTCAGTTAGTACAGCCATGTATAACCTTGAGCGTGTAAAAAAGTTAGCACGCGATGATCAGAGTCCTTTGTTTTCATTTAAAAGGGCTCTTAAATGCGTGAGTGAGCATCTTCAGCTAACCCCGGACACCGCCAAGTTGTTCATACTATTGGAAGTCAGCAAATTAACTGAAAATAATTTTTGTGAAAATGTGCTAATAAATGGGGATGTATACGATGTATATGGTAAACGAATTCGCGAGATACCTTGGTATATTAAATTTTCTATTCTTGAGGATAAAGAAGGTGAATATTTGTACAATATATCATTTCATCCTACTGAAAAGAAATTAACAACAGCATCAGAAGTGTTAGAGAAATACTCTCCATGAGGAGTTTAATATGAGAAAATTTAATTGCCCTATTTGTAACAATCAACTCAAACAGTCTAATATTAGCGGTTCTGTTTTCCCCTGGAAAGATTTTAATCATGTACAATTGTTGGTAAGTTTCAAAGCGCTGTTATGTAGCAAATGTGGAGAAATACTTATACAGGGAAAAGACACGGCCGAATTAGATCAGGCTTTAGAAAAATCTATAAGAATGCAAGCAGCCAAATTTTTGCTGACGATCAAAAAGAACTCAATGCTGTCACAGAAGGCTCTTGCTAAAAAAATCGGACTTTCTGAAGTATATCTCTCTGAGATAGGTAGTATGAAAAAAACAGTTAGTAGTCAAATTTTTAACTTCTTAAAAATTTTAGCTAATCATCCGAGTACTTTGCTTGACTTAGAATGCTTTACAGGAAAATCGGCTAAACAATCTCAATCATCTATGGCAAATGCTGAAACATTAGAATCCGATATTCTTCTAGTAAAATTTCAGTATATCGGCAAAGAAAAGGTTCAAGAGTTAAAGCAGAAAACGCACTTTGAGAGTCTATTGAATACCACTCATGCAAGAGGAGCAAGGCATTGATACCTTTTAAAACTTTTTTCACAACTTTTTATTCATATAAAGGGGGAGTTGGACGGACCAGTGCCCTTGTTAACTCCGCTCTTTTAAGAGCGTTTTCAGGAGATAGAGTAGTGGTTTTAGATTTTGATTTAGAAGCACCTGGCGTTACGTCCTATTTAAATGAAATTGCGCAGAAAAATAATAAGAATGTTGATTTAGATACGAGGCGGGGGATTTTAGATTATTTATATGATGCTATTGAAAATAACCATGTCACGGATCTCAAGGTAAACTCCATAACAGGTGAAAATCTGGGTTTAGAAATGGAGGGAAATATTTGGTTTGTAGGCGCAGGCAACACCTCTGATCCAGAATACTCGAAAAAATTATGCTCAATAAACTGGGCCGAAATATTTGAGAAAAAAAATGGTGCTATATTACTTGAGAATATGAAGCGTCAGATAGAGAGTGAATTTGGTAACCCTGATTATGTCTTTATTGATTCTAGGACAGGTATTACAGAGACAGGCGGTGTTTGTACCAAATATCTTGCCGATTTAGTTGTTATGCTCACATCGCTAAATGAACAAAATATTATAGGAACTTCCAGAGTATTCGAGGCTTTCAAAAAATCTAATATTTCTACCATTTTAGTAGCATCAAATGTCCCTGTTGGACTGCCTTGGGGAGATAATCAACTTTTTACTACTCGTATTGAAAATTTTAAAAACACATTTCACAGTCTACCAGATTTACTAATTTACCATTACCCAAGTTTATCATTGGTTGAGTATTTACCTTCGTGGTTTAAATATGAGAAAAAGAGCTCTATTTTAAAAGAAGACCCTTTGCTTAAATCATATGAAACCCTTTCAAATGAAATAGAATCCAAAAATAATAATAGTTTTGATAAATTTTTAAATGAGATGCTTTTTTCATCAGGTATGATTTTTGATAATAAAGAAAAAAATTTTGAAGAATGGCTATCATCTATGAGAAGACATTACAGTAATAGAATAGGATTATATGAGCTTATAGAAAACCTTAATCTATTAAAAAGAAGTATAAAAAATCTAAAAGATGAGCTCGATAATAATTTTATGGAACTGTTTAAAAAAGTCAAAAAATCAACTTATAGTCGGCAAAATTCTAACTTGTTTTTTTTGAGAAGTATTCTTCTGGATCAATCTTCCATGCGACTTGTTTCATACTATAAAAAACACAAAGATAAACTTGCACCGCCATTTGATTGGTACAATCTTATCGAACAATCATCCAAATTAGATGCGCTAGAGCTACTTATAGATGCAGACAAATTTGATTTTGTATATGAAGCCATTACAGATAAAAATATTGGTGGTTATTTCACTCTTGCCAAAGCATATGTTGCAGACAAGCTAAATAAATCAGATGCTAAAAAGTATTTTAATATATTTTTAACGGATACTTATAATGAACGTATAGAAAGCTCTAGTGCTTCTTTTGCCTGCGCATTTGCTGCATTCAAATTACATAAAATTGATATGTATAAATCCTGCTTGATAAATGCAAAAGAATTAATTAAAAAAGATAATGGGCCATATTATTTTATACCAACAAAATTTAAGAAGCTGAAATCAAAAGGGGAATATAAAAAAGAATTATTAAGCTTCGAAAAAAATTGTAGTAAGAAGCTTTGAGGAAGCAATAACTGCTAAGTAAATATTGATGGAATTATCTATTTTTTCTATAAACCACTAAGCCTTAGCCTTAATACACTTTTGTCAAAAGATTTTTAGTATTCGGAGTTACAATTGCCAAAGGAAATAACTATTTATTGCGATGAGTCGACTATATCGGGAAGATTTTTTTCTAATTTCTACGGCGGGGCTTTAGTAGATTCAAAAAATCTGGACTTCGTAAATACCCAACTCATACAAAAAAAAGCTGAATTAAATCTTTATGGAGAGATTAAGTGGTCTAAGATAACCGAAAATTATTTAAAAAAGTATATAGAATTTATAGATTTATTATTTAACCTAATTACAGATAGAAAACTCAAAATTAGAATTATGTTCACCCAAAATAGGAATGTTCCTAAAAATTTATCGGGTTATCATAGAGAGCATGAATATTTTCTTCTTTACTACCAGTTTATAAAACATGCTTTTGGCCTTCAATATTTTAAGAAAGAGCAGCAAGCAACACAAGTAAGATTATATTTTGATAAAATCCCTGATACAAAAGAAAAAGCAATGCTATTTAAGTCCTCTTTATTGTATCTCAATCAAAATAGAAAAATTAAGAGTAATGGCTTAATTTTTCTACCTGAGAATATAACTGATGTACATTCTCATGATCATGTTATTTTACAATCTGTAGATATTATATTGGGCGCCATGCAATTTAGATTGAATAATCATCACAAAGATAAACTTGAGGAACAGCGATGTAGAGGTAAAAGAACAATTGCAAAAGAAACTGTATATAAGTACATCAATTCCAGAATAAGAGAAATCTATCCCGGGTTTAATATTGGCGCTTCAACCAGCCATAGAGGTTATCCAAGTAACAGATGGGAAGATCCTTACAGACACTGGCTTTTTATCCCGTCAGATTTTAATTTGGACCATGAGAGAACAAAAAAAAGGTCAAAAAATAACCCCGCTATCACTATACCTTTAAGGTGATATCCTAAGTGGAACTTAGGACTTCATGAATTGCAGGGTATATAAATATTATAGTCGGTTTTAAACAGTAAAGTAAAGTTTTTTTGTCTTAAAGTTGTTCAACATATGAAACCATCCCTATTCAATATAGTATATAAAATTATGCAGAACAAAAGCTATCTTATTAACTGACCTTTATCTATTTTTGATATAACCTAACTACCATAAAAATACCCCTTAGTTTTAAATTCACTTCCCTGATCCTCAACATAATCTTCATGAGAATTAAGTCTCCAACCCAATGAATAAAATTATCTGATTTATCAACTCGAATAATACCTTTGATTCCGTTTGGAGTTCCAAATCTGCATATAAATAACAATATAAGTCACAGGTAAAATACGAAATTATTCATTTGAATTTTGGTAAAATTTGTTTTATATGTTTTAAGAATTAACTGCGAATTAAGGTAGCTCAAAGTACCATAAAAATAAATGCATACTAATCCTTTAAATATAATATCAATCAGAAATTTATGGCACATAAGTAATCGCCAATCAAATCAATAATATTGATATTATGGTTCAAAAATATTATTGGATAGCCTGCGTCACTGCAAATTCACTGCAGTGACGCAGAAAAACAACCTTGATTTTACCGTGTAAAATCAACACCTTTAGCCATTTTGTCTGATCCCGCCAACCGGGATTGGACAAAATTCTTTCTATAATCTCTTGCGAAGCAAGCACCAGTTTGCTAATTTGAAATCAGCATAACTGATGAGCCAGTGCAATTCTGCGAAACGTCATCTGACGTATTATGCAAAGCCACCTCTTTCCCTAACTCTGTGGCTGGACGTTTAAGTCGGGAAACCCATCTAGGATACTCTGTCATTCGGCAGGAAAACTCCCACGGGAGCTTAAGTCAATTTCAATTTGACCATGGACTTGTATGACAAGACCCTTTGTTTTGTCACTATCTTTAATCATTAAACAAGGAGGAAATAACTCTAAAAACTGTAATTAGGCGAACTCGTTTGCCTTATAACGATTGATTTGCCCCCTACTTCGAGCTTTATGGCTTTGGCCAGGTTTCATCTTTGAGTGAGCCGCTCGACCAACACTAAACCAAAGACAGGGCAAATATTTATTGATAGCGAATGAGATGATGAGAAAATACAGCTTAAGACAAACTGCCAATCAATACTTAAAATTAGCTAGTCAAGGCAGCTATAAAGAAAGAAAACAGCAGGCTTATGTCATTCACAAGATGATAGATGATTTGTACACTGTTGGTGATGTGCCACCATCCTGGAACGCACTTCAACCACACCATATTCATAAACTAGTCGCTTATTGGAAAAAAAGTAAACTACGAGCTGGCACGATTATGAATCACATGACCATAGTCAGGCGTTACTTAAAAAGCATTGATTGCTCATTAACTAATATAGATAATAAATCGTTACAACTGAGTAAAATCCGAAAAAGCCGCAGAAAACTAAAACTTCAGCATGACAATTGGAAAGTGTGGGACATACAGATACCACGCTTAATTATGGCGCTTCAAACAGAATTCGGCCTTACCTTTCAAGAAGCTATTTACATAAAACCTGAAATTAATATTCAACACGATAGCCTTTGGATAACCCGCAATATTTCCTTTAGTTCTTTGGATAGAACTATTCCTATTCGCAATGGAACACAAGAAACTATTCTCTCTGAAATTAGGCAACTAACTCAGGGAAAATCTATTGCTGAATTTAACGGTTATGAAGAAACCAAATTTGCCTGGCGAAAAGAATTGAAAAAATATGCCTTACCACTCAAGAAATCATGGCGCTATTTATATGCAAAACAGATGTATCAATATCTTTTGCCGTTATTAGGGAAGTATAAAACCTATTGGTTAATTCGTAGTGAAATGGGCATCAAGTCCCGCGATTCGTTATGGAGATATCTTAATGAGTAAAACTAAACTTAAAAATGCTCAGTACTCCATTCATGAATGCCTGAAAAAAATTCACAACTACTCTTACGCCAGTAAAGCAGATATGAAGTACATGCTTAATCGCTGCATCAAAGACTTACATGAGCTTGGCTATAAGTTAACACATATCAAAGGATTAAAACCAAAACATATCTACATCTTGGTTGAACATTGGAAAAAACAAAATAAAAATCCCGCTACGATTAAGAACTATATGTCTAAATTACGTAAGGTAGCCTCTGTCTTAAAAAAGCCTGTATTAGTTAAGTCAGATAACTGCGCTTATCAAATTAACAAGCGACACTATGCCCCTCAATATAATAAAGTAATAAATAATGTCGATTTCACGAAATGTCCAGATCCGCTGATTCGTTTATCCTTAGAGGCTCAATCTCTTTTTGGTCTTCGCCGCGAAGAATCAATAAAAATTATAATTAGCGAGGCGTGGAAAGGAAAAGACTTAGTAATTAAACCTAGCTGGACTAAAGGAGGTATTGGCCGCATTATTCAGCTAACTAGTGAGCAGCAAAGACAGTGGTTAGTTAAAGCAATGGGACAAATACCCCGTGGCCATTCTTTAATTCCGCATAAAAAATCTTATAAAAGTCACTTATCTCACTATCATGAAGTCATTGCCAAAATGAACTTAAGCAAATGCCATGGGCTTCGATATGCTTATGCGCAAAGAAGATATCTTGAAATTACCAAGCATTATGACAAAAATGGCCGTGGATTACTTTGTCCTATTCAAGGAGGGAAACACTATAGCGAGCTGAGCTTCCTTGAAAAAGATTGGGACAGAATTGCAAGAGAACTCATTAGTCAGGAACTTGGGCATTCAAGACTAAGTATTACTAAAATTTATTGTGGTTAAATAATAAGCTTAAATAAACTTTTATTACTTAAATAAAACTTGCAGTATATTAAACAAGTAATCATGCTCTTTAAGGAAAATTGGCATTTTATTAATCAAATTCAAATAATCAGCTTCTCTATTGAAAATATAGGGATTCTCATAGCCCTCTATTTTCGCAATTAATTGAGCCCATTGTTTTTCCCTATCGCTAGGTGGAAATTGACTATTCCAAGTTAAAAATAATGTACGCTGCGCTTCACTTAAGCGAATGCTGTATTTATCAGACATAAATAGATTTGCTCTTGCTACTATCCCTTTAGCATAGTCAGCTGGCTCTACACGCCGAGAAGCAGAATCGATTGTAATAGGACATCCATAAAAAGTTGTATGCGTTTCTAGCATACTGTAACGATAATTAGAACGAGCTTGATTAACTAAGCCTACTGCTGGCCAGAGATTATAAAGTTCAGATTCGGCTTGTCTAAATTTAGGATCAATACGTCCGCAACAAGCACGACCTCTGTATTGCTTGCCGTTTTTCTTTTTACAAAGCGGCTCGCGCCAGCAGGCGAATTGATTACCGAAGTTCTCAGCAGGCATCATATGCTCCCATTCAACTCGCCTTGCTCGCTTAAACCTAGCTGCTGCCTGCATATTGCAACTTTTTAAATCCACTTGAAGACGAGCGTCAAATTTACAACGGCAATATAGCGTTTCTCGATAAAATGCGAAAAGAATTCGTGCGTGTTTTTTAGCTTGCCCAAAATTTTTTATAGGCTGGCTGAAGGCAAGAGCTGAAATTAGTGAAAGAAAGATAATGCTATATATCCTCCGTAGTAATGTCATAGAAATGAGTTCCAATCTTTAGAGAAAATTAGTGTAACAAGTCCCTCATAATTATGCAGCTAACTATAACAGAATAGAATTAAGGTTGACCTAAAGGGCAAGAAGAACAATTAATTAATTTTTTTAAAATTTAATGCGTTTATTGCTACGCATAACCTTTATCCTACCTAGGCATCTAGAAATTTATTAGTATCAAACAGCTTCATTTAGATACATGCAGAGTGTCTCTATTGATTTTTACTTCTGGCTTGTTAGAATCAATACAAGCACAGCTGATGAGCCAGCGAAATTCTGGCGAAACTAATTTACTAGTCCTGTGAATGCCATCTTCTTCCCTAATCCTATGGCAGAACGTTTAGTCGGGAAAATTATTAAATTTGGCTTTTAGCTTAATTTAATGCATGGATTAAGTTTCAACACTTACATTAGGAAGGCTTACGCCTACTTTCATTAATAACTTGGCAAAATCAACCGATGAATCGGTGAGGTTTTCTCTGCATAACCCAAAAGGGATTGACTCTTTCCCTTCTGGGAAATCAATTCCTTGTATCAAAGGAGCGATACCATGCAACCAACAAACTCTGTTGAACGAGAGATTGAACATTTACTGGCTGAATTAGTTTATTGCTTGAATACTCTGCGTCAATTTCGTGAGCAGTGGTCTTTAGCAGAAATTATACAGCTTGACCTTATCTTTTCTGACTTCAAACAGTCTGTACCAGCTTACCACTGACTGAATCTCTGTCTATCCGCACTACAGAAAAACAACTGCCTGCTGCGGAGGTTTTCCTGTTGCGCTTTTTATTAAAAAATAGGAGAACATAATGACTGCTTTTTTAAACCGCATTCAACTCATTGGTAACTTAGGTACAGAGCCTAAAGCCAGCACTAGTAAAAGTGGGCAAACATTTGTAACCGCAACTCTTGTCACGAATGAATCATTCAGAATTAAAGAAGAATGGCATACTCGCGCTGAGTGGCACCAGCTTGTCTTTTTTGGCAATTTAACTAAAGTCACTGATTATTTACAGAAAGGAAGTTTAGTCTTTATTGAAGGCAAACTTCGCTCTAATCCCTGGACTGATGAAGAAGGCCATAATCGCCACTCCATTAGTATTGTGGTGAGTAATATTCAGTTTTTAGGACATGCCAAAGCTAGTCAAAAGACAACTGCCTTAGCTGAACAACACATGTCAGCCATGCGCGAAACAATACAAGAAAAAGCATTTACAACAAATGTCCCCTTTTAACCCTCTCTAAGTCATAAGCAAGCTATCTACTTAGTTTGCTTGGGCATCTTTTATTTAAGGAGAAAAAAATGCTTACCCCAAGCATTTATGTAGCATGCCTGGCTTCTTATAACCATGGCATTTTACATGGCACTTGGATTAACGCTAATCAAAGTACAGACGAGATAAGTGGAGAAATCCAAACAATGTTAGCTCAAAGCACAATCGAGAACGCTAGCGACTATGCAATTCATGATTACGAAGGTTTTGGTAACATCAACCTCAGTGAATATGAAGACTTAGACAACATCACTCAATATGCGGAATTTATAGCTACTTATGGTGAGTTAGGACAAGCGCTCATTGCAGATATTAGTCTTGAAGAAGCTCAAACCATGATAACTAATAGTTACGTAGGTTGTTACGATTCTGAAATCGATTTTGCCTGGCATATTTTGGAAGAAGGTTATAGCCATGTGATACCAGATAATTTAATAAGTTATTTCGATTACGAAGCTTTTGCTTGTGATCTGTTTCTTAGTGATTATTGTTCGGTTGAAGCAAATAGTGAGATACATGTTTTTTCAAGGTATTAAGCCCCTACTTAAGGGGCTTCTAATTATCAAAAATTTTTGTTGAACCAGAAGATGGTTTTATATTTGCATAGCTAATTTCTTTAGCTAGTTTTATACCTTTCCTACGAATAGTAGATAATTCACTTTCTATGGATGATATAGAAGAGAGGTTAAAAATTAATCTTAGAGCAGTACCATTTATAGAAGTAGAAAATTTAATTTCATCCTTCTCATCTAGTAATTTTCCTGCAGTTTTACTACATAGAAAAAAATTGCCACCTCTTCTACATAATTCACTTGCCATATATAAGCCATATCCAGAATTCTCCCAAGGATCATCTGAGATATAGCCCTTGCTTACGAAATTTCCTGAAACTCCAGGTAAGACGGCATAGTCCAAGGATTTACTATCACTTTCTATATTTTTAAGGTTTGGATTTTTTACTAAGCTATTCCTAATTCCACAGCCGTTATCTAAGAGTGAAAACTCAACACTTTCTCTACTCGGCGAATATTGAAGGCAGAATGCTAGCTTAGAAGCATCACTATGATCTATTATATTTCTCAACATTTCTCGTATCGAAAATGTTAAAATTTTAATAATTTCATTAGAATTATTACGTATTAACTTACATGCCATATCTCTTGCATAAATATCTAACTCTTCTTCGATACGTATCTTATTATCTCTTGCTCTTCTAATAAGAGTTTTAACATTCAAGATTCTGATTGGATTATAATTATCATTTCCGCTAGCCTCATTAGGAAATTTACCATGCTGCAAACCGAATGCTCTGAAAAATCCCATATGAGCTGCATAAGAGTTAGCTTCTCCCTCTTGAAAATTAACAGCTTTAAACTCGGAGCCAATTTTTGATTCCCGTAGAAATTTTAGTTGGTTTGCTAAGCAAATAAGTGCAAAAGGCTCTACCCAAGCTACATTCTTGAAATCAAAAATATATTTTTCAGCTTCAGGCAAATTAGCTAGCCATTCAAGGAAGGTTAAGGTGCCAGCAAGATCTAGTTGTTTAGGTAAAATAATATCATATGAGTTGAGCATTATAATTCCATTTAGAAAATGCTTATAAAGTAATTATAACAAAAAGGCTAAATTACACGTTTTATGCCTTTAAATAAAACTGTTAAGAAAATTGACCCGATAGGCTTATTTAGGTCTATCTATTTAGAATACTAATGTTGCTAAGCTTATAAAGCACATATTAAATTAATGTTAAAGTTTTTTAATGCATATTGAAGCTCGATTTGTTAAGTGTATCCAAGGGATTATTAAGATTTGATTTTTAGAGAAGAAAGCTTATTATATCTATGCCGTTGAGCGGAATCGAACTGCTGACCTATTGATTACGAGCCAATATTTATAAACTTATTTAACTATTACTCCATAAACTTTGACTCTTCCAATTATTTGGAAAACCTATTTCTTCTAACGCGAAGTAAGGTGTAATTGGAAACACATCAACGAGCTCAGTTAACTATTTTCGCCAGGAAGAGCATGTACATATTTTCTTCTCGACAATATAAATATATTACGAAATTATTTCTCTTTAATAATTAGTTTAATTATTAAAATAATAGTGTAGCAAAATTGTAACAAACCACCGCTGAAATCACTTAAAATCAGGCAGTTTCAGGCAGTAGCTGCTACAATCGTTACATTGCAAGGCATTGATTTATAACAAAATTTAATTTAACCAATCAGGCTACGAACCAGGAGGTCGGAGGTTCGAATCCTTCCGGGCGCGCCATTTTAAAAAAATCAACAAAGTTAAAATCACT